>NZ_QTPU01000004.1:0-302634 GCF_003857805.1 Burkholderia sp. Bp9099
GCCAAGCGCGATGCGAAGCGCGGGCTGGCGTCGCTGTGCATCGGCGGCGGGATGGGCGTCGCGCTCGCGGTCGAGCGCGGTTGAGCAGAGTCTGACGATAGTGCACGCATGCGGCGCCGGCCAGCGCCGCACACACATGCAGCAAACTTCGCGCACAACAAGCTGCCAACAACAAGCGTGATGTTCCGGTGCGCGCCACGTCCGCCCTGCGGGCGCCAGCGCATCGCAGCGGCGGGGCGGCAGCATGTGCCATGCCGTCGCCCCGCACCTTTGACTACTTTTCTTGTCGGTAACTCATAGGATGACTAAGCGAATTGCAGTTGTGACGGGTGGGATGGGTGGTCTCGGCGAAGCGATCAGCATCCGGTTGAACGATGCGGGCTGCCAGGTCGTCGTCACGTATTCGCCGAACAACACCGGCGCCGATCGCTGGCTGACCGAGATGCACGCGGCCGGTCGCGAATTCCACGCGTATCCGGTGGACGTGGCCGATTACGATTCGTGCCAGCAATGCGTCGAGAAAATCGTCCGGGACGTCGGCCCGGTCGACATCCTGGTGAACAACGCGGGCATCACGCGCGACATGACGCTGCGCAAGCTCGACAAGGTCAACTGGGATGCGGTGATCCGCACCAACCTCGATTCCGTGTTCAACATGACGAAGCCGGTCTGCGACGGCATGGTCGAGCGCGGCTGGGGACGCATCGTCAACATCGCGTCGGTCAACGGCTCGAAGGGCTCGGTCGGCCAGACCAACTACGCGGCCGCGAAGGCCGGCATGCACGGTTTCACGAAATCGCTCGCGCTCGAGACCGCGCGCAAGGGCGTGACGGTGAATACGGTGTCGCCGGGCTACCTCGCGACGAAGATGGTGACGGCGATCCCGCAGGACATCCTCGATACCAAGATCCTTCCGCAGATTCCGGCGGGACGGCTCGGGAAACCCGAGGAAGTCGCGGCGCTGGTCGCCTATCTGTGCTCGGAAGAGGCCGGTTTCGTGACGGGCTCCAACATCGCGATCAACGGCGGCCAGCACATGCATTGACGCGCGGCGGCCCGGGCGGCGTTCGCGCGCGCGTCCGGGCCGTGCTCCCGCTGTATCCAGCGCCGGGGCGGCGCGCACGCGCGCGGTGACGGAACACGGACGCAGGTTCGCCGCGCATGCGGCGGGCCGGGTGCGCCCGCGTGCCGGCTACCGCGTCACGGCACGCACGCCGCACCGGCCTCGCATTCCGGAGGAGGCATGGGTGACACCTGGATGGGACTCGCGATCGGCGGCTCGGCACTGGCCGTCGCGCTGACGATGGCGATCGCGCTTCACTGGCTCGAGCGGCGCCGCGCGCGGTTGCTGCGCAACTTCGATCATCGCGATTGCTGGCTGGTCGCGTACGGCAAGTGCTTCGCGCGCGGGCCGGCGCGTCGCACGCGCGGCGGCGCGCGCTGACGGCGGCGGTGCGGCACCGCCGCGTTCACGCGTCGTGCCGCGTCCCGCGCATCCGTCTGCGGTGCGCGGGACGTTCGCACTCAATCGCTCTTTCGCGCGCCTTCGCCTGAATCGTTCTTGTGGAAGATCCGCTTCGTCGTGCGCTTGGTGGCATCCCAGCCTTCGCGCGACGCGTGCGCGATGCCGTGGCCGACCGTCTTCGCGGCGCTCGCGGTCGCGTGGCCGAAACTGCGCGCGGCCTCGCCGGTCTTGTGCGCGGCTTCCTTCGAATCGCGCTTGATGTCCTGCTTCACTTCCGACATGTCCGCGTGCGCGATCGGGCTGATCAGCGCGAGAACGAACGCGGTGCAAATGAACTGACGTGCTTTCACGGCCTGGTTTCCTTGGGGCTGGTTCATCTAGGGTCCGCGCGGCCCGCGGGCGGCGCAACGCGCACGCCGGTTGCCGATGCATCGAGCATCACCGCGGCGCGGCCGCCGAGCAACACGCGCTCGCCGCAGCGCAGCGTGAAGCCGTACAGCACGGAGCGGTCGTCGCCGCCGATGCGTTCGGCGTCGACGATCAGCGGCAGCTCGAACGTGTCGAGCCGGTCGACGAACGCGTCGACGTTGCGCACGCTCGCGAGATAGCCGGCGCGCGGCCGCGCGGGTTCCGCCTGCGCCTGCTGCGCACCGAGCAGCGCGCCGTGCACGGCCATCGCCTGTGCCGCATATTCGATCCCGCAGACCGACGCGAGCCGGCCGCGCGAGCGCAGCGGGTTGTGCGGGGCGCGGTGGCTCGTCGCGCTGCAGCGGATGCGCGCGGCGTCCCACGATTCGACCCGATCGAGCAAGCACATCGCGCCGTCGTGCGGAATGTGCACGGCGATCCATGCGCGATCGAGCGTGGCCGGTGCCGGCGCAGGCATCGGCGTCGAAACGGGCGTCGTCATCGCGCGTGCCCCGCCGCGGCATTCGGCAGTGCGATATCGACCTGCACGCGCGTATCTTCCAGATAGTCGAGCACGACGCTCGCCGCGCGCCGCGCCGCGAGCGCGTCGAGCAGCGGCAGCGCGCGCGCGGCCGGATTGCCGGTGCGCAGCGCGTCGAGTTCGGGGTTCGCGAGCGTCGTCGCCGGCGCGTCGGTGAGCCGCACGTCGATGCGCGCGAGCGTGCGTTCGCTCGCGTCGGGCGCGAGCACGAGCGCGACGCCGAATGCGTCGACGATCGGCCGCACCGCGTGCAGCGGCTCCGGATAGTCGGTGTCGTAGGCGATCAGCAGGCTCGGCACGCGATCGACCATGACCTGGCACACGCTTTCGAGCAGGCCCGCGGCGAAGCTGCCGTCGTGCGCGCACAGCACGTTCGACGTCGCCATCGCGCGGGTCGCGATGCTCCAGTAGCCGGCCGGCGCGTTGTGCACCGAGTTGTGAAAGCGCGTGGGCGACAGGTGGCGATCGTCGCCGGCGAGGGTCTCGCAGATCGCGTGGCAGTTCTGGCCGTCGCCGCCGGACGCGCTGAACACGGTCGCGAGCGTGGCCGCATCGCGCCCGCTCGCGGCTGCCGCTTCGAGGCCGACCGCGAGCGCGACGCGCACGACGGGGCCGGTGCGGCGGCGTTCCGCCGGCGGCAGGCCGGCAGGCGGCGGCAGCACGGTGCGCGCGCTCGCATAGGCCGCGCGGCCCGCGAGCACGTCGGCCGCGTGCGGCCAGTCGTTCAGTCCCGGCCCGACGAGGCCGACACTTTCGATGAAGGCGGTGACGGTCATGTCGGCTCCCGGCGGCTCGCATGCCCGGCGCGGCCGAGGATCAGGCTGCAGTTCGTGCCGCCGAAGCCGAACGAATTCGACAGGACCGCACGCACGCGCGCATCGCGGCTCGCGAGCACGTAGTCGGCGGCCAGCGCCGGGTCGGGTTGCGTCGTGTTGACGCCGGCCGGCACGAACTGTTCGCGCAGCGCCAGCGCGGCGACGACCGCTTCGAGGGCGCCGGCCGCCCCGAGCGTGTGACCGGTCGCGCCCTTCGTCGAACTGCACGGCGTGCGCGCGAGCAGCGCGCCCACCGCGCGGCTTTCGGCGGCATCGTTGCTGGGCGTCGCGGTGCCGTGCAGGTTCACGTAGTCGATGTCGCTTGCAGCGAGGCCGGCCGACGCGAGCGCCTGTTCGATCGCGATGCGCGCGCCGAGCCCTTCCGGATGCGGCGACGACATGTGATGCGCATCGCTCGATTCGCCGATGCCGAGCAGCAGGATCGCGTCGCCGTCGAGCGTGGCGGGCGCGTCGGGCACGCGTTCGAGCAGCGCGAACGCAGCCGCTTCGCCGATCGAGATGCCGTCGCGCGCGACGTCGAACGGGCGGCACGGCCGGCGCGACAGCAGTTCGAGCGAATTGAAGCCGTACAGCGTCGTCAGGCACAGCGAATCGACGCCGCCGACGACGGCCGCATCGATCAGCCCCGCTTCGATCATCCGGCGCGCGGAGCCGAACACCTTCGCGCCGGACGAGCACGCCGACGAGATCGCCATCGCCGGCCCGCGCAGCGCGAAATACGCGCGCACGAACGCAGCCGGCGAATACGGGTTGTGCGTGTGCGTGTAGCGGAATCCGGCGGGCAGGGCTCCGCTGGCCGGATCGCGCTGCTCGTACGCGCGCTCGGTCTCGAGGATGCCGGACGTGCTCGTGCCGACGAACACGCCGACGCGCGCGGCGCCGTGGCGCGCCACGGCCGCCGCGACGCGCGCGTCGAAGCCGTCCTGGACGAGGCAGAGTTGCGCGAGGCGGTTGTTGCGGCAGTCGAAGTCGGCGAGATCCGCGCGCACGGGCTGCGCATCGACGCCGTCCACGGCGCCGATCCAGGTGTCGAGATCGGCGCGTTCGAAGTCGCACGGCGTGAGCCCGCCGCGTGCGTGGCGCAGCGCGTCGACGGTCGCGTCGAGGCCGCGGCCGATGCAGCTGGTGGCGGTGAAGTGCGAGAGCAGGAGAGGTTTCACGAGGGTCGTATCCGGTGGCCGGAACGGGCGCCGCAGCGGGGCTGGCGGGCGCGCCGGGCGTGGTCAGATTTTATCAAACGGGGCGGCTGGGATGCCCGGCCCGGCGGGCGGATCGGACGGTTCGGGCGCGAGCGCGGCGCGCAGCGTGGTCCAGTGCAACTGCGCATCGGCGGCCGCGTGCAGCAGCGCGGGCAGCACGTCGAGCACCACTGGTTCGCCACGCGCGTCGCGCGCCGCGTGGCCGTCGTGCACGAGCAGGATGTCGCGCGCAGCCAGGCCGTTCAGCAGGCGGTGCGTGACGGTATCCGCATCGCGCGCGCGGGTGTCGAAGCCACGGCGCGTCCAGCTGGCGAGCTGCAGGCCGAACTCGCACAGCACCGGCTCGAGAAACGGATTGCGCAGGCCGGCCGGCGCGCGGAAGAAGCGCGGGCGCGTGCCGGCGATCTCGGTCAGCGTCTGCTGCGCGGCCGCGATTTCACGGCGCAGCGCGGCGGGCCCCGACAGCGAGAACGTATGCCGGTGCCGCTGGCTGTGGTTCTCGACCGCGTGGCCGCGCGCGACGATCGCTTCGATCCACTGCGGATGGCGGCGCGCGAGATCGCCGATGCAGAAGAACGTCGCGCGCGCGTCGTGGCGATCGAGCAGGTCGAGCACGCGCGGCGTGACGTCGGGGTCCGGGCCGTCGTCGATCGTCAGCGCGATCCGGCGGCCGGCGCCGGCCGGCAGGCGCGTCCAATTCGGCCCGAGCAGCGCGCTGCGCGGCCACAGGCCGGCGGCGGTCAGTGCGAGATGCGACGCGACCACGCCACCGGCGGCCCACGGCCATGCGGCCGGTTGCGCGACGACGGCCGCGAGCGCGCCCGCGTGCAGCGCGGCCGTGCCCGCGATCAGCGGCGTCGGTTTCCAGCGGCGCGCATCGCCGGGCTGGCGAGGCGGAACGGACGACGGCGCGTTCATGCGCGACCTCCTGTCGGCTCACGATGAGGGCTGCCAGCGGCCACCGCCGCCGCGCGCGGCGCGAGAATCGCGGCGAACGCGAGCGCGAGCATCGCACCGGGGCCGACGGTCAGCCCGAAGGTTTCGAGCAGCGGCACCCGCGACAGCGCGAGCAGGCCGAAGCCGGCGACCGTCGCGAGGTTCGCGATCAGCAGCGACACGAGCGTGTGCGGCGTGACCGGTTGCGCGTCGTCGCGCTTGCAGAAGAACAGCGCATAGTTCGAGCCGACCGCGACGATCAGCAGCATCCCGACGAGGTGCAGGATCGTCAGCGGCACGCCGGCGAGCGCGAAGCCGGCCGTCACCACCAGCACGGCCGCGACCAGCGGCGCGAGCGCGCGTACGACGCGGCGCGGCGAGCGCAGCGCGATCAGCAGCAGCACGGCGATCGCCGCGAAACCCGCGAGCGACAGCCGGATGTCCTCGTGCACGTAGTTCACGTACAGGCGGTCGGCCTCGGCCTTCATGTCGACGAACAGCGCGTCGGGCACGCCGGCGCGCGCGACGGCCGCGCGAATCGGCGCGGCATCGAGCGCCGGAGCCGCCGGACCGGTGCGTGCGACGTCCGGCGCGCGCAGCGGCAGCATCGCGCGCCAGCGGCCCGCGCGCTCGGTCAGCAGCGCGTCGACGGCGAGCGCCATCGACGTGCCGCGCAGGTCCGCGCGCGTGAGCAGCGGCGCGTGGCGTGCGGCCTCGACATCGGCGATGAACGGAGCGAACAGCTCGGGCCTGACCGGGATCGGCTGGTTCGCGACGGCCGCGCGCATGCGTGCGGCAAGCGTGTCGGCGTCCGGCAGGCTCGCCTGGCGCGCGCGCTGCGCGGCGTCGCTCGGCAGGTAGCGCGCGGGACTTTCGAAGCCCGCGAGCGCGCCGCGCTCGACGAGCGGCTGCAATTGCGCGGCGACCCGTTCCGCGCGTTCGAGCGCGGCCTGTTCGGTCGGCGCGGAAATCACGACGAGATAGCGCACGTCCGGCGCGCCGAGATCGGCGCGCAGGCGTGCGTCGAGTGCCTGCGCGCCAGCGGGCACGGGGCTCAGTGCCGCAAGCTCGCGGCTCCACAGGCCGTCGCGATGCAGCATGAGCGTCGCGCACGCGGCGAGCACGAGCGCGGCGAGCGGCCAGCGCAGCCGCGGCGCGGCAGCGGCCGCGCGCGCGAGCACCGCGCCGACGCGCGACACGTCGCGAATTGCGACGTGCTCGCCGCGCAGGTGCGGCAGCACGAAGCGCGTGACGAGCGCGGCGGCCGTCAGCCCGGCGATCGAGTAGAGCCCGAGCTGCACGAGGCCCGGAAAACCGGAGAACAGCATCGACGCGAAGCCGCACACGGACGTCAGCACGCCGAGCCGGATCGTCGGCCAATAAGCGGCGATCCATGCCCGCGTCGCGTCGGCGGGCCGTGCGGTGCCGCGCGAGCCGGCCTGCGCCGATTGCACGAACAGGTAGATCGAATAGTCGACGGCTTCGCCGATCAGCGTCGTGCCGAAGCCGAGCGTCAGCCCGTGGACCGTGCCGAACGCGATGCCGACCGCCGCGATGCCGGCGGCGATGCCCGTCAGCACCGGCAGCAGCCCCAGCGCGAGCGTGCGCGGCGAGCGGTACAGCGTCAGCAGCAGCGCGACGATCAGCACGACGCTCGCCGTCGACAGCCGCTCGACGTCGTGCCGGATCGTGTCGCGCGTGTCGACCGAGAACACGCCTGGGCCGGTCATCGCGAGCGTGTACGCGGCCGGGTTCGGCAGCGCCTGCGTCGCGGCGGAGAACGCGCGGCGCACCGCGTCGATCGCGCGTGCCTGCGCATCGGTGTCGGAGCCGGGCGCGGCCGTCTGCACGACGAGCACCGCGCGCGTGCCGTCGCGCGACGCCCATACGCCGTCGCGGCTGGCGGGCTGCGCGCCGCTGTCGAGCTGATTGACGAGCGCCGTCACTTCGCCGGTCGGGTCGCGCGGCAGCAGTGCCTTCGCGACGAGCCCCGCCGACGAACTCAACAGGTCGAGGCTGTCGCCGAGCGCCTGGTGCAGGCCGTCCGCGCTGAAGCGCTGCGGCGCGACGGCCGGGCTCAGCAGGTAGCGATGGTCGAACACGAACTGCCGGTCGTGTGTGTCGTCGACGGCTTCGCCGTTGTTGATCGAGGAGAATTGCCGGTCGGCGCGCAGCGTGCCGGCGACGCGCCGCGACAGCGCGGCACGCGTGGCCGCATCGCCGCCGTCGATCGCGACGAGGATCAGCCGCGACACGATGCCGTCGCGCAGTTGATCGACGAGCACGCGCTGCCCCGCGCTCGGTGCGCGCGGCAGGAACGCGGACAGGTCGGCCGTGAAGTTCGCGCGGGCGATCGCGATCCCGCATGCGACGAGCGCGAGCAGCCACACGAGCACCGCGCGTTGCCGCCACGCGGGCAGGCGGTGCGTGACGGGGGCGGGCGGCCGGGTGCGATCGTCCATCAGTTCGCCGGGACGGGTTGCAGGCGCATCGTCGAACGGTCGCCGTCGGCCTGCCGGATCGCGACGCTGCGCAACACGTCGCGCGAGCCTTCGAGCGTGATCGTGCTGACGACCTTCAGCATCCGCGAGTCGAGCGGCGTGAGCGTCAGCGTCCAGTCGTCGCCGCGACCGGCGAGCGCGACCTTGTAGACCTGCTCGAGCGCATAGCGGTTGCCGGCGAGCGTCGCGCGGATGCTGTCGATGAACGCGCCGAGCTCCGGATAGCGCGCGAGCGCGAGCGTGTACTTGCGGTTGTTGCGCTCGACGGTGAGCATGTCGCCGTCGACCACGAGATGTTCGGGCTTCGGGTTCAGCGTGTGCTTCTCGAGATGGTCGGGTGCGACGAACACGAGCTCGCCCGACGATTCGAGCGGCTGCGTGGTGATCGACAGCGTCTTCGTCTCGGTGAACGTCGCGCGCCCCGACTTGTGCTGCGCGAGTGTCGACATCAGCCGGTCGAGGGTCCATGCCGAACCGGTGTCGGCCGCGTGCGCGGGCAGGGCGAGCGCGACGGCGGCCGTGACGGCGAACCTGCGTGCGGCGCGGCGCAGCGCGCGCGGGTGCGGCAGCGGGAGCATCGGTAGCAACATCGGCGGAAAGCGGCGAACGGCGGTCATGCGTCGGAATCCCTCGTGGCGGACAGGCCGGCGCACGCGTGCGCCGCGTCGCGGCGCGCGGCGGCCGTGCCGGTCTGCCAGAAATCGAAATAGTTGAACCAGTTGTACGGCGCCGCGCGACAGTACTGGTCGAGCAGCATGACGTAGCGCGCGAGCGCCGCGTCGACGGCCGCCGCGCGCGTGTCGCGGCGCACGTCGGAAAAATCGGCGAGCGTCTCGAAGTGCACATCGTAGCGATTGCCGTCGCGATAGAGGCCCGTCATGAACAGCACCGGACGCCGCAGCATCGCGGCCATGTACAGCGGCCCGAGCGGGAATGCCGCCGGCGCGCCGAGCAGCGGCAGCCACCGCAGCGACGCGGTCGCGTCGTCGAGCAGCGTGCGGTCGGCGAGCATCCCGACCATGCAGTTCGCGTCGAGGCGTTCGCGCACCTTCAGCATCGAGTCGACCTGCCCGAGCGGAATCACTTCCGGCTTCGCGGCCGGGTTGACGGCGGCGAGCGTCGCATTGATCTTGCGCGCGTTCTCTTCGAACATCGTGACGACGACGCGCAGGTCCGGGCGCGTGCGGCCGATCGCGCGCACGACTTCGAAGCTGCCGAGGTGCGCGCCCATCAGGAATGCGCCGCGCCCGCCGGCGAGCGCGGCGTCGACCCGTGTTTCGCCGTGCAGCCGGATGTCGAACAGGTCGAAGCGGCCGTTCATCAGGTAGATGCGGTCGTGGATCGTCGCCGCGAACGTGAACACGTGCCGGTACACGTCGCGCCAGCGCGCGGGACGGCCGAGCACGCGGCGCAGGTAGTCGCGCGACGCGGCGCACGCGACCGGCGAGAACAGCACGAAATAAGTCGCGACGGCATGCAGCACGATGCGCGATGGCCGACGGCCGAAACGCAGCGAGATCCAGGTCATCACGCGCAGCAACCCGGCGTTGCTGCGTTCCTGGCGCTCGGCCCATGCGGTGCGCTTCATCGCTGCGCGCCGTCCTGCGCGGCCGGCGGCGCGGACAGCACGCCGGTCGCGACGTCGCGCGCACCCGCGCGCAGCGTGAAGCGGATCGCGCCGCCGGCCGCTGCATCGAACGCGAGATCGAGCGCCTCGCCGGGCGCGACCGGGCTCAGGAATTTCGCGGAAGCCAGCCGCCACGTATCGAGCGGGCGATTCAGCGATGCGCCGAGTGCGGCGATCGCGTGATCGAGCAGCACGACGGCCGGCACGATCGGACGACCGGGGAAATGACCGGGCAGCGCCGGATGATCGGCGGGAATCGTGAACGCGAGCGGCGCATCGGGCGCGGCCGTCGCGGCGCGCTCGCGCACGTCGGCCCCGGCGGCGCGCGTGTGCCGTGCGACGAGCGCGGCGACCACGTCGCGCGGCAGCTTGCCCGTTTCGTTGCGCGGCAATGCGTCGACGAACACGAGCGGGCGCGGCATGAACGCCGGATCGATCCGTTCGCGCAGCGCGCGCTGCAGGTCGGCCGCGGCGAGCGTCGGCGCGACCACGAGCGCGACGAGGCGCGTGACCGGTTCGCGGGTCGCATCGGCGTCGGCCGGCGCGATGTCGTCCGGCATGAAGAACACGCCGTCGACGACGTCGGCAATCGCGTTCAGCTGATGGTTCAGGTAGGCGAGCGACGTGCGCTTGCCGGCGATGTTGACGAGGTCCGCCTTGCGGCCGTGCAGCAGGAACCGGCCGTCGCCGAGCAGCTCGAGCGCATCGCCCATCGGCACCGGGGTTTCGACGTGTCCGCCCGACACCCACACGGTCGGGCCGCTGTCGTCGCCCGCGGCATCGTGGTCCGACGCGTCGTGCGCCGCGCGCGCGTCGAGCCGGATGTCCGGGAACGGTTGCCACGCGGCGCCCTGCGACGTGCGGCGCGTCGCGATCTGGCCGGTTTCGGTGCTGCCGTAGATTTCGACGAGCGGCGCCTCGAGCGCGGCCTCGGCTTCGTACGCGAGTTTTTCCGACAGCGGCGCGGTGGCCGACAGCACGAGCGCGGCCGGCGGCAGCGCATGGCCGGCCGACAGCAGCGCGCGCAGGTGGATCGGCGACGTGACGAGCACGCGCGGCTGCGGGATCGCGGCGAGTTCGTCGCGAATGTCGACCGGGTAGAACGGCTGACGGTTGCTGAACGCGAGGCCGCCGATCAGCGCGAGCAGCACCGTCGATTCGAAGCCGTACATGTGCTGCGCGGGCACGGTGCCGATCAGCGTGGCCGCGCGGCCGTCGAGCAGGCCGAGGCGCTCGGCCGCCGCGCGCACGCAGCCGACCAGGAAGCCCCAGGTCTTGCGGTGCGGCACCGGCGCGCCGGTCGAGCCGGACGTGAACACGTACGCCATGATCCGCGACGCGTCGATCTGCGGCACCACGCACGGTGCGTCGTCGGGGAGTTCGCCGGGTGCGGCGTCCGGATACGCGAAGCGCGGCAGGTCGATCGTGCAGTCCGGCGCGTCGTGCAGGCAGAACGCGTCGGGTGCGAACGACGCGAGCTGGCGCACCATCTCGGGCGTGTGCGTCGACGGCAGCAGGCTGATCCTGCCGGTGACGAGCGCCGCGCACAGGCTGACCGCGAAGCGGTAGCGGTCGCGGCACACGTTGAACACGTGGCGGCCGGCGGGCAGTGCGGCGGCCACGCGCGCGACATCGGCGACGAACGTGCGGACGGTGACGGGCGTGCCGTCGCGCCAGGCGATCGTCTGGTCCGGCGAGGAATGGAATACCAGCGGGTGAGTCGGCATAAATCGGTCAAAGCGAAAGGCGGTCACCGGCGCGGCCGCGATGCGGCGCCGCGACGGCCATGAATTCATCGTGACGGCTGCGTCGACGCGCGGTACGCGCGCACCGCGTCGACCATCCGCGGCCGCGCGTCGTGCGGCAGCGCGAAGCGCCGGCACGCATGCTCGGCGGCGAACATCACGGCGACGAGCGGCAGCGACAGGTAATTCGCGAATGTCGACCACGCGACGATCGGCGCGGTCGCGAACAGCAGCGTCGACACGGCGGCGATCGCGACGAAGAACAGCGTCCATGCGAGCGTGATGTGCCGCGTGTAGCGCGCGACGGCCGGCGTGATCGTGCCGTGGATCAGCGTCGCGAAGCGCGTGCACAGCGGCACCTGGCCGGCCGCGAGGGTGCGGCCGAACAGCAGCGCCATCGCGAGGTTGAAGCTCGCGTGCTCCAGATACAGGCCCCATTCGAAATGGCGCGCGAGCGGGATGCGCACGGCCCACAGCGCGACGGCGGCCAGCAGCCACGCCGGCACGAGCCAGGCGCGCCGCGGCGAGCGCAGTGCCGCGCCGAGCGCGAGCAGCAGCGGCGGCACGAGCGCCATCGCGAGGCCGAAGCCGTGCGCGCCGGGCGTCGCGGCCGCGTAGTGCGCGCCGATCTGGTACGCCGCCACCGCGGCGACCGCGCCGGCGCCGCGTACGATGCCGAGCGGCGTGCTCATCGCGGCGCTCCGGGCGCGCGGCGCGGGTGCGCGTTGCCGCCGGCTGCCGCGGCACGGCGGCAAACGGACGGACAAACCGGAGCGAGGGGAGCGGACGGGCGCGGCATGGTTGCTGGAAACATCGGGCGGATCGGGGCCGGACGCGTGCGTCGGGCCGTCAAACATCATATGAATGGCGGCCGGGACGCTAGTCCGGGCCGGCTGTCGTGCACGCACATTTTAGGGCCGCGGCGCGGCGGTTCGAGGCAGGTGCAGCCGGGTTTTGTAACCGAATGTATGGCAGCGCACTGAAGCTTTTGCGGCGACGATCCATTTCCATCCGAAGCGGCTCAAGCGTCTGCTGCGATCGGGTCCCGAAACCGGCCGTGGCGGGGGCCCTTCAGTCTGTAACCATTCCCCGTATACGTGCCGATACCCATCGTCTAGAATCCGCGTAACTTTTACAAACGATCCCCAATAACGCAGGCGGGGAAGCCGGCAGACGCCGGAGGGACGGAGATTCGCGCGCCTCGCACCGCGCCGGGCGTGCACGACGGCTGCCGTTTTCCGGGCGCCTCCCGCTGCCATGGGCCGCCTGCCCGCAAGCATGATGAACGCACTGGAACAAGAGCTCGCCACGCTGATCATCGGCGAACTGAATCTCGAAGACGTCCCGCTCGAAACGGTGACGGCCGGGACCCCGCTGTACGGCGAGGGCTTCGGGCTCGACTCCATCGACATCCTGGAAATCGCGCTGCTGATCTCGAAGAAGTACGGCTTCGAGCTGCGCTCGGACAATCCGGACAACCAGAAGATCTTCGCGACGCTCGGCGCGCTTGCCGCGTACGTCGCCGCGCATCGCACGAAGTGACGAAGGCGCGCGCGGGCGCGACGCGGCACGCAGGGGATGACGGGACGCGGCGGCGGTGGCTGGATGCACCGCCGCCGCGTCGATCGAGGAGGAACGCGATGAACGGAGCAATTCGATGCGGGCGCTCGTAACGGGCGGCAGCGGCGCACTCGGGCAGGCGATTTGCACGACGCTCGCGCAGGCCGGCCACGAAGTCTGGGTACACGCGAACCGGAATCTCGCGCAGGCGCAAGCCGTCGCGCAGCAGATCGTCGCGGCCGGCGGCATCGCGCATGCGATCGCATTCGACGTGACCGACGCGGATGCGACGCTCGCCGCGCTCGCACCGTTCGTCGACGACGCGCCGGTGCAGATCCTCGTCAACAACGCGGGCATTCACGACGACGCGCCGATGGCCGGCATGTCGCGCCAGCAATGGCACAGCGTGATCGACGTGACGCTCAACGGTTTTTTCAACGTGACGCAACCGCTCCTGCTGCCGATGATCCGCACGCGGCGCGGCCGGATCGTCAACATCGCGTCGGTCGCCGGCGTGACCGGCAACCGCGGACAGGTCAACTACGCGGCCGCGAAGGCGGGGCTGATCGGCGCGACGAAGTCGCTGTCGCTGGAACTCGCGTCGCGCGGCATTACCGTGAACGCGGTCGCGCCCGGCATCATCGAGTCGCCGATGGCGGAACATGCGTTTCCCGCCGAACGGATCAAGCAGCTCGTGCCCGCGCAGCGCGCCGGCCGGCCCGACGAAGTCGCGGCGATGGTCGCGTATCTGGTATCCGATGCGGCCGCCTATGTGACGGGGCAAGTGCTGTCCGTCAACGGCGGCCTCGCATGACGACGCGCGCCGCGTCGGCTTGACGCGAAGCAACGGCGCGCAACGCGGCGCGTGGCCACGATGCCGCGAGCCCGCGCCGCATAGTGAGGAAATCGAAGTGTCAGTGCACCCTGTCGACGCCGAACGGCGAGCGTGTTCCCCGTCGTCCGCCACCAGCGCGGTCGCACGCGGACCCATGGCGGCCACGTCCACCGCGAACGGCGGCAATCGTGCGTTGCGGCTCGTCCAGATCGATCAGGCACGGCTGGCTGCGCTGCTGCACGATGCGCAGCAGCGGGGCGACGCATTCGGCCGCGTGTTTCCCGGTGCGCTGGGCGCGGTCTGCATCGGCGCGGCCGGGTCGCCGGCCGATGCGATGGCGCGCATGCTCGCCGCCGCCGCGCCCGACCTCCCGCTCGCACCGGTGCAGATGGCGCTGCTCGATGCCGGCAGCCATGCACGCGCCGGTGCGGTCTGCGAAATCTGGCAGTGCGACGCGCGCGACCTGCGCAGCGAGCGACGCGGCGCGCTGCAGTACCGCTACAGCGCAACGGCGGGGCTCGTGTTCGGCAGCATCGTCGTGCAGGAAGCGCAGGCAGCGCATGAAGCTCAGGAATCGGCCGATGCGGATCGCGACGGCGGCACGCCGCTCGAGCGCACGACGTACGACGCGTACCGCGCGCTGTTCGACGTACTCGATACGCTCGGCATCCCGCATCCGCTGCGGATCTGGAACACCGTGCCTGCGATCAACGCGCAGCAGTTCGGGATCGAACGCTATCGTCAGTTCAATATCGGCAGGCAGCGCGCGTTCGACGCGTGCCGCCGCGCGCTGACGGGCGGCGTGCCGGCCGCCTGCGCGCTCGGTTCCGTCGTGCCGGTCGCGGGTGACATGCCGCCGGCCGCGCCGCTCGCGATCCATTTCATCGCGAGCCGTGCGCCGGCCGATCCGGTCGAGAACCCGCGCCAGGTCAGCGCGTATCACTACCCGGCGGAGTACGGCCCGCGTGCGCCGACGTTCGCGCGCGCGGCCGCATGGCCGGGCGACGCTGCCGCGCCGCTGCTGTTCGTGTCGGGCACCGCCAGCATCGTCGGGCATCGCACCGTGCATCACGGCGACGTCGTCGCGCAAACGCGCGAGACGCTCGCGAACCTGGCCGCCGTGCTCGAGCAGGCCGCGCGGCAGGGGCACGGCCCGTTCACGCTTGCCGACCTGAGCTACCGCGTCTACGTGCGCGACGCCGGCGATGCCGCGGCGCTCGCCGCGATCGAACGCACGTTGCGCGATGCGGCCGGCCCCGGCGTGCGGCCGCTGTTCGTCCACGCGGACGTGTGCCGCGACGATCTGCTGGTCGAGATCGAGGCGAGCGCCGGCCATCCTCTGGAGCACCTGTCGTGAAGCGCGCGGGCCTGTCGCTGCGCGAACCGTCGCCGCACGCGGGCGGCGTCGACGAAGCCTGTCGGCAGTCGCCTGCAGGTCATAAACTTTTGTCAGGATCCTCGTCTTCGCAATCGGCCGTTCCCATGTCCACGCTGCAGGCCTCGTCCACCCATCTCGTACTGATTCCGAGCTACAACCCGGGCGTCAAGGTCGACACGACCGTGCGCAACGCCCGCGCGCAGTGGAATCCGGTGTGGGTCGTCGTCGACGGCAGCACCGACGGCAGCGCCGAGCGCCTGCAGGCGATGGCCGAGCGCGACCCCGGGCTGCGCGTGATCGTGCTGCCGGCGAACCGCGGCAAGGGCGCCGCGGTGCTGGCCGGGCTCGACGCGGCGGCCGCGAGCGGCTTCACGCACGTGCTGACGATGGATTCCGACGGCCAGCATCCGGCCGATCTGATTCCCGAATTCATGGCCGCGTCGCAGGGGGCGCCGGATGCGATGGTGCTGGGCCTGCCGAAGTTCGACGCGAGCGCGCCGCAGCTGCGCGTGCAGGGCCGGCGGCTGTCGAACGGATGGGCCGACCTCGAGACTCTGTGGGCCGGGATCGGCGATTCGCTGTACGGCTTTCGCGTGTACCCCGTCGCGCCGCTCGCCGCGATCATGCATCGCCAGCCGTGGATGCGCGGCTTCGACTTCGATCCGGAAGCCGCCGTGCGGCTGTGCTGGGCCGGGGTGCGGCCGATCCGCATCGAAGCGCCGGTGCGTTACTTCGGCGCGCACGAGGGCGGCGTGTCGCATTTCCACTACGGCCGCGACAACGCGTTGCTCGCGTGGATGCACCTGCGGCTGTTCGCCGGTTTCCTGGTGCGGCTGCCGATGCTGGTCGCGCGGCGGCTGACGCGCCGGTCGCGTTCCGCGTTCGGCCGGTCGTCCGGCCGCGGCGATTGACGGTCCGATTGTCATCAATCGGCTGAGCAATCGCGCCGTTCATTCCGTATTTGTCAGTAATCAAGCTGTCATTCGATGTAAACATCTGGTAATTTTCTGCCGGATTATGCAAAATCGCCGCTCCCAAATACAACTACCGAGGGATCCGGGATGCATATCAAGAAAGCGGCGGCCGCGTGCGGCATGGTTTTCCTGTTGAGCGCATGCGGTGGCGTGCAGAATCTCGACGCGAACAGCCTCACGTCGGCGGGGACCAACCTGGTCAAGGCGGCGACGCTGTCGGACAGCGACATCGCGGCACTGTCGAACGACTCGTGCAAGGCGAGCGACGCCGAATCGAAGATCGCCGCGCCGAACAGCGCGTACGCGAAGCGCCTGACGAAGGTGATGAAGGGCTTCGGCGACATGACGCTGAACGGCCAGAAGATCAACTACAAGGTCTACATGACCAAGGACGTCAACGCGTGGGCGATGGGCAACGGCTGCGTGCGCGTGTACAGCGGCCTGATGGACATGATGAACGACGACGAGCTGCGCGGCGTGATCGGCCATGAAATGGGCCACGTCGCGCTGGGTCACTCGAAGAAGGCGATGCAGACTGCCTACGCGGTCAGCGCGGCACGCACCGCGGCCGGCGCGGCATCGCCGGGCGTCGCGGCCCTGACGAGCTCGCAGCTCGGCGACATCACCGAGAAGTTCATCAACGCGCAGTTCTCGCAGACGCAGGAAAGCGCGGCCGACGACTACTCGTTCGACCTGATGAAGCAGAAGAACATGAACCAGAAGGGTCTCGTCACCGCGTTCCAGAAGCTCGCGCAGCTCGATGGCGGCAAGAGCTCGATGATGAGCTCGCACCCGTCGTCGACGAGCCGTGCGCAGCACATCCAGGATCGCATCGCGAAGGGCAGCTGAGCGCCGCCGGATGGCGCCGGCCTCGTCCGGCGCCCGGGATGAACGAAACCCCACGCTCTTGCGGGCGTGGGGTTTTTGTTTTCCGGGGAAGCGGAAAGCGGCCGGAAAGCGGCCGCGCCGCGTGCTTACGGCACCATCCCCGGCAGCACGTACGCCTGCACGAGCGTGATCAGGCCGACGATCACCGCGAACAGCAGGCTGTGGCGCACGGTGAAGCGGAACAGCTCCGATTCCTTGCCGACCAGCCCCGTTGCCGCGCATGCCACCGCGATCGATTGCGGCGAGATCATCTTCGCGGTCACGCCGCCCGTCGTGTTCGCGGCGACCGCGAGCGTCTCGGGCACGCCGAGCTGGTGCGCGGTCGCTTGCTGCAGCGAGCAGAACAGCGCGTTCGACGACGTATCCGAGCCGGTCAGGAACACGCCGAGCCAGCCGAGGAACGGCGAGAAGAACGGAAACGCGGCGCCGGTCGCGGCGAGCATCAGCGCGAGCGTCGACGACATCCCCGAGTAGTTCGCGACGAACGCGAACGCGAGCACGAGGCCGATCGACAGGATCGGGCGCGTGAGCTCCTTCAGCGTTTCGCCGAACGTGACGAGCGCGTCGCGCGGTTTCATCCGCAGCAGCGCCATCGAGATCAGCGCGGTCACGAGGATCGCGCTGCCCACCGCCGACACGAGGTCGAGCTTCAGCACCGCGTCGAGCGCCTTCGGCGTCGCGGCGATCGGCGCGGTCTTCACGACGAGCTGGTCGAGCCCGGCCACGTGGAACTTGAGGACGGTCGACGCGAGCGCGCCGTGCGCGGCGAACAGCGCCTTGAACGGCGCGATGCTCCACACGGTGACGACGGCCGTCAGGATCAGGAACGGCGACCACGCGCGCACGGTCTGCGCGAGCGAGTACGGCGACGCCTGGCGGCTCGCGCCCGCACCGTTGCCGCCCGCACCGAACCCCGCGAGCGCCGCGCCGCCGCCCGACGCGACGAGGCCGCCGGCCGTCTGCTTCGCGCTGCCCGGTTGCCAGACCTTCAGGAACGCGGCGAGCGAGACGAGGCTGACGAGCGACGACGTGATGTCCGGCAGCTCGGGCCCGATATGGTTCGACGTGAAGTACTGCGTGATCGCGAAGCTGCCGCCGGCGACGAGCGCGGCCGGCCAGGTCTGCCGTACGCCGCGCAGCCCGTCCATCATGAACACGAGCCAGAACGGCACCGCGAGCGACAGCAGCGGCAGCTGGCGGCCGGCCATCGCGCCGATGTGGAACGCGTCGATGCCGGTCACCTGTCCGGCGACGATGATCGGGATGCCCATCGCGCCGAACGCGACCGGCGCGGTGTTTGCAATCAGACACAATCCTGCCGCGTGCAGCGGCTTGAAGCCGAGGCCGACGAGCAGCGCGGCCGTGATCGCGACGGGCGCGCCGAAGCCGGCGGCGCCTTCGAGGAACGCGCCGAACGAGAAGCCGATCAGCAGCATCTGCAGCCGCTGGTCGTCGGTGATCGACAGCACCGACGCGCGGATGATCTCGAACTGGCCGGTCTTCACGACGATCTTGTACAGGAACACCGCCGCGACGATGATCCACGCGATCGGCCACAGGCCGTACGCGAAGCCGAAGCCGGCTGCGGCGAGCGCCTGCGGCACGGGCATGCCATACGCGAGGATCGCGACGCCGAGCGCCAGCAGCAGCGTGATCGCGGCGGCGACGTGCCCCTTCATCCGCAGTGCGGCGAGCGCGACGAAAAAGAAGATGATCGGGATCGCGGCGACGAACGCCGACAGCCCGAGGCTGCCGAGCGGGGTGTAGATCTGATGCCAAACCGGCATGGTTGTCTCCTCCATGGATTTCTATCGGTACGGGTTTGAAAGCGGGGTGGTCTATTCGGGTTGGCCGCGTGCGCGCAGCAGGTCGGACAGGCTGCGCGGCGCCGGCTCGAGCGGCGTGCGATGTTGGGTCCAGCCCATCTGCTTCGCGGGCGTCAGCGCGCGCAGCCGCGTCGCGCTCCAGCGGAACGCGCGATACGCGCGCGGATGCGCAAACGCGCCGGACCAGAAGCGCCACACGAGGTCTTCCGCGCGGTTGTAGTTCGCGCCCTGGCCGCGCAGCGGATGCGCGACGGGTTCGTCGGGCTTGCGGTTCGCCTCGGTACGCAGCCGCACCAGCAATTGCGGGATCGGAATCCGGACCGGGCACACCTCGCCGCACGCGCCGCACAGCGTCGATGCGGTCGGCAGGTCGGCCGTCGCGTCGAGGCCGAGCAGGTGCGGCGAGATGATCTTGCCGATCGGGCCCGGGTAGGTCGTGCCGTATGCGTGGCCGCCGATCCGCGTATAGACGGGGCAGTGGTTCATGCACGCGCCGCAGCGGATGCATTGCAGCGTCGCGCGCAGCTGCTCGTCGGCGTAGGCCTGCGTGCGGCCGTTGTCGAGCAGCACGAGATGCAGCTCGCGCGGGCCGTCGCGTTCGCCGTCGCGGCGCGGGCCCGAGATCAGGTTGAAGTAGGTCGTGATCGCCTGGCCGGTGGCCGAGCGCGTGAGCAGGCTCGACAGCGGCACGATGTGCTCGAGTTTCTCGACGACCTTCTCGATCCCCATGATCGCGACGTGCGTGTCGGGCACGGTGGTCGACAGCCGGCCGTTGCCCTCGTTCTCGACGAGCCACAGCGTGCCCGTGTCGGCCGCCGCGAAGTTCACGCCGGACAGGCCGATGTCGGCTTCCGCGAACGCGCGGCGCAGCGCACGCCGGCCGGTCTGGATCAGCTCGTCGACGTCCTCCGTGTAACGCGTGCCCGGGATGTGTTCCTCGAACAGCTCGGCGATGTCGCCGCGCGTCTTGTGGATCGCCGGCATCACGATGTGCGACGGCTTTTCGCCCGCGAGCTGCACGATGAACTCGCCCATGTCGGACTCGATGCAGTCGACGCCGTGATCCGCGAGGTAATGGTTCAGCTCGATTTCCTCGCTCGCCATCGACTTGCCCTTGATCACGCGGCGCGCCTTCTTCGCCTGCGCGATGCCGAGCACGATCGCGTTCGCGTCGGCGGCCGTCTCGGCCCAGTGCACGTGCACGCCGGCCGCGGTGAGCTTCGCCTCCAGCCGCTCGAGCAGCGCGGGCAGTTGCGCGAGCGCGTGCTGGCGCACCGCTTCGCCGAGATCGCGCAGCTGCTGCAGCTCGGTGTCGTCGGGGAACTGGGTCGCGCGCTTGCCTTGCAAGAAATCCATCGCGCCGCGGAAGCTGCGGCGCAGCGCGGGATCGTCGAGCGCGGCGCGCGCGCGGGCCTTGAAGTCGCCCGGGGCGACGAATTGCAGCGGTTGGTCGCTCATCGCGGCAGGTCCTGGCAGGCGGTTGCGGTCGGTTCGGTGACGATCACGACCCAGAGCTTGCGCGGGCCGTGTGCGCCATACGCGAGGGTCTGCTGGATGTCGGAGGTCTTCGACGGGCCCGACACCAGCACGACGTTGGTCGGCATGCCGGCGTGCCAGCGCTCCGCGTGCGCGGCCGCGTGAAGGTCCGCGTGCAGCGTGTTCGCATGCACGAGCGCGACGTGCAGCGGCGGCACCAGCGACACCGTGCGCGGCGTGCCGGCATCGGGCGCGAGCACGACCGTGCCGGTCGCCGCGATGCCCGAGCGCGCAACCGTGAAGCCCGCGTCGATCGTGTCGAACAGCTCGGCTTTCCATGCGTCGATCGGCCGGTCGAACGGCACCGGCGCGACCGCGTCGGGCAGCGCCTGCGCGAGGGCCGCCGATTCGGCGCGGGCCGGGTCGAGCAGCAGGCGGCGCACGCCGGCCTCGGCCAGGCGCGCGGCAAGCTGCGCGGGCCATGCGTCGGCGGTGGCGCACCAGACTTCGGCGTGCGACGCGGCGAGCGCGGCCTGCATCGTCTGCGCGAGCGCGCGAGGATCGGGCGCGACTGCCGCGCGCCGCGCCGCGTAATGCATGTCGATGCGCGCATCGAGCGCGGGCGCGGCGTTCACGGCGACGCCGGGGGCGGCGGCGCGCAGGCGCGCGAGGATGGCGTCGCGCGCGCTCATTGCGTGTCTCCGCGCAGCGAGCCGGCACCGGTCGTGCGGCGCCACAGGAAGCTCGCGAGATGCTCGACGGGCAGCGCCGCGCCGGCCTTGGCCGCAGCGTGGCCGATGTTCAGCAGGCAGCCGCAGTCCGCCGACACGAGCCGGTCGCAGCCCGTCGCGCAGGCCGATGCGACCTTGTCGCGCACCATCGCGCCGGAGATGTCGGGATGCTTCAGCGAGAACGTGCCGCCGAACCCGCAGCATTCCGATTCGCGTTCATGTTCGATGCGCGTGACGCCCGGCAGCGCGTCGACGAGCGCGACGCCGTGCACGCGCGTGCCCATCTCGCGGCGGGCCGCGCACGACGTGTGCAGCACGACGCGCTCGTCCGGGCCGGCGTTGGCGGTGACGGCGTCGAGCCGCACGTCGAGCACATGGACGAGGAATTCGGCGAGTTCGTAGGTGCGCTCCGCGATCGCGCGTGCCTTCGGGCCGTGCACGGGATCGTCGGCGAACAGGGCGGGCCAATGGTGCCGGATCATGCCCGCGCACGAGCCGGACGGCACGATCACGGGCCACGGCTCGGCGAACAGGTCGAGCTGCGCGGCCGCGACGCGGCGCGCTTCGTCGGGATTGCCGCTGCTGTAGGCCGGCTGCCCGCAGCAGCTCTGGCCGCGCGGATAGTGGACGGTCAGGCCTTCGCGTTCCAGCAGGCGGACCGCGTCGAGCCCGGCTTCGGGGACGAACAGGTCGACCAGGCAGGTCGCGAACAGATAGACGTGCGCGGGGGCGGCGGCGGGGTAGTGCCTTTCGTTCATGTCTCGCTCCAGGGGTGCCGGCCCGGCATGCGAATGCGGGACGACGATTTCGCTGCATAATTCCCGCGACGGCGCCGCAGCTCAAATTGGTTGGGCCAATCGGCGTGACGGGTATTCCGGATGGGGAGACGGCGATGGCGGCGATGACGGCACGGGGCCGGACCGAAGTGGTGATGCGCAAGATCGAGACGGCGCTGCTCGACGGCACGTGGCCGGCCGGCGCGCGGCTGCCGGCCGAGCGCGTGCTCGCGCAGCAGTACGGCGTCGCGCGCAATACGGTGCGCGAGGCGACCCAGCGGCTCGTCGCGCGCGGGCTGCTGCAGAGCCGGCGCGGCGCGGGCGTCTACGTGACGGACCAGTTGCGCGCGGGCATCGCGTCGCCGTGGGGGCAGCTGGTTGCCGACCATCCGGCGCTGCGCGACGACATACTCGAGTTTCGCCGCGTGCTTGAAGGCGCGACCGCGTATTTCGCCGCGCTGCGCGCCGACGCGCACGACCGGCGCCGGATCCGCGCGCTGCTGCGCGAGCTCGAGACCGCGCACGCGAACGACGACGCGGCCCTCGAGGCGTCGGCCGACGCGAAGCTGCACGAGGCGATCGCGCTCGCGTCGCACAACACGATGTTCCTGCACCTGCACACGAGCGTGCTCGGGATGCTGCGCGAGCACATCTCGATCAACGTCGCGGGGATGACCACGCACGACGAGCAGGCATCGGAGTTGCTGCTGCAGCAGCACCGGGTGGTCTGCGACGCGATCTGCGCGCACCGGCCCGAGGAGGCGCGCACGGCGATGCAGACCCATATCGACTACGTGCGCAGCCACTTCGAGCGAAGCGACGACGCGCCGTGAGATTGGTTGGACCATGGGCGCGGCGGGTCCGCCTGGCGGTCGAATCCGAGGACGCCCGCCGGCCGCGGTTCAGGGCCGCGGCCGCGCGCGGCATGCGTGGCGGCTCGGCGCCGCATGCGCCGGGCGCACGATTGACCGGTTCATCGGGCGCCCCCTAGAATCGATTGAACCCGCCCGTCAGCCGCGCGCCGCGGCGATTGCGGACCCGTTGATCCGCCTGTCGAGGGAGTTTCCGTGCTCACGTCCTTGATCCGGTGCGCGCCGGCCGCATTGTCGTTGCGCGCCGTCGGCCGCCCGGCCTGCGCGCTCGCCGTGTGCGCGCTGCTGTCGCTGGCCACCGCCTGCGCGACGCATCCGCCCGCCACCACGCTCGATCGTCCCGTCTCGCACGCGTTGCCGACCGATACCGCGACGCCGTTGCGCGCTGCGCTGGCCGCGCCGGAAGCCGCGCATCCGGGGCAGTCGGGCTTCCGGCTGCTGCCCGACGGCGCGACCGCGCTGCAGATGCGCATCGCGCTCGCACGCGCGGCGACGAAGACGCTCGACATGCAGTACTACATCGCGACCGAGGACACGACCGGCAAGCTGCTGCTGGGCGCGGCGCTGTATGCGGCCGATCGCGGCGTGCGCGTGCGGATGCTGGTCGACGACCTGAACTTCCACGACATCGATCGCGTCATGGCCGCGCTGAACACGCACACGAACATCGAGATTCGCGTGTTCAATCCGTTCGGCGCGTCGCAATACGGGATGGTCGAGCGCACGGCCAACTACTTCACGCGGATCGACAGCTTCACGCGGCGGATGCACAACAAGGCGATGATCGCGGACAACCAGCTCGCGATCGTCGGCGGCCGCAATCTCGGCGACGAATACTTCAGTGCGAGCCCGACGTTGCAGTTTCGCGATCTCGACGTGCTCGCCGCGGGCCCCGTGACGAACGATGTCTCGAAGAGCTTCGACGGCTACTGGGCGAGCGCGAGCAGCTATCCGTTGCGCGTGCTGAATCATCAGACGTTCGCTCCGAAGGATCTCGACGCGATGCGCGACGAGCTGCGCGACCACTGGCGCAAGAATGCCGACCCGTACAACGCGAAGCCGCTGAACGCGACACCGCTCGCGCAGCAGATCGCGCGCGACCAGCTCGCGCTCGTGTGGGCGCCGGCCGAATTCAAGGTCGATGCGCCGACCAAGGTCGCGCAGCCGACCGATGCATACGTGAGCCCGCCGATGCAGCGCCTCGTCGAACTGATGCGCGGCGCGCAGAAGGAATTCCTCGCGTTTTCGCCGTACTTCGTGCCGCACGATGCCGGCGTGAAGATCCTCGGCGACACGGTCGGGCGCGGCGTGCGCGTCGCGATCGTGACGAATTCGCTCGCGGCGACCGACGCGGTCGCGGTGCAGGCCGGCTACGCGCCGTACCGCGTGCCGTTGCTTGAGCGCGGCGTCGAGCTGTACGAGTTCAAGGCACAGCCGGGCCAGCAGTCCGCGCGGCTGTTCGGCTCGCGCTCGCGTGCGAGCCTGCACGCGAAGGCGTACGTGATCGACCGGCACATCCTGGTGATCGGCTCGCTGAATCTCGACCCGCGCTCGGCGCACCTCAACACCGAGCTCGCGCTCGTGATCCACAGCCCGGTGCTCGCGCAGCAGGCCGCGGAGATCTTCGCACGGGTGACGCAGCCTGATGAAAGCTATCGCGTCACGCTCGTGAAGCAAATGGACGGCGGGCCGCCGGCACTCGAATGGACGGGCGTCGACGGCGGCCAGTCGACCCTCTATCACGTCGATCCGCATGCCGGGCTGCTGCGCAACGTGATGACCGGCCTTTTCATGCTGCTGCCGGTCGACGACCAGTTGTAAGGGCCGGAACGGCTCGGGCCAAACCCGCGATACCGGTGCGCGGGGAATGGTGATATGGTTGTGCGCGCAACGATATGCGTATCGTGAAGGGTGCCGCCGGACGGCTCGCGCAATGCGGGCGGAAGCGGTGCCGAACGACGCGCCGCACGCGCCATGTGCGCCAAGCACGCCGCGTGCGCCGCCAGGAGACGAGGGACGATACGCGCGCCGCCCGCGCGGCCGCGCAAGCCCGCAACCGGAGTGCCCCATGCAACGTGTACCCAACCAGCCGTTCACGCGTCCCGCCCGTTTTTCCGAAATCGAGTGGCAGGCGCGCGTGCAGCTCGCGGCCGCCTACCGGATCTTCGACCATCTCGGCTGGACCGAGCTGATCTACAACCATATCTCGCTGCGCGTGCCGGGCGAGGACGGTCATTTCCTGATCAATCCGTTCGGGCTCCATTACCGCGAGGTGTGCGCGTCGAACCTCGTGAAGATCGACCTCGACGGCAACGTGATCGGCCATTCCGACTGGCCGATCAATCCGGCCGGCTTCACCTTCCACAGCGCGATCCATGCGGCGCTGCCCGACGCGCACTGCGTGATGCACGTGCATACGACGCCGACGATGGCCGTGTGCTGCTCGCGCGACGGGCTGTCGTTCTCGAACTTCTATTCGGCGCAGCTGTACGGGAAGATCGCGTATCACGATTTCGAGGGCATCACCGTGCATCTCGAGGAAGGGCGGCGCATCGTCGAGAGCGCCGGCGGGCGGCCCGTGCTGCTGCTGCGCAACCACGGGCCCGTGACGATCGGCGCGACGCTCGCGCAGACCTTCTCGTTGATGTGGCTGCTCAATCGCGCGTGCGAGGTGCAGGTCGCGACCCATGCGATCGGCGATGCACTGCCGATCGCGCCGCCGGTGCTGGAGGGCTGCGTGCGCGATTCGCTGAATTTCGATCCGAAGCACGGTGCGGGGCAGGACGCGTTCGACGCGTTGCAGCGCATCGTCGATCGCATCGATCCCGGCTATCGCGCGTGAGGCGCGGTGCCGGCGCGATGCCGGGCTAGACCGCCGCGGCGAAATCGATTCGCGACGCTTGATGGTGAGCGCAGCGGAAGGTGCCGGACGATGCCCGTATGCCGTGCGGCACGCGCAAAAAAAAACGCGGCCGGATGGCCGCGTGAATACTCGCAGACTCCTTCGGACGAAGGAAACAAGCAACTGTGAGACGAAGTGTAGCGAAAGGCCGCGCGCAGATTCAGGGCGCGTGCTGCAAAGGTCTCTTCCAGGTTCCGTCAGGCTGGCGCGCGACGCGCGGGCTGCCGGATCGGCGGCGATCGACTACCATCATGGAGCGTCCCCCGGCCGGGTGGCGTACCACGTCGTACAAGGAGAATTCATGCCGAAGCTGCGTTTGCTCCAGGTGGCGTTGCTCGCGGGCGTGCTGGCCGCCGGCAGCGCCGCTGCCGAAACGGTGCGCCTGTCCGCCAACCTGCAGCCGTCGAGCGAAGTGCCGCCCACCGCGACCAAGGGCGCCGGCGCCGTCGATGCGACCTACGACACGGCCAGCCACCTGCTGCAGTGGACGGTGACTTACGAACACCTCACGGGGCCGGCGACCGCCGCGCACTTCCACGGGCCCGCGCCGGTCGGCCAGAACGCCGGCGTGCAGGTGCCGATCCCGAAGGACGAGCTCGCGAGCCCGATCAAGGGATCGAAGGCGCTCACCGACGCGCAGGTGACCGACCTGATGGGCGGCAAGTGGTACTTCAACGTGCACACGAAGGAGCATCCGGCCGGCGAGATCCGCGGCCAGGTGATGCCGGCGAACTGAGGCCGGCGAACCTAGGCCGGCAAACCGAGGCCGGCAAACCGAGGCTGGCGTTTGATGTAGAGGCTCCCGTCGAGCGGCGCGGCAACGATCGCACGTACCATCGTGACACTGCGATGACGGAGTAGGTTCGATGAGTTGGCAAAGCAAGTTCGCGTGCTGGCTGCTGCGCCGGCAGTTTCGTCCCGAGACCACGCGCCCGGTGCTCGATCCCGCCCGCGCGCGGCGCTTCACCGACCTCAGAACGGTCGTGCCGCGTCGCGCGCCGTCGGGCTACCGGCTGCGCGAATGTTACCGTCCCGGCGACGCGCCGCTGCGGGGCGAATGGCTCGAACGCACCGATGCGCTCGGCGCGCGCGGGCCCGGCCGCACGCTGCTGTACTTCCACGGCGGCGGCTACTACTTCTGTTCGACGAAAACCCATCGGCCGCTCGTGTTCGGCCTCACCAAGCGCGCGGGCGTGCGCTCGTTCTCGCTCGATTACCGGCTCGCACCCGAGAGCCGCTTCCCGGCCGCGCTCGACGACGCGCTGGCCGCGTACCGGCAATTGCTCGCGCTCGGCACGCCGCCCGAGTCGATCGTGTTCGGCGGCGATTCCGCGGGCGGCGGCCTCGCGCTCGCGACGCTCGTCGCGCTGCGCGATCGCGGCGAACCGTTGCCGGCCGGCGCGATCCTGTTCTCGCCCTGGACCGACCTGGCCGGCACCGGCGCGACGATGCGCAGCAACGACGGCCTCGACCCGATGTTCGAGGCCGCGGCGCTGCCGAAGGCGGCGCAGCTGTATCTGGGCGACGCATCGGCGACGCATCCGTACGCGTCGCCGCTCTATGCGGACTTCACCGGGCTGCCGCCGCTCTTCATCCAGGCCGGCAGCACCGAGGTGCTGCTCGACGACGCGCGCCGCGTCGCCGACAGCGCGAAAGCGGCCGGCGTGCCGGTGGAGATCGAGGTGTGGCCCGACATGCCGCACGTGTGGCAGCTGTACACGCCGATGGTGCCGGAGTCGCGCGCCGCGCTCGACCGGGCGGCCGCGTTCCTGCGCCGCGTCGCGGTCGAGCGGGCGGTTCAGCGCGCGGGCGAGCCGTCGATCGCCTGATACGCGGCCTGCACGGCCACCGAGCCGTACTTGCGCTCGAGCCGGCGCACGGTGAAATGGCCGTGCGCCATCTGCTGGAAGTGGTCGATGAACAGCGTGTTGACGGTCGCGCCGAGCACCGCGCCGATCGCCGGGATCGACTTCGCGGCCATCTGCTCGGTGACCTGCACCGAGAAGCGTGATGCCACCGTCTGCACGAGCTTGAATACCGCCGCCGAGCTGTGCGCGGCGATCCCTTTCGTCGTGATGTCCGACGACGCCTTCGAAATCGCCTGCGCGAGCGCGCCGCGCAGCACGAAATAGCCGAGATCGGCGTCCTCTTCCCGCTTGTCCGGGTTGCCGCCCATGCCGAGCACGGCCAGGCACTGCAGCTGCGTGTCCACCGAGCCCAGGTCCTCGCCCTCGCTGCGCGCGATGTCGCATACCGAGCGGAAGATCAGCGTGGTCGTGACCGGCAGCTCGACCGGCAGCGCGAGGAAGCCGAACGCGCCGCCCGCCGCGCCGGTCGTCGCGACCGCGAGCTTGTGCAGCAGGTTGCTCGGCTTGTCCGGCTCGGCATCGGGCGTCTGCGGCTTGCCGAGCGTGCGCAGCGCGATGTTCAGGCACTTGCGCAGCGCAAGCTGCGTCGCGTCGTTGATCTTGCCGGTCGCGAAGTCCGGCAGCCGCGCGATCATCTTCTCGACCGGCGCGCCCAGCACGCCGGTCAGCTTCATCGTCAGCGACGGGCTTTCCAGCACCTGTTTCGCGCGTCGCAACGCATCCTGGTCTTCCGGCGACAGCGTCGCGGCAGGCGTGATCGAAATCGGTTCCATCTTTCTCCTTGGCGGTGGGGAACGGGCCCCCCACCTTCGCCGGCCTAGATTACTCCGCCGTGCTAGAATTTTGAGATTGTTTGACTCATCAAAAGTTGCATCAACAAAAAATGGCTGTCCATACTGCCGCCCACCATTCGAGCGGGCAAGTCCTGCCGTTCCGCGAATCGCTGCTGGCGATGATCGGCATCTCGTTCGTCACCATGCTCGTCGCGCTCGACCAGACGGTCGTCGGCACCGCGTTGCCGACCATCGTCGCCGAGTTGAGGGGTTTCGACCTGTACGCGTGGGTCGCGACCTCGTACCTGCTCAGTTCCGTGATCACCGTGCCGATCTTCGGCCGCCTCGGCGACTACTACGGCCGCAAGTGGTTCGTGATCGCGTCGATCGTCGTGTTCACCGGCGCGTCGGTGCTGTGCGGGATGGCCAACGACATGTTGTTCCTGGTGCTCGCCCGCGGCCTGCAGGGGATCGGCGGCGGGATGCTGGTCGGTACCGCGTTCGCGTGCATTCCCGATTTGTTCCCCGATTCCGTCGTGCGGTTGCGCTGGCAGGTGCTGATGAGCTCCGCGTTCGGCATCGCGAACGCGGTCGGGCCGTCGCTCGGCGGGATCCTGACCCAGTCGTTCGGCTGGCGCTCGGTGTTCTACGTCAACCTGCCGGTCGGCCTGCTGTCGCTGTTCTTCGTGTGGCGCTACCTGCCGCACCTGCGGCACGTCGAGCACGACCGCAAGATGCGGCTCGACTGGCCCGGCGCGCTGCTGATCGCGGTCTCGCTCGGTGCGCTGCAGCTGTTCGTCGAATGGCTGCCGAAGTACGGCGTGATGAGCTGGGCCTCGCTGCTGCTGGTCGTCGCGGTCGGCGCCGGCATCGGCTTGTGGCATTGGGAAAAGCGCTGCGCGCAGCCGATTCTGCCGTTCGACATGTTCGGCAACCGCGCGCTGTCGGCGCTGTTCGTGCTCGCGATCCTGGCTGGCTTCTCGATGTTCTCGCTCTTGTTCTACGCGCCGCTGCTGTTCCAGGGCGGCTTCGGGATGTCGCCGAAGGCGGCGGGGCTCGTGATCACGCCGCTCGTCGTGTTCATCACGATCGGCAGCATCATGAACGGCCGCGTCGTCACGCGCATCCGCAATCCGAACGCAATGCTGCACGTCGGTTTCGTGCTGTTCGCGATCGCGTGCGCGGGCATCGTCGTGTCGACGCACACGACGCCGACCTGGATGCTGATGGCGCTGATGGTCGCGGGCGGCATCGGCCTCGGCTTCGTGCTGCCGAACCTCACCGTGTTCGCGCAGCAGACGGCCGGCCGCGAGCACCTCGGCATCGCGACCGCGCTGCTGCAGTCGCTGCGGATGGTCGGCGGGATGATCGGCACCGCGCTCACGGGCACGCTGGTCAACCAGATGTATTCGAGCGGCGTGCGCGACGCGCTGTCGGGCGAGCACGCGCTGCAGTGGCACGCGCAGCTCGCCGATCCGCAGATCCTGATCGACCGTGCCGCGCAAGGCGGTCTGGTCGCGGAGCTGACCCGCGCCGGGCATAATGGCGCGCTGCTGCTGGAAACGGCCCGCGAATCGCTGGTCGGCGCGATTCACCTGGGGGTCGCGATGGCGGCCGTCGTCGCCGTGGTGTCGGTGTGGCAGTCCCGCCGCGTGCCGCCGATCGCGCTGCGGCACAAGATCGAGCCGCATGTCGCGGCCGATTGAACGATTCACCGATTGAACGAGTAGGCATCAGCGCATGGAAGAACAGGACCGCGTCGCGATCTTGCAGCAATTCGGACGCACGTATCGCGCGTTCATGACCGCGTTCGAAACGCACGTCGGGCAGCCGATGCCGCGCTGGCGCATCATGGTCGCGCTGCACACGATGGACGGGCATTCGTCGCAGAAGAAGCTCGTCGAGGTGCTGCGCATCGATCCGGGCGCGCTCACGCGCCAGTTGAAGTCGCTCGACGCGCTCGGCTGGATCGAGCGCGCGTCCGATGCGCGCGACAACCGCGTGACCAACGTCACGCTGACCGCCGAGGGCCGCGCCGCGTTCGACGCGTGCCTGCCGCGCCGCAAGGCGTTCCTCGACCAGACGATGGCGCAACTGCCGGACGACGTGCTGACCGCCTTGTCGGGCGCGCTGGCGATGCTGGAGTCGCGGATTGCGGATGTCGGCTCGACGCCGGCATCGCACTGAAGGGCGGGGCGGAAGCGGCGCGACGGGATGCGCCCCGTCGGCCGGTCTTGATCGGCGCGGCATGCGGGCTGCACGAACCCGCCGCCGGCCGGCATTTCACTTCAATTCATTCCACTTCGTTCACAGCTCGATGCGCGTGCCGAGCAGCGCGAGGAACTGCGCGAGCCATGCCGGATGCGCGGGCCACGCGGGCGCGGTGACGAACGGCGCGTCGGTCACGGCCGCGTCGACCGGGATGTCCGCATATTCGCCGCCCGCGAGCTTCACTTCGGGCGCGCAGGCCGGGTAGGCCGAGATGCGCTTGCCGCGGATCACGTCGGCGGCCGCGAGCAGCTGCGCCGCATGGCAGATCGCGGCGATCGGCTTGCCGGCTTCGGCGAACGCGCGCACCAGCGCGATCACCTTCGCATCGAGACGCAGGTATTCCGGCGCGCGGCCGCCCGCGATCGCGAGCGCGTCGTAGCCCGCCGCATCGACGTCGTCGAACGTCGCGTTCAGCGTGAAGTTGTGGCCGGGCTTCTCGGTGTAGGTCTGGTCGCCCTCGAAATCGTGGATCGCGGTCTTGACCTTGTCGCCCGCGCGCTTGCCCGGGCAGACTGCATCGACGTGATGGCCGACGGCCTGCAGCGCCTGGAACGGCACCATCGTTTCGTAGTCTTCGGCGAAATCACCGGTCAGGAACAGGATCTTCTTCGCGGCCATGGCTTTCTCCATTGAACAGCGTTGAGGGGCCGTTCGCGCCGGGCGCGGCAGGCATGCGCTGCGGCGGCGAAGCAGCCCCGAGGACGAAAGCGCAGTGTACTCCGGCAGATTGAAGCGCGCGTGACGGCCGCCCCGCGCGGCGGTGGGGCGGCGAGGCGGCGCGATGGCGCGCCAGGCGTCAGAAGAAGGTTTCGACGACTTCAGTCACGCGGAACTGCGGATCGAGCACGAGCAGCTGGCGCCACTTGTCGAACGTCAGGCACGGATGCGAGATATCGAACGCGACCATGTCGCCGACCTTCACGTCCGCGCCCGGCGGGATCTGCAGGTACGCGTGCTGGTCCATCATCCCGGTGACGGCCCAGCCTTCGCTCGCGGCGACGTCGCGCGGCGCGCTGTCGCGACCCGGGCGGAAGTGGCGCGCCGGCTCGGGCAGGCCCGCGTCGAACGCCGCGTCGCGCTTGCCGAGCGCGATGATCGCGCGGTCGGCTTCCGGCACCGATTGCACGTACGCCCACAGCTGCAGCGCCGGCAGCAGCCCTTCGCCCATCCTGCGGGCGATCGGGTTGCGCGCGAACACGTCGGTCTGCGCCTTCTTGTAGATGCCGACGTCGTGCGTCAGGTAGCAGCCCGGACGCAGCACGACTTCCGCGAAACCGTCATCGGACGCCTTCGCGAATTCCTCCGCGACCACGTCGTACCACGCCGACCCGGCACCCGACAGGATCGCCGGCGTGCGCGCGAAGCGGCCGGCTTCGGCCAGCTCGCGCGTGAACGCGACCGCGTCCTGCAGGAACGCGCGGATCTCGCCTTCCTCCTTCAGCACGCCTTCGTAGAGTTCGATGCCGGCCAGCTTCAGCGTGTCCGGATAGCGCGCGATCGCGTCGAGCACGGCGGTGCGCTGCGCGGCGTCGCGCACGCCCGCGCGGCCGCCCGGCACGCCGAGCTCGATCAGCACGTTCAGCGTTTTCTTCGCTTCGCCGAAGAAGCGGCCGAGCTGGTCGACGCTGTCGGCCGAATCGACGAGGCAGAAGAACTCGAAGTCGGGATCGGACAGTAGCCCCGCGATGATCGTCATGTTCTGGCGGCCGACCAGCTGGTTCGCGAGCAGCACGCGGCGCACGCCGCCGTGATACGCGGCCTGCGTCTGGTGCGCGGTCGCGAGCGTGATGCCCCAGGCGCCGGCGGCGAGCTGGCGGCGAAACAGTTGCGGCGCCATCGTCGTCTTGCCGTGCGGCGCGAACTGCGCGCCGTACTGCTGGACGAACGCCTGCATCCAGTTCAGATTGTGTTCGATGCGATCCTCGTACAGCACCGCTGCCGGCAGGCTGACGTCTTCCGCGAGCAGGTTCCACTCGAGGCGGCCTGCGTCGTCGAGCGGCACGCTCGCGCTCGGCAGGTTGCCGAGGCCCTTGCCCAACGGATTGATTGTCGGTTCCTGATAGTTTGTAACTTTCATGTCATCCCGCTCCATCATCACTATGCATTGCATTGAAGTTGACATGCAGATGGTACAGAAAGTAGCATCGGCGCGGTGATGTTATTTAGTAACATAAAGCGCCACACCCTTTTCAGCAGATGAATTCGTCCGCCACTCCGTCCGTTCCGTTCACCGCCGAGCAACCGGTTGCCCAGCCGGTCCTCGACATCGTCGCGCGGATCGCCGAATGCGCGCCCGAGCTGCGCGAGGCCGAACGCAAGGTCGCGGCATTCATCCTCGCCGATCTCGCGCGCGCCGCGCATGCGAGCATCGGCGCGCTCGCGCGCGACGCGGAGGTCAGCGTCGCGACGGTCACGCGGTTCGCGAAGGCCGTCGGCTGCCGCGACGTGCGCGAACTGAAGGTGCTCGTCGCGCAGGCGGCGGCGGTCGGCCAGCGCTTTCTCGTGCCGTCCGGCGAGCCTGCGGAAGCGGACGCGAGCCCGGCATCGGTCGTCTACGACGAGATCCGCGTCGCGCTCGCGCACAACCACCAGCTGCTGCGCAACACGTCGTTCGATGCCGCGGCCGATCTGCTCGCCGGCGCGAAGATGGTCTACGTGTACGGGCAGGGCGGCGGCTCGACCGCGCTCGCCGACGAACTGCGCTTCCGGCTCGTGCGCTTCGGGCGGCCGGTCGCGAGCTACCAGGACAGCCTGCTGCAGCGGATGGTATCGGCGACGCTGTCGCGCGACACCGTGGTCGTCGCGCTGTCGGTGAGCGGGCGCGTGCCCGAGCTGCTCGAGAGCTGCCGCCTCGCGAAGCGCTACGGCGCGAAGCTGATCGCGATCACCGCGCCGGCTTCGCCGCTCGCGAAGCTCGCCGACCACCTGATCCCGGTCGTCGCGTTCGAAACCGATTTCATCTACAAGCCTTCGACATCGCGCTACGCGATGATGATGGCGATCGACGTGCTCGTCACCGGAGTCGCGCTGCGGCTCGGCGATGCGGGCCGAGAATCGCTGCGCCGCATCAAGCATGCGCTCGATGCGCACCGCGGCGGCGGAGACCGTCAACCGGTAGGAGACTGACCATGCATTCGCATCCCGAAGCCGCCGATACGCTGATCGTCGGCGCGCAGCTGTACGACGGCACGGGCGCACCGCCCGTCACGCGCGACGTCGCGATCCGCAACGGCGTGATCGCGGCGATCGGCAACCTGTCGAACTGGCTCGCCGAGACCGTCGTCGATGCGAACGGCCGCGCGCTCGCGCCGGGCTTCGTCGACGTCCACACGCACGACGACACGCACGTGATCCGCGCGCCGCAGATGCTGCCGAAGATCTCGCAGGGCGTGACGACCGTGATCGTCGGCAACTGCGGGATCAGCGCGTCGCCGGTGACGCTCGCGGGCGATCCGCCCGACCCGATGAACCTGCTCGGCGATCGCGACGCGTTCCGCTATCCGACCTTCGCTGAGTACGTCGCGGCGGTGAACGACGCGCGTCCGGCCGTGAACGTCGCGGCGCTCGTCGGGCACACCGCGCTGCGCAACAACCAGATGGACCGCCTCGACCGCGCGGCGACCGACGGCGAGATCGCCGGGATGCGCACGCAACTCGAGGAAGCGCTCGCGAACGGCGCGCTCGGTCTGTCGTCGGGCCTTGCGTACGGCTCCGCGTTCGCGGCGCCGGCCGAGGAAGTGATGGCGCTCGCCGAGCCGCTCGCGAACGCGGGCGCGCTCTACACGACGCACATGCGCACCGAATTCGACGCGATCCTCGACGCGATGGACGAGGCGTACCGCGTCGGCCGTCACGCGCAGGTGCCGGTCGTGATCTCGCACCTGAAGTGCGCAGGCCCGTCGAACTGGGGGCGCAGCACCGAGGTGCTCGCGTCGCTCGAAGGCGCGCGCCGCTACCAGCCGGTCGGCTGCGACTGCTATCCGTACAGCCGCAGTTCGTCGACGCTCGACCTGAAGCAGGTGACGGGCGACATCGACATCACGATCACGTGGTCGGAGCCGCATCCGGAAGTCGCCGGCAAGCTGCTGAAGGCGATCGCGGCCGACTGGGGCGTGACCGAGCAGGAGGCCGCGCAGCGGATCCGCCCGGCCGGCGCCGTGTACCACAACATGTCCGAGGACGACGTGCGCCGCATCCTGTCGCATCCGGCGACGATGGTCGGCTCGGATGGCCTGCCGAACGATCCGCTGCCGCATCCGCGGCTGTGGGGCGCGTTCCCGCGCGTGCTCGGCCATTACGTGCGCGACACGAACCTGCTGCCGCTCGAGGAGGCGATCCGCAAGATGACGTCGCTGTCCGCGCGCCGCTACGGGATCGCGCGGCGCGGCGAAGTGCACGTCGGCTACCACGCGGATCTCGTGCTGTTCGATCCGGCGCGCGTGATCGACGCCGCGACGTTCGAGAAGCCGCAACAGCCCGCGCACGGGATCGACGCGGTGTGGGTGAACGGCGTGCTGACCTACGAGAACGGCCAGCCGACCGGCGAGCGCGCCGGCGGTTTCGTCGCGCGCGGCGAGCGCGTGGCGGCGAGTGCCGACGCCGCGTTCTGAACGCGGTTCTGATCCGATTTGCCGCGTGCGCCATGCCGGCGCGCGCATCCGCAACCGTGTGTTGCATGGGACCGGCGCCGGCGCTTGCGCGCCGAGGCCGGTCGACCAACCAGGAGTGAAACGATGAAGCGATATGGCGTGGGCGAAGCGAAGGGTACCGGCGGGCAGGTGATGCCGTTTGCACGCGCGGTCGAGGCCGACGGCTGGCTGTACGTGTCGGGCCAGACGCCGATGGTGAACGGCGAGGTCGTCGAAGGCGGGATCGTCACGCAGTCGAAGCAGACGATCGAGAACGTGATCGCGATCCTGAAGGAAGCCGGCTACGGCCTCGAGCACGTCGTGCGCTGCGGCGTGTGGCTCGACGACGCACGCGATTTCGCGTCGTTCAACAAGGTGTTCGTGTCGTACTTCGGCGAGCATCCGCCGGCACGCGCGTGCGTGCAGTCGAGCATGGTCATCGATTGCAAGGTCGAGGTCGATTGCATCGCTTACAAGCCGCCGGTGAAGTAACGCGGGCGGGCGAATTGTCGTGTCACAGGGCCGGCGCAGTAACATGCGCCGGCCTCGTTGCGTTTTGGCGGAATAGAAGTGTCGCGGGCGGTTGGTATCGGGAGCACTTGTCTTCTGGCAAGCGCAATAATTCGGTGGGGAACGCAATCATGAGCGACCTGAGTAGCGCCGAATTTTTGCACTCTGAATGAAATCCTTGTGACTCGAGCGTGACTCGATATGCCGCGTCTGGCGGGCGGCTCCGGTAATGGACGCGCAATACGCCAGCGGCGTCGATGAATCTCGATAGAGCAAATTGGGTGGATCGCTGGGTATGGTCGTCATTCCAATCAACGATTTCGTGAAATCGAATCATGACGAGCACTACATACCGCTATGGCGTTCATTCGGATCTCACGCCCGCCGAACTTTTCTTTTTCGTTGCCGTGGAAGAGACGTGCGCACGGATCGGGATCGACGATGTCGAAGCAGTGGTCCTGATTCTAGCTGGCTGGCCCGTTTTGCCGACGCGGCAAAAATTCGGCGGTGCGACGAAAGGAACGTCCGTCGCATCCGTGATGGCGCGTTCGATTTTTCGCTACCAGCTGAACAGGAAGGTTTTGCCAACCGTCACGCTTCAAAGCATCAAGTCATTTCGGATCATCCTGACCCGGAAGCTCAGCGTATTCGTCGGGCGCGCCGTTCCGGGCGTGGGTTGGGCGCTGCTGGCGCGCGACGTGTTCGGGATCGTTCATGGCACGGTCTCAAGGTACAACAGCCTCGTCAAACCTGAGGATAAGGTGTTCTGATGGAAAACGTGCGTTGGGACGAGATCGAAGCCTTTGTCAGGTCAGAGGTCGGGCTCGGTCCATCGAAGCCGCTCTCCGCCGGCACTCGGCTCTGGGAAGACCTTGGGCAGACCGGTGACGAAGCCAACGACTTCATGGGGCATTTTTTTGAGCGATTTGCCGTCGACACCGGCGATTTCGATTTCCACCGGTATTTTTTGATGGAAGGCGAGGGGTTGCTCTATTCGCTATTCCAGCGGTGGGTGCGACGAAAGCCCCACGACTTCAAGCGGGAATCGATTACGCTCGCGATGCTGCATCGTGCAGCCGTAGAAAGAAAATGGAACGCTGCGCGATTGGCCGCAATGCAGTGAAAGGCCGGGTCTCCACGCGTGTCGGACCGGATTTCAAAGAACGGGGATCAGGATCGTGTTGTGGGAGGCGGCGAGGGTGCAATGGTGATTCGGATCGCAATTCTGATGTGGGCGCCGTTGCTGAGTCACGGTGCGTTTGCGGGCACGCTGTTCGATAAGGGGGCGCCCCGCGCGGCAGTACCCATTGTCGGGCCAGGGGCGGTCGAAATCGTGAGGAACGGCGCGTGGTTGCCGAGCCGACGTGTTCGCACCGAATTAGAGAGGTGCTTGTCCCGCAAGCAGGCGATGTTGGCGGGCCGCGAATGCCCGCCAACGCCACTCATTCACCGATTCACTGCCGCGCCGTCCGCGCGTTGTCCGGCATCGGCTGGTTGTAATTCGTGCGGAACGGATTGATGTCGAGCCCGCCGCGCCGCGTGTAGCGCGCATACACCGCGAGCTTCACCGGTTTGCACGCATGCAGGATGTCGAGGAAGATCCGCTCGACGCACTGCTCGTGAAAGCCCGTGTGATTGCGGAACGAGATGATGTAGCGCAGCAGCCCTGCATGATCGATCTGCGGCCCGACGTAGTGAATCTGCACGCTGCCCCAGTCTGGCTGGCCGGTGACCGGGCAGTTCGAACGCAGCAGGTCGGACACGAGCGTTTCCTCGACCGGCGCTTCGTCCTCGGCGTCGGCGGCCGACAGCAGCGACGGATCGGGTTCGTACACGTCGGTGTCGAGGTCGAGCCGATCGAGCGACAGCCCGTCGAGCTCCTCCATCTCGAGCTTGCCGAAATCGTGCGGCGACACCAGCTGCACCGACACGCTCGCGCCGCACGCGGCCGACACGTCGCGCTTCAGCACGTCGCGCACCGCGTCGAGCGAGTCGAACTTCGATTGCGCGAACGAGCCGAGGTACAGCTTGAACGACTTCGATTCGACGATGTTCGGCGATTCGGCCGGCACGTAGAACGTCGCGACCGCGAGCTGCGGCTTGCCGCGCGCGTTGAGCCACGACAGTTCGTACGCGTTCCAGATGTCGGTGCCGAAGAACGGCAGCGCCGACGTGATGCCGAGCTGCTCGCGCGCCCCGGCGCGCGGGATCGGGAACAGCAGCGACGCGTCGTACTGCGCTGCGTAGACGGTCGCCTTGCCGAGCGGGGAATGTTCGGGATTCATTGCACGAAGCCTTTACGACAGGAAGAGGCGGTACGCGGGATTGGCGCTCTCTTCGACATACGGATAGCCGAGCGCCGCGAGGAAGCGTTCGAACTCGGCGCGATCGGCCTGCGGCACCTGCAGCCCGACGAGGATCGAGCTGTAGTCCGCGCCCTGGTTGCGGTAGTGGAACAGGCTGATGTTCCAGTCCGGCGCCATCGACGACAGGAACTTCATCAGCGCGCCCGGCCGTTCCGGGAATTCGAAGCGGAACAGGCGCTCTTCGAGCGCGAGCGGCGAGCGGCCGCCCACCATGTAGCGGATATGCTCCTTCGACAGCTCGTCGTGCGTGAGGTCGACGGTCTTGAAGCCGTGCGACTCGAAGTTCGCGGCGATCTCCTCCGACTCGCCGCGCCGCTTGATCTGCACGCCGACGAAAATGTGCGCGGACTGCGCATCGGCGATCCGGTAATTGAACTCGGTCACGTTGCGATCGCCGACGAGCGAGCAGAAGCGCTTGAAGCTGCCGCGCTCCTCGGGGATCGTGACGGCGAACACGGCTTCGCGCGCCTCGCCCACTTCCGCGCGTTCGGCGACGAAGCGCATCCGGTCGAAGTTCATGTTCGCGCCGGACGTGACCGCGACGAGCGTCTGGTTCTCGATGCCTTCGCGTTCCGCATACTGTTTCGCGCCGGCGACCGCGAGCGCGCCGGACGGCTCGAGCACGCTGCGCGTGTCCTGGAACACGTCCTTGATCGCCGCACACAGCGCGTCGGTGTCGACCGTCAGCACGCCGTCGAGGAATTCGCGGCACAGCCGGAAGGTTTCCTCGCCGACGAGCTTTACCGCCGTGCCGTCCGCGAACAGGCCGACCTCGCTCAGTTCGACGCGCTCGCCCTTCTGCAGCGACTGCGCCATCGCGCACGAATCCTCGGCCTGCACGCCGAACACCTTGATCTCCGGCCGCACCGCCTTGACGTAGGCCGCCACGCCGGACGCGAGCCCGCCGCCGCCGATCGGCACGAAGATCGCGTGAATCGGACCCTGGTGCTGACGCAGGATTTCCATCGCGATCGTGCCCTGGCCGGCGATCACGTACGGATCGTCGAACGGGTGGACGAACGTGAGGTCGCGCTCCGCCTGCACCTTGACCGCGTGCGCGTATGCATCGCTGTACGACTCGCCCGCCTGGATCACCTCGACGCTCGGGCCGCCGTGCGCGCGTACCGCATCGACTTTCACCTGCGGCGTCGTGACCGGCACGACGATCACGGCCTTCACGCCCATCCGGGCCGCCGAGAACGCGACGCCCTGCGCATGATTGCCGGCCGATGCCGTGATCACGCCGCGCGCGAGCGCGTCGGCCGGAATGTGCGCCATCTTGTTGTACGCGCCGCGCAGCTTGAACGAGAACACCGGCTGGTTGTCCTCGCGCTTCAGGTAAACAGGGTTGTGCAGCCGGGCCGACAGGTTGCGGGCGGGTTCGAGTTCCGTCTCGAGCGCGACGTCGTAGACGCGCGCGGTGAGGATTTTCTTCAGGTAATCGTGGGATGCCATGGGCGCTCGCGTGCAGTGCGGAAGCAGACGGTAAAAGATCAATGATAGCGCCAAGGGTCGGTCCGCACGCAAGCGGCATGCCGGGCGCACGGTCGCGGAACCGCGCCGGCGGGCGTGTTGGCCGCATGAGGCGTCCCCTTTTACCGGTTTAACCGCATGGTTACCGACCGGACGGACGGCGAATTCCGGCGCGAAAACGTGCCGAGCCAAGCCCGGCGCGGCTTGCGGCGATAGCCCCACGACCTGTCCGGCGTGTCACGCGTGGCCCGATCATGGGTTAGAATTCCGTTTTGAATCAAGGATCGGAAGATGCAGAGGCACCCTCGGATCGCCCCGTTGAAGCCGACGCCGCGCGCAGCCAGCCCCGCGGCGGAGCGGCATGCGCGCCGCGCGCGATCGTGCTGATGGCTCCGAGTGCCGCCAGGCCCCACCCGTCGGGAACGGTGAGTTCAGTCCCGTTCCGGCCCCATGCGAGTTAGTCGCACGCCTGGCAACAGAACAGATTTCCCCAAGATTGCGCCCACGCGCTTGCCGACGCCCCTGCACGGTGTATCGGCCCTCCGAGTCGTCCGAACATGAACGCACCACAAGTTTTCGATCCGCATGGCGCGGCCGCCGCCGTCGCCGCCGACCCCGCGCCCCGTCTGCGCGAGATTCCCTACAACTACACGTCCTTCTCCGACCGCGAGATCGTGATCCGCCTGCTCGGCGCGGAGGCGTGGTCGGTGCTCGACGAACTGCGCGCCGAACGCCGCACGGGCCGCTCGGCACGGATGCTGTATGAGGTGCTCGGCGATATCTGGGTCGTGCGCCGCAACCCGTACCTGCAGGACGACCTGCTCGACAACCCGAAGCGCCGCGCGCTGCTGATCGAGGCGCTGAACCACCGCCTGACCGAGATCGGCAAGCGCCGCCGCGCCGACCTGAGCGCGCACCACGACGACGCGGGCCGTGAACGCGCCGAGCGCGTCGAGATGCTCGAGGCCGCCGCGCAGCGCGCGGTCGACGAGTTCGCCGACGAATTCGACAAGATGGCCGACCTGCGCCGCCGCGCGACCAAGGCGCTCGGCCGCTGCACGCAGAAGGACAACATCCGTTTCGACGGGCTGTCGCGCGTGTCGCACGTGACCGACGCGACCGACTGGCGCGTCGAATACCCGTTCGTCGTGCTGACCCCCGATACCGAAGCCGAGATCGCGGGCCTGATCAAGGCCTGCTTCGAGCTTGGCCTGACCGTGATCCCGCGTGGCGGCGGCACCGGCTACACGGGCGGCGCGGTGCCGCTCACGCCGTTCTCCGCGGTAATCAACACCGAGAAGCTCGAACAGCTCGGCGCGGTCGAACTCACCGAACTGCCGGGCGTCGCGCACAAGGTGCCGACGATCTTCTCCGGCGCGGGCGTCGTCACGCGCCGCGTGACGGAAGCGGCGGAGGCGGCCGGCTACGTGTTCGCGGTCGACCCGACCTCGCTCGACGCATCGTGCATCGGCGGCAACGTCGCGATGAACGCCGGCGGCAAGAAGGCCGTGCTGTGGGGCACCGCGCTCGACAACCTGGCCTGGTGGCGGATGGTCGACCCGGACGGCAACTGGCTCGAAGTCACGCGCCACGAGCACAACCAGGGCAAGATCCACGACATCGCGGTCGCGCGGTTCGAGCTGAAGTGGTTCGACGGCGCGTATGCGCCGGGCGAGAAACTGCTGAAGACCGAGATGCTCGAGATCGAAGGCCGCCGGTTCCGCAAGGAAGGCCTCGGCAAGGACGTGACCGACAAGTTCCTCGCCGGCCTGCCGGGCGTGCAGAAGGAAGGCTGCGACGGGCTGATCACGTCCGCGCGCTGGGTGCTGCACAAGATGCCCGCGCACACGCGCACCGTCTGTCTCGAATTCTTCGGCCAGGCGCGCGAGGCGATCCCGAGCATCGTCGAGATCAAGGACTACCTGTTCGAGACGTCGAAGCAGGGCGGCGCGATCCTCGCGGGCCTCGAGCACCTCGACGAGCGCTACCTGCGCGCGGTCGGCTATGCGACCAAGAGCAAGCGCAACGCATTCCCCAAGATGGTGCTGATCGGCGACATCGTCGGCGATGACGCCGACGCGGTCGCGCACGCGACGTCCGAAGTGATCCGGATGGCGAACGGCAAGAGCGGCGAAGGCTTCGTCGCGATCAGCGCGGAGGCGCGCAAGCGCTTCTGGCTCGACCGCAGCCGCACGGCCGCGATCGCGAAGCACACCAACGCGTTCAAGATCAACGAAGACGTCGTGATTCCGCTGAACCGGATGGGTGAGTACACCGACGGCATCGAGCGGATCAACATCGAGCTGTCGCTGAAGAACAAGCTGCAGCTGGTCGATGCGCTCGAAGCGTTCTTCCGCGCCGGCAACCTGCCGCTCGGCAAGACCGACGACGCGAACGAGATCCCGAGCGCCGAACTGCTCGAGGATCGCGTGCAGCAGGCGCTGGAGTTGCTCAAGCGCGTGCGTGCGCGCTGGGAATTCGTGCGCGACCGGCTCGACCAGCCGTTGCGCGAGGCGCAGCACTACCTGGTGCAGCTCGGCTACGAGGCGCTTGCCGAGAAGTTTGCCGATCGCGCGGACGAGCAGCCGGGCGCGACCGTGTTCCACGTCACGCAGGACCGCACGGTCCGCATCTCGTGGAAGCAGGAGATTCGCGCGGAACTGCGCGCGATCTTCAACGGCGGCGCGTTCAAGCAGATCCTCGACGAAGCGCAGGCGATCCACAAGCAGGTGCTGCGCGGTCGCGTGTTCGTCGCGCTGCACATGCACGCGGGCGACGGCAACGTCCACACCAATATCCCGGTCAACTCCGACAACTACGAGATGCTGCAGGACGCGCACGCGGCGGTCGCACGCATCATGACGCTCGCACGTTCGCTCGACGGCGTGATCTCCGGCGAACACGGGATCGGCATCACGAAGCTCGAGTTCCTGACCGACGACGAGATCGCCGAATTCCGCGCGTACAAGCAGCGCGTCGACCCGAACGGCCGCTTCAACAAGGGCAAGCTGCTCGACGGCGCCGACCTGCGCAACGCGTACACGCCCAGCTTCGGGCTGATGGGCTACGAGTCGCTGATCATGCAGCAGTCCGACATCGGCGCGATCGCCGATTCGGTGAAGGACTGCCTGCGCTGCGGCAAGTGCAAGCCGGTGTGCGCGACCCACGTGCCGCGCGCGAACCTGCTGTACAGCCCGCGCAACAAGATCCTCGCGACCTCGCTGCTGGTCGAGGCGTTCCTGTACGAGGAGCAGACGCGCCGCGGCGTGTCGATCAAGCACTGGGACGAGTTCAACGACGTGGCCGACCACTGCACGGTGTGCCACAAGTGCGCGACGCCGTGCCCGGTGAAGATCGACTTCGGCGACGTCACGATGAACATGCGCAACCTGTTGCGCAAGATGGGCAAGAAGAAGTTCAACGCCGGCAATGCGGCGGGCATGTTCTTCCTGAACGCGACCAATCCGCAGACGATCAACGCCGCGCGCGGCGTGATGATGGGCGTCGGCTACAAGGTGCAGCGCTTCGCGAACGACATGCTGAAGAAGGTCGTGACGAAGCAGACGCAGCACCCGCCGGCGACGGTCGGCAAGCCGCCCGTGGTCGAGCAGGTGATCCACTTCGTCAACAAGAAGATGCCGGGCAACCTGCCGAAGAAGACGGCGCGCGCGCTGCTCGACATCGAGGACAACAAGATCGTGCCGATCATCCGCAACCCGAAGTCGACGACCGTCGATTCGGAAGCGGTGTTCTACTTCCCGGGCTGCGGCTCCGAGCGCCTGTTCTCGCAGGTCGGCCTCGCGACGCAGGCGATGCTGTGGGAAGCGGGCGTGCAGACCGTGCTGCCGCCGGGCTACCTGTGCTGCGGTTATCCGCAGCGCGGCTCGGGCCAGTACGACAAGGCCGAGAAGATCGTCACCGACAACCGCGTGCTGTTCCACCGGGTCGCGAACACGCTGAACTACCTCGACATCAAGACGGTGGTCGTGTCGTGCGGCACCTGCTACGACCAGCTCGCAGGCTACGAATTCGACAAGATCTTCCCGGGCTGCCGGATCATCGACATCCACGAGTTCCTGCTCGAGAAGGGGATGAAGCTCGACGGCGTGACGGGCACGCGCTACATGTATCACGACCCGTGCCACACGCCGATCAAGACGATGGACCCGGTGAAGCTCGTCAACGAGCTGATGGGCGCGGAGAAGGACGGCTACAAGATCGAGAAGAACGAGCGCTGCTGCGGTGAATCGGGCACGCTGGCGGTCACGCGTCCGGACATCTCCACCCAGGTCCGCTTCCGCAAGGAAGAGGAAATCCGCAAGGGCGCCGCGAAGCTGCGCAGCATCCCGGTCGTGGCCGGCAACGCGCCGGCGCCGGCCGCCGCGAGCGCGAACGGCCCGGACGTGAAGATCCTGACGAGCTGCCCGTCGTGCCTGCAGGGCCTGTCGCGCTACAACGAGGATGCGAACCTCGAGGCCGACTACATCGTGGTCGAGATCGCGCGCCAGGTGCTCGGCGAGAACTGGATGGCCGACTATGTCGCACACGCGAACAATGGCGGGATCGAGCGCGTGCTGGTCTAATGCGGGCATGACGACCGCCCGGGCGGGCCAGGAATGAGCGGGCGCCGGCGCAGATGCGCCGGCGCCCGTCCACATGGGAGCGACGATGGAATGCGTGTTTTGCCGTGAAGACGGCGGCGAGGTGCTCTGGCAGGACGATGCGCTGCGCGTCGTGCTCGCGACGGGCGAGCACGATTACCCTGGCTTCTGCCGGGTGATCTGGGGCACGCACGTGGCCGAGTTTTCCGATCTCGGCGAGCCCGAGCGGGCACATCTGATGCGCGTGGTGTATGCGGTGGAGCGCGCCGTGCGCCGCGTGATGCAGCCGAACAAGGTGAATCTCGCGAGCCTCGGCAACATGGTGCCGCACGTGCACTGGCACGTGATCCCGCGCTTCTCCAACGACGCCCATTTTCCGCAGCCCGTCTGGGCGCCGCGCCAGCGCAGCGTGTCCGAGGCGCTGCTGCGCACGCGCGCGGCGCAGGCCTCGCTGCTGCACAATGCGGTGCGCGAGGAAATTCAACGCATGACCGATTCGAGGCAGCCATGAGCGGTTTGACTTCCACGACGCCGATTCCGTCCGGCGTCGTCGTGCACGCGGTGTCGCGCGTGCTCGAATTGCAGTACCCGAACGGCGAAAATTACCGGATTCCGTTCGAGCTGATGCGCGTCTATTCGCCGTCGGCCGAGGTGCGCGGCCACGGGCCGGGCCAGGAGACGCTGCAGACCGGCAAGCGCGAGGTGACGATCACCGCGCTCGAGGGCGTGGGCAACTACGCGCTGCAGCCGACGTTCTCCGACGGTCATTCGACCGGCATCTACTCGTGGGATCTGCTGTACGAACTGGCGACGCAGCAGGACGCGCTGTGGCGCGACTATTTCGACAAACTGCAGGCGGCGGGCGTCGAGCGCGACGCGCCGATGCCGGCGGCCCCCGCGCCGCACGGCCACTGCCACTGAAATCGACGGCGCCCGCTCGGCGCCGTCTTGCCATTTACTGAGGATCAACGCGATGAGCAAAACCCACTTCGGCTTCGAAAGCGTCGAGGAAACCGAAAAAGCGAAGAAAGTGGCGGGCGTGTTCCATTCGGTCGCGAGCAACTACGATCTGATGAACGACCTGATGTCGGCCGGCATGCACCGCGCGTGGAAGGCGTTCACGATCGCGCAGGCGAACGTGCGCCCCGGCTTCAAGGTGCTCGATATCGCGGCCGGCACCGGCGACCTGACCAAGGCGTTCGCGAAGGCGGCCGGGCCGACCGGCGAGGTCTGGCACACCGACATCAACGAATCGATGCTGCGCGTGGGCCGCGACCGGCTGCTCGACAAGGGCATCGTGACGCCGTCGCTGCTGTGCGACGCCGAGAAAATCCCCTTTCCGGACAACTACTTCGATGTGGTCACGGTCGCGTTCGGGCTGCGCAACATGACGCACAAGGATGCGGCGCTGGCCGAGATGCGCCGCGTCGCGAAGCCGGGCGGCCGCGTGATGGTGCTGGAATTCTCGAAAGTCTGGGATCCGCTGAAAAAAGCGTACGATCTGTATTCTTTCAAAGTATTACCGTGGCTTGGCGACAAGTTCGCGAAAGATGCTGAAAGTTATCGGTATCTTGCTGAATCTATCCGGATGCACCCCGATCAGGACACGCTGAAGACGATGATGGAACAAGCGGGCCTCGACGCCGTCAAATATTACAATTTGTCAGGTGGCGTGGTAGCTTTACACCTAGGAACCAAGTACTAAGGGGTTCTTCCCATACATTCGCCTTACATCTGGAGAAGCTGATGTCCGAATCGCGTTCGTTGTTCAACCGTAGCAAGCCGTCGAAGCCGTGGGCTCGACGGGTCGGCACGCTGCTGATGGTCGGCCTGCTCACGGCCGGCACGTTCGCATCGCTCGACGCCGAAGCCAGACGTATGGGCGGCGGGCGCAGCATCGGCCGCCAGAGTTCCACCGTCACGCAGCGCCAGGCCACGCCGCCCGCGCAGCAGCCGATGCAGCAGGCCGCGCCGGCGCAGGCGCAGCGCGCGAACCCGGCCGCACCGGCACCGGCCGCGCAGCCGAACCGCTCGCGCTGGCTCGGGCCGATCGCAGGTCTCGCGGCCGGCCTCGGCATCGCGGCACTGCTGTCGCACTTCGGCCTCGGCGGCGCGTTCGCGAGCATGATGGCGAACGTCATCGTGATCGCGCTGCTGGCGATGGTCGGCATCTGGCTGATCCGCAAGTTCATGAACCGTCGCCGCCCGCAGGAACCGGCGTACTCGGTGGGCGGCTCGGCCTCGTCGTCGGGCGGCTACTCGCAGAGCCCGTCGTTCCAGCAAGGCAGCACCGGCAGCAACTATGCCGGCAGCGGCAGCAGCTATGCGAACGAAGCGCAGGGCGTGTTCGGCGGCGGCGCAGCGGCCGCGGGCGCGGCGGGCGCGATGGCGGCCGCACCGCTGCAGGTGCCGGCCGGCTTCGACACCGAAGCGTTCCTGCGCAGCGCGAAGGTCTACTTCGTGCGCCTGCAGGCGGCGTGGGACCAGGGCAACCTGGCCGACATCCGCGAGTTCACGACGCCGGAAATGTTCGCCGAGATCAAGATCGACCTCGATTCGCGCGGCAACGAGGCGAACCAGACCGATGTCGTGCAGCTCGACGCGGAACTGGTCGCGATCGAGGATCGCGGCATCGAGCAGTCGGCGAGCGTGCGCTTCCACGGGCTGATCCGCGAATCGGCGAATGCGTCGGCGGCGCCGTTCGACGAGGTGTGGAACCTGTCGAAGTCGGGCGGCCAGGGCTGGCTGCTCGCGGGTATCCAGCAGATCAACGCGCACTGAGCGTGACCGGCGGCCGGCTTGCCGGCTGCCCGGGCGACGGCCGCCGCACTGCGACCGCTTGCCGCCCGGGTGTGCGGTTGGCCGCGGGCTGCCGACGATCCGACGTTACAATAGAAACCCGCGTGGGCGCCCGGCCTGCGCGGGTTTTTTCTTTCCCAGCCCGATGACCTTTGCCGCCAAGCCTTTTGCTGCTGCTGTCAATCACCTGCTCGCGCGCGAATCGTGGGCGCGCGATCGCCTGATCCCCTACGCGGGCAAGACCGCCCGGCTCGACGTGCCGCCCGTCACGCTCACGCTGCTCGTGCAGCCCGACGGCTACCTGTCCGCGGTGGAAGCGCATGATGCGCAACACGTCGACGTGTCGATCGCGCTCGCGGGCGACACGGTCGCCGCATTCCTGCAGGGCGGCCAGGCGGCCGTGATGAAGCACGTGAAGATCGAGGGCGACGCCGAGTTCGCGACCCAGATCGCGAAGCTGGCCGAGCACCTGCGCTGGGAACCTGAGGAAGATCTCGCGAAGCTGGTCGGCGACGCGGCGGCGTACCGGATCGCGACGGTCGTGCGCGACGCCGGCGCGCGCGCGCGCCGCACCGGCCGCAACGTGCTCGATTCCGTCGCCGAGTACTTGCTCGACGAGAACCCGCAAGTCGTCCGACGCACGGTGCTCGGCGGCTTCGACGCCGAACTGGCGCGGGCGCGCGATGCGCTCGCGCGGGTCGAAAAGCGGGTCGAGCGACTCGAACAAAAAATCGGCGCGCGCACGGGCTCCGGCCCGCGCGGCGCGCACTGAGGGCCGCAGGGCATGCGCATTTTCCGTTTCATCAAGATTGTCTACACCGTCATCCGCTTTGGCCTCGACGAAGTGATGCTGTCCCGGATCGACGACCGGCGCGTGAAGCTGCTGCTGCGGATCACGACGATCGGCCGCCGCTTTTCCGATCCGCCCGCCGTACGGCTGCGTCACGCGCTCGAAAGCCTCGGCCCGATCTTCGTGAAGTTCGGCCAGGTGCTGTCGACGCGCCGCGACCTGCTGTCGGTCGATTTCGCGAACGAACTCGCGAAGCTGCAGGACCAGGTGCCGCCGTTCGATTCCGCGGTGGCGATCGCGATCATCGAGAAGTCGCTCGGCGCGCCGGTCGACGAGCTGTTCGACGAATTCGAGCGCGAGCCGGTCGCGAGCGCGTCGATCGCGCAGGTGCATTTCGCGAAGCTGAAGCAGGGCGTGCACGCGGGCAAGGCCGTCGCGGTCAAGGTGCTGCGCCCGAACATGCTGCCGGTGATCGATTCCGACCTCGCGCTGATGCGCGACATCGCGACGTGGACGGAGCGCATGTGGGCCGATGGCCGGCGCCTGAAGCCGCGCGAAGTCGTCGCCGAATTCGACAAGTACCTGCACGACGAGCTCGACCTGATGCGCGAGGCCGCGAACGGCAGCCAGCTGCGCCGCAACTTCGCGGGCCTCGACTTGCTGCTCGTGCCCGAGATGTTCTGGGATTTCTCGACGTCGCAGGTGCTCGTGATGGAGCGCATGACCGGCGTGCCGATCAGCCAGGTCGAGACGCTGCGCGCGGCCGGCGTCGACATCAAGAAGCTCGCGCGCGAAGGCGTCGAGATCTTCTTCACGCAGGTGTTCCGCGACGGTTTCTTTCACGCGGACATGCACCCGGGCAACATCCAGGTGAGCCTCGATCCGAACACGTTCGGCCGCTATATCGCGCTCGATTTCGGGATCGTCGGCGCGTTGTCGGATTTCGACAAGAACTACCTCGCGCAGAACTTCCTCGCGTTCTTCAAGCGCGATTACCACCGCGTCGCGACGCTGCACCTCGAATCGGGCTGGGTGCCGCCCGAGACGCGCGTCGAGGAACTCGAGAGCGCGATCCGCGCGGTGTGCGAGCCGTATTTCGACCGCGCGCTGAAGGACATCTCGCTCGGCCAGGTGCTGATGCGCCTGTTCTCGACGTCGCGCCGCTTCAACGTCGAGATCCAGCCGCAGCTCGTGCTGCTGCAGAAGACGATGCTGAACGTCGAAGGGCTCGGCCGTTCGCTCGATCCCGAACTCGACCTGTGGAAGACCGCGAAGCCGTATCTCGAGCGCTGGATGACCGAGCAGATCGGCCTGCGCGGCTGGTACGAGCGCTTCAAGGTCGAGGCGCCCCAGTGGAGCAAGACGCTGCCGCAACTGCCGCGGCTGATCCACCACGCGATGGCGGCGCGCCACGATGCGCCGCGCGCGGCGAGCGAGGACCTGATGCGCCAGATCCTCATCGAGCAGAAACGGACCAACCGGCTGATGCAGGCATTGCTGATCTTCGGTCTTGCCGTCGGCGTCGGGGCGCTCGTCGCGCGCGTGCTGCTCGCGCTCGCGTACGGCGCGTGACCGCAGGGGACGGAGCGATGTCCGAACCGAAACAACCGTCCGCGCCGAGCGCCGCCGATTTCGCGACGCGCGACCCCGGCAATGCCGCGTTCTGGGACGAGCGTTTCGCACGCGGCGTGACACCGTGGGAATTCGGCGGCGTGCCGGACGGGTTTCGCGCGTTTGCGCAGCGGCGCGCGCCGTGCGCGGTGCTGATCCCCGGCTGCGGCAGTGCGCAGGAGGCCGGCTGGCTCGCGCAGGCCGGTTGGCCCGTGCGCGCGATCGATTTCGCCGCGCAGGCGGTGGCGGCCGCGAAGGCGCAGCTCGGCGCGCACGCGGACGTCGTCGAGCAGGCCGATTTCTTCACGTACCGGCCGCCGTTCGACGTGCAGTGGGTGTACGAGCGCGCGTTCCTGTGCGCGCTGCCGCCGAGCCTGCGCGCCCGTTACGCGACGCGGATGGCCGAACTGCTGCCCGCCGGTGCGCTGCTGGCCGGGTATTTCTTCGTGACGAAGAAACCGAAGGGGCCGCCGTTCGGCATCGAGCGGGCCGAACTCGATGCGCTGCTCGCGCCGCACTTCGAGCTGATCGATGATCTGCCGGTGACCGATTCGCTGGCCGTGTTCGACGGAAACGAGCGCTGGCTCACATGGCGCCGTCGCTGAAGCCCGCGCGTCGCGGCCGTTGCCGGAGTGCGCCGGGGTTTCGGATATAATTCAAGGTTTTGCAAGCCGTTTCCAGTTTCTGCGGGAAAAATATCATGCCGATCTACGCCTATCGATGCGAAGCGTGCGGTTTCGCGAAGGACGTGCTCCAGAAGATGAGCGACGCGCCGCTGTCGCAGTGCCCCGAATGCGGGAAGGATGCTTTTCGCAAGCAGGTTACCGCCGCCGGCTTCCAGCTGAAGGGCTCCGGCTGGTATGTCACCGATTTCCGCGGTGGCTCGGGCGGCACCAGCGCGCCGGCGACGGCGTCCGGCGACACGGGCACGGCAGCGCCGGCCGCCGCGGCGGCGGCGGCAGCCGCGCCCGCTGCGTCGGGTTCCGAAAGTACGACGACGAGCGCCGCGCCGGCCCCGGCCGCAGCGCCCGCCGCCGGCAGTTGACCGTCGCGGCCCGGCCGGGTCGCGACCAACCCGCGCTTCCGGCGCGGTTCATTGACGGCAGATGATGAAAAAGACGACCCTGAAAACGGTGTTTCTGACCGGCCTGCTGGTTCTCGTCCCGCTCGCGATCACGCTGTGGGTGCTCGGCCTCATCATCGGTACGATGGATCAGACGCTGCTGCTCCTGCCCGAATCGTGGCAGCCGGAGCGGATGCTCGGCTTCCATCTGCCGGGGATCGGCGCGGTGCTGACGCTCGCGTTCATCTTCGTCGTCGGGCTGGCGACGCAGAACTTCATCGGCCAGAAGCTCGTCACGTGGTGGAACGCGGTCGTGCGTCACATCCCGGTCGTCGGGCCGATCTACACGAGCGTCAAGCAGGTGTCGGACACGCTGCTGTCGAGCAGCGGCAATGCGTTCCGCAAGGCGCTCCTGATCGAATACCCGCGCCGCGGCTCGTATACGATCGCGTTTCTGACCGGCGCGCCCGGCGGCGACGTGGTCAACCATCTGACGGAAGAGTACGTGAGCGTGTACGTGCCCACGACGCCGAACCCGACGTCGGGCTTCTTCCTGATGCTGCCGAAGAGCGAAGTCATCGAACTCGACATGTCGGTCGATGCCGCGCTCAAGTACATCGTCTCGATGGGCGTCGTGGCGCCTTCGGCGCCGGCTCCGGCGCCCGCCCGCCGTCCCGTCGAGCCGCCGCTGTAAGTAAAGAATCATCGCCCGGGCCGCGCGTTGCGGCGCCCGTTGATCAAACCGAACGAAAGCAAACATCATGTCGATGCGTACTGAATACTGCGGTCTCGTGACCGAACACCTGCTGGGCCAAACCGTGTCGCTGTGCGGCTGGGTGCAGCGCCGCCGCGATCACGGCGGTGTGATCTTCATCGACCTGCGCGATCGTGAAGGCCTCGTGCAGGTGGTGTGCGACCCCGATCGCGCGGAAATGTTCGCGACCGCCGAAGGCGTGCGCAACGAGTTCTGCGTGCAGATCAAGGGTCTCGTGCGCAACCGTCCGGAAGGCACGGTCAACGCCGGCCTGAAGAGCGGCAAGATCGAAGTGCTGTGCCACGAGCTGATCGTGCTGAACGCGTCGGTCACGCCGCCGTTCCAGCTCGACGACGACAACCTGTCGGAAACGACGCGCCTCACGCACCGCGTGCTCGACCTGCGCCGTCCGCAGATGCAGCACAACCTGCGCCTGCGCTACCGTGTCGCGATCGAAGCGCGCAAGTACCTCGACGAGCAGGGCTTCATCGACATCGAAACGCCGATGCTGACGAAGAGCACGCCGGAAGGCGCGCGCGACTACCTCGTGCCGTCGCGCGTGAACGCGGGCCAGTTCTTCGCGCTGCCGCAGTCGCCGCAGCTGTTCAAGCAGCTGCTGATGGTCGCGAACTTCGACCGTTACTACCAGATCACCAAGTGCTTCCGCGACGAAGACCTCCGCGCCGATCGTCAGCCGGAATTCACGCAGATCGACTGCGAAACGTCGTTCCTCGGCGAGCAGGAAATCCGTGACCTGTTCGAAGACATGATCCGTCACATCTTCAAGACGACGATCGACGTCGAACTCGACGCGAAATTCCCGGTGATGCCGTACTCGGAAGCGATGGCGCGCTTCGGTTCGGACAAGCCGGACCTGCGCGTGCAGCTCGAATTCACCGAGCTGACCGACGCGATGAAGGACGTCGACTTCAAGGTGTTCAGCACGCCGGCCAACGCGAAGGACGGCCGTGTCGCGGCGCTGCGCGTGCCGAAGGGCGGCGAGCTGTCGCGCGGCGACATCGACGGCTACACGGAATTCGTGCGCATCTACGGCGCGAAGGGCCTCGCGTGGATCAAGGTCAACGAAAAGGCGAAGGGCCGCGACGGCCTGCAAAGCCCGATCGTCAAGAACCTGCACGACGCCTCGATCGCGGCGATCCTCGAGCGCACCGGCGCTGAAGACGGCGACATCATCTTCTTCGCGGCCGACCGCGCGAAGGTCGTCAACGACAGCCTCGGCGCGCTGCGCCTGAAGATCGGCCACTCGGAATTCGGCAAGGCGAACGGCCTCGTCCAGGCCGGCTGGAAGCCGCTGTGGGTCGTCGACTTCCCGATGTTCGAATACGACGACGAAGACGCGCGCTACGTCGCGGCACACCACCCGTTCACCAGCCCGAAGGACGAACACCTCGAGTACCTCGAGACCGACCCGGGCCGTTGCCTCGCGAAGGCCTACGACATGGTGCTGAACGGCTGGGAAATCGGCGGCGGCTCGGTGCGTATCCACCGCGAGGAAGTGCAGAGCAAGGTGTTTCGCGCGCTGAAGATCGGCGCGGAAGAAGCGCAACTGAAGTTCGGCTTCCTGCTCGACGCGCTGCAGTACGGCGCGCCGCCGCACGGCGGTATCGCGTTCGGTCTCGACCGCATCGTCACGATGATGGCCGGTGCCGACTCGATCCGCGACGTGATCGCGTTCCCGAAGACGCAGCGTGCGCAGGATCTGCTCACGCAGGCGCCGAGCCCGGTCGACGAGCGTCAGCTGCGCGAACTGCACATCCGTCTGCGTCAGCCGGAACAGCCGAAGGCGTAACGCTTGTCAACGATCGTGTGCGCGGCGACGCGCGCACGACGCCCAACGAAGAAGGCGCCTGGTGCGCCTTTTTCGCTTTTTGCGGTACAGTCGCAGCACTTGCCGCACGTTCGGGCACAGGCCGGACGCACGGCCCTGTGCCGCATGAAACCAAGATGACGAAGCCGCCGAAAATCCCCGAATCCGTTCTCGTCGTGATCTACACGCCCGAACTCGACGTGCTGGTGATCAAGCGTGCCGACCAGCCCGATTTCTGGCAATCGGTGACCGGGTCGAAGGACGCGCCCGACGAGCCGCTCGCGCTCACGGCCGCACGCGAAGTCGCCGAGGAAACCGGCATCGCGGTCGGGTCGCACGACGTGCCGGCCACCGCGCTGGTCGACTGGCACCACCGGATCGAATACGCGATCTATCCGCAATACCTGCATCGCTATGCTCCGGGCGTCACGCGCAACGTCGAGCACTGGTTCGGCCTGTGCGTGCCGCATCGCGTCGACGTGACGCTGTCGCCGCGCGAGCACGTCGACTACGCGTGGCTGCCGTTCCGCGAAGCGGCCGCGCGCTGCTTCTCGCCGTCGAATGCCGAGGCGATCCTGCAATTGCCCGTGCGCGTGTCGCTCGCGCGGGCACCGCACGGCTCGTCCGCATGAATGCGGAAACCCGCAAGCGCTTCGCGCAATTGCGGCAGATGTTCCTGCAGGAGCGCGGCTCCGCGTCGCGGCTCGCGTTCACGGCCGGCAACACGGTACGGCTCTGCGAGACCGGCAACGAATTCTTCCTCGCGCTGATCGAACGGATCGATGCGGCGCGCGAGCAGGTGATGCTCGAAACCTACATCTTCTGCGACGATGCGGCCGGCCGGCCGGTGTCGGATGCGCTGATCCGCGCGGCGCAGCGCGGCGTGCGCGTGCGCGTGATCACCGACGGCATCGGCACCGCGCGCCTGCCGCTGTTCGACACGTGGGCCGAGGCCGGCGTCGAGCATTGCATCTACAACCGCTACCTGTTCGGCCGCTTCGGCTTCTCGCGCACGCACCGCAAGCTCGCGGTGATCGATCATGCGGTCGCGTTCTGCGGCGGCATCAACATCGTCGACGACTTCACGCAGGGCAGCGCAACGCTGCCGTTTCCGCGCTGGGATTTCGCGGTCGAGATGGCGGGGCCGGCGGTGTCGGACGTGCGCGCCGCGTTCGAGCTGCAGTGGCACCGGATCCAGTTCGGCCACAAGCCGTACGCGCAGTACGCGGCGGGGCTGCACGGCGGCGAGGCGTTTCCGGACATGTTCCGGCGCTGGATGCGCAGCCACCGCTGGATCAAGGCCGGTGCGCTGCGGGTCGTGACCGAGCCGAGCGTCGCGTTCGTCGCGCGCGACAACGTCGTGAACCGCCGCGCGATCGAGAAGGCGTATCTCGCCGCGATTGGCCAGGCGCGCCAGCGGATCCTGCTCGCGAATCCGTACTTCATGCCGGGCCGCAAGCTGCGCCGCGCGCTGACCGGCGCGGCACGTCGCGGCGTCGACGTGCGGATCCTGATCGGCCGCAAGGAATTCGCGGCGCTCGATACGGCCGTGCCGTTCCTGTATCACGCGCTGCTGCGCGCGGGCGTGCGCGTGGCGGAATACGACAAGACGATGCTGCACGGCAAGGTGGCCGTGATCGACGACAACTGGGCGACCGTCGGCTCGTCGAACCTGGACGCGCTGAGCCTGATGCTGAACAATGAGGCGAACGTCGTGCTGGTGCGCTACGATGCGGTCACGAACCAGCTGCGCGACGCGATCGCGGCCGCCTTCTCCGAAGGCCGCGAAATCGATGCCGCCCGGTACGCCGCACGGCCGCGCATCGAGCGTATGCTGAACTGGCTCGCATACAACACGTACCGCCTCGTGATGAAGGCGCTGACGGTCGGCGGTTACGACTGACACGGATTCAGCATCCGCCCCATAAATCTGTCCGCACGTTCGTGCGGAAAAGCCGCTCCGGTCCCGCCGGAATCGCGCAAAATAGCGGCTCGGTTAGACACCGGTTTCTAATAATTTCCTTGTTTTCGCGAGCGGCCGCACTCAATAATAGTACGGCCGTTCGATTTTATTCGAACCCCCGAACGGTTACAGAAATAGCTATGCGAAAAGGCGAACAGACGCGTGCCGCGATACTCGAAGCTGCTTTGGACCTCGCCAGCCGTGACGGGCTGGAGGGGCTGACGATCGGCCTGCTGGCCGAGCGCATGCAGATGAGCAAGAGCGGTGTGTTCGCGCACTTCGGATCGCGCGAGGACCTGCAGGTCGAGGTCGTCCGCGAGTATCACCATCGTTTCGAGAACGAGGTGTTCTTTCCGAGCCTGCGCGAGCCGCGAGGCTTGCCGCGCCTTCGGGCGATGCTGGCCCGCTGGACGGAGAAGCGCATCCAGGAGGTGACGACCGGATGCATCTACATCAGCGGTGCGGTCGAGTACGACGACCGGCCTGACAGCCCGGTACGCGAGCAGTTGATCGCGAGCGTGACGGCCTGGCGTGCCGCGATGCTGCGTGCCATTTCGCAGGCGAAGGAAGAAGGCCATCTGCGTGCGGATACCGATCCGGACCTGATGCTCTTCGAGCTGTACAGCTTCACGCTCGGCCTGCATCACGACGCACGGTTCCTGCATTCGCCGGATGCCGTGCGCCTCACGTGGGCCGCGCTGGAAAAGACGATCGTTTCGTATCAGAGCGAGAGCCGTTAGCGGCGCGTGATCCGCCCGCCAGGAGCTCGAGCCGTTTGCCCACCTTTGGAGAGAGTCATGGGACAGTACGCCGCGCCGCTGCGCGACATGCAATTCGTGTTGCACGAGCTTCTGAATGTCGAGGCCGAGGTCAAGCAAATGCCGCGGCATGCGGACCTCGACGCCGACACGATCAACCAGGTCCTCGAGGAGGCGGGCAAGTTCTGCTCCGAGGTACTGTTCCCGCTGAACCAGGTCGGCGACCGCGAAGGCTGCACGTATGAAGGCGACGGCGTCGTGAAGACCCCGACCGGCTTCAAGGAAGCGTATCGGCAGTACGTCGAGGCCGGCTGGCCGGCGCTCGGCTGCGATCCGGACTACGGCGGCCAGGGCCTGCCCGCGTTCGTGAACAACGCGCTCTACGAAATGCTGAACTCGGCGAACCAGGCATGGACGATGTATCCGGGCCTGTCGCACGGCGCGTACGAATGCCTGCACGCGCACGGCGCGCCGGAACTCCAGAAACAGTATCTGCCGAAGCTCGTGTCGGGCGAATGGACGGGCACGATGTGCCTGACCGAGCCGCACTGCGGCACCGACCTCGGCATCCTGCGCACCAAGGCCGAACCGAACGGCGACGGCTCGTACTCGATCAGCGGCACGAAGATCTTCATCTCGAGCGGCGAGCACGACATGTCGAAGAACATCGTCCACCTCGTGCTCGCGCGCCTGCCGGACGCGCCGCAAGGCACGAAGGGGATCTCGCTGTTCATCGTGCCGAAGTTCATTCCGGACGCCGCGGGCGAGCCGGGCGAGCGCAACGGCATCAAGTGCGGCTCGATCGAACACAAGATGGGCATCCACGGCAACTCGACGTGCGTGATGAACCTCGACAACGCGAAGGGCTGGATGGTCGGCGAGCCGAACAAGGGCTTGAACGCGATGTTCGTGATGATGAACGCCGCGCGTCTGGGCGTGGGCATGCAGGGCCTGGGCCTCACGGAAGTCGCGTACCAGAACTCGCTGACGTACGCGAAGGAACGCCTGCAGATGCGCTCGCTGACGGGCCCGAAGGCACCGGACAAGCCGGCCGATCCGATCATCGTGCACCCGGACGTGCGCCGCATGCTGCTCACGCAGAAGGCCTACGCGGAAGGCGCGCGCGCGTTCACGTACTGGTCCGCGCTGCAGATCGACAAGGAGCTGTCGCACGGTGACGAAGCGGTGCGCAAGGAAGCGGCCGACCTCGTCGCGCTGCTCACGCCGATCATCAAGGCGTTCCTGACCGACAACGCGTTCGAGTCGACCAACCACGCGATGCAGATCTACGGCGGCCACGGCTTCATCTCCGAGTGGGGCATGGAGCAGTACGTGCGCGACGCGCGGATCAACATGATCTACGAAGGCACGAACTCGATCCAGTCGCTCGACCTGCTGGGCCGCAAGGTGCTCGGCGACATGGGCGCGAAGCTGAAGAAGTTCGGCAAGCTCGTCACCGAATTCGCGGAAGCCGAAGGCGTGAAGCCGGAGATGGCCGAGTTCATCAACCCGCTCGCCGACATCGGCGACAAGGTGCAGAAGCTGACGATGGAAATCGGCATGAAGGCGATGCAGAACCCGGACGAAGTCGGCGCCGCCGCCGTGCCGTACCTGCGCACCGTCGGCCACCTGGTGTTCTCGTACTTCTGGGCGCGCATGGCGCGTCTCGCGCTCGACAAGGAAGCGTCGGGCGACCCGTTCTACAAGTCGAAGCTCGCGACGGCCCGCTTCTATTTCGCGCGTCTGCTGCCCGAAACGGCCGCGACGATCCGCGCCGCGCGCGCCGGTTCGAAGACGCTGATGGAAGTCGACGAATCGCTGTTCTGACGCGAGTCCGGGCGGTGCGCGCCGCGCACCGCCCGAACGCAACGGTTCCTGGTACTCACTTCGCCGTGCAGCCCTCACAACCCCCGCTGCACGACACTATCCGGAGACATCCCGTGAGCAATTTCCTGATTCGCAAGGTCGCCGTGCTGGGCGCCGGCGTGATGGGCGCGCAGATCGCCGCGCACCTCGTCAACGCGCGCGTGCCGGTGCTGCTGTTCGACCTGCCGGCCAAGGAAGGCCCGAAAAACGCGATCGCGCTGAAGGCGATCGAGAACCTGAAGAAGCTGTCACCCGCGCCGTTCGGCGTGAAGGACGACGCGAAATACCTCGAAGCCGCGAACTACGAGGACGACATCGCGAAACTCGCCGAGTGCGACGTCGTGATCGAAGCGATCGCCGAGCGGATGGACTGGAAGCACGACCTGTACAAGAAGGTCGCGCCGCACATCGCACCGAACGCGATCTTCGCGACCAACACGTCGGGCCTGTCGATCACCAAGCTGTCCGAAGGATTCTCGGACGAGCTGAAGTCGCGCTTCTGCGGCGTGCACTTCTTCAACCCGCCGCGCTACATGCACCTCGTCGAGCTGATCCCGACCGCGCACACGCGCCCGGAGATCCTCGACCAGCTCGAAACCTTCCTGACGAGCGTCGTCGGCAAGGGCGTCGTGCGCGCGAAGGACACGCCGAACTTCATCGCGAACCGCGTCGGCATCTTCTCGATCCTCGCGGTGATCACCGAGGCCGCGAAGTTCGGCCTGCGTTTCGACGAGGTCGACGACCTGACGGGCAGCCGGCTCGGCCGCGCGAAGTCGGCGACGTTCCGCACCGCGGACGTGGTCGGCCTCGACACGATGGCGCACGTGATCAAGACGATGCAGGACAACCTCGCCGACGATCCGTTCTTCCCGGTCTACCAGACCCCTGCCGTGCTCGCCGAACTGGTGAAGCAGGGCGCGCTCGGCCAGAAGACGGGCGGCGGTTTCTACAAGAAGGAAGGCAAGGCGATCAAGGTGCTCGACGCGAAGACGGGCACCTACGTGGATTCGGGCGCGAAGGCGGACGAAACCGTCGGCCGCATCCTGAAGCGCCCGCCGGCGGAACGCCTGAAGCTGCTGCGCGAGACGGACCATCCGCATGCGCAGTTCCTGTGGTCGATCTTCCGCGACGTGTTCCACTACATCGGCGTGCATCTCGAGTCGATCGCCGACAACGCGCGCGACGTCGACCTCGCGATCCGCTGGGGCTTCGGCTGGAACGAAGGCCCGTTCGAAGGCTGGCAGGCCGCCGGCTGGAAGCAGGTCGCCGAGTGGGTGCAGGAAGACATCGCGGCCGGCAAGGCGCTCGCGAACGTGCCGCTGCCGTCGTGGGTGCTCGAAGGCCCGGTCGCCGAGCAGGGCGGTGTGCACACGGCCGAAGGCTCGTGGGCACCGGCGTCGAAGCGCTTCGTGCCGCGCTCGGACCTGGCCGTCTACGGCAAGCAGGTGTTCCGCGCGCCGCTCGTCGGCGAAGCCGGCGCAGATCCGAAGACGTACGGCAAGACGCTGTTCGAAACCGACGCGGTGCGCGCGTGGGTCGATGATCGCGCAGGCGAGGACGACGTCGTGATCGTGTCGTTCAAGTCGAAGATGAACACGATCGGACCGAGCGTGATCGACGGCCTCGTGCAGGCGATCGAACTCGCGGAGAAGGATTACAAGGGCGTGGTGATCTGGCAGCCGACGTCGCTGAAGCTCGGCACGCCGGGCGGCCCGTTCTCGGCCGGCGCGAACCTCGAAGAGGCGATGCCCGCGTTCATGATGGGCGGCGCGAAGGGTATCGAGCCGTTCGTGAAGAAGTTCCAGGAAGGCATGCTGCGCGTGAAGTACGCGAACGTGCCGGTCGTCGCGGCCGTATCGGGCATCGCGCTCGGCGGCGGCTGCGAGCTGATGCTGCACAGCGCGAAGCGCGTCGTGCACGTCGAGAGCTACATCGGTCTCGTCGAAGTGGGCGTCGGCCTCGTGCCGGCGGGCGGCGGCTTGAAGGAAGCGGCGCTGCGCGCGGCGGAGGCGGCCACGGCCGCGAACGCGACCACCGACATCCTGAAGTTCGTCACGAAGTCGTTCGAGAACGCGGCGATGGCGAAGGTGTCGTCGTCGGCGCACGATGCGCGTGCGATGGGCTACCTGAAGCCGTCCGACACGATCGTCTTCAACGTGTTCGAACTGCTCGACACCGCGAAGAAGGAAGCGCGTGCGCTGGCCGCCGTCGGCTACCGCGCGCCGCTGCGCGCGAAGGAGGTGCCGGTCGCAGGCCGCTCGGCGATCGCGACGATCAAGGCATCGCTCGTCAACATGCGTGACGGCCGCTTCATCAGCGACCACGACTACCTGATCGCGAGCCGCATCGCCGAAGCCGTGTGTGGCGGCGACGTCGAAGCCGGCAGCCTCGTCGACGAAGAGTGGCTGCTCGCGCTCGAGCGCCGCGCGTTCGTCGAGCTGCTCGGCACGCAGAAGACGCAGGAACGGATCATGGGCATGTTGCAGACCGGCAAGCCGGTGCGTAACTGAGCGAGCAGACGACAAGGAGTCTGAAATGAGCAAACAACTGCAAGACGCATACATCGTCGCCGCCAGCCGCACCCCGATCGGCAAGGCCCCGCGCGGTGTCTTCAAGAACACGCGCCCCGACGAGCTGCTGGTTCACGCGATCAAGTCGGCAGTCGCGCAGGTGCCCGGCCTCGACACGAAAGTGATCGAGGACGCGATCATCGGCTGCGCGATCCCGGAAGCCGAGCAGGGCCTGAACGTCGCCCGCATGGGCGCGCTGCTCGCCGGCCTGCCGCAGACGGTCGGCGGCGTGACGGTCAACCGCTTCTGCGCGTCGGGCATCACGGCGCTTGCGATGGCGGCGGACCGCATCCGCGTCGGCGAATCGGACGCGATCTTCGCGGGCGGCTGCGAATCGATGAGCATGGTGCCGATGATGGGCAACAAGCCGTCGATGTCGCCGCATATCTTCGATCGCAGCGAGGATTTCGGCATTGCGTACGGGATGGGCCTGACCGCCGAGCGCGTCGCCGAGCAGTGGAAGGTGAGCCGCGAAGACCAGGACGCGTTCTCGGTCGAATCGCACCGCAAGGCGCTCGCCGCGCAGCAGGCCGGCGAGTTCGGCGACGAAATCGCCGCGTACACGATCACCGAGCGTTTCCCGAACCTCGCGACCGGTGAAATCGACGTGAAGACGCGCGAGATCAAGCTGGACGAAGGTCCGCGCGCGGATACGACGCTCGAAGGCCTCGCGAAGCTGCGCACGGTGTTCGCGAACAAGGGCTCGGTCACGGCCGGCAACAGCTCGCAGACGTCGGACGGCGCGGGCGCGCTGCTCGTCGTGTCGGAGAAGGTGCTGAAGGAATTCAACCTGACGCCGCTCGCGCGCTTCGTGAGCTTCGCGGTGCGCGGCGTGCCGCCGGAAATCATGGGCATCGGGCCGAAGGAAGCGATTCCGGCCGCGCTGAAGGCCGCCGGCCTGAAGCAGGACGATCTCGACTGGATCGAGCTGAATGAGGCATTCGCCGCGCAGTCGCTGGCGGTGATCCGCGATCTCGGCCTCGACCCGTCGAAGGTCAACCCGGTCGGCGGCGCGATCGCGCTCGGCCATCCGCTCGGCGCGACCGGCGCGATCCGCGCGGCGACCGTCGTGCACGGCCTGCGCCGCCGCAACCTGAAGTACGGGATGGTCACGATGTGCGTCGGCACCGGCATGGGTGCGGCGGGCATCATCGAACGCCTGTAAGCGGAGCGGGACAGTAGCGATCACGGTGCGCGAGCCACGAGCTTGCGCACCGTTTTTCATTCCGGAAGAGGAAAGTCAAAGGAGACGGTTGTGGCCGAAATTCAAGTGGAACGCGCCGACGGCGTGCTGACGATCACGATCGCGCGCCCGGCGAAGAAGAACGCGCTGACGGCGGCGATGTACCAGACGATGGCCGATGCGCTCGCCGACGCGCAGGAAGACAAGGCGATCCGCGTGATCCTGCTGCGCGGCAGCGACGGCAACTTCAGCGCGGGGAACGATCTCGAGGATTTCCTGAAGACGCCGCCGAAGGACGAAAACGCTTCGGTATTCCAGTTCCTCGCGCGGATCAGCGGCGCGACCAAGCCGATCGTGGCCGCGGTGCCGGGCGTCGCGGTCGGCGTCGGCGTGACGATGCTGCTGCACTGCGATCTCGTCTACGCGGCCGACACCGCGACGTTCTCGCTGCCGTTCGCGCAGCTCGGGCTGTGCCCGGAAGCCGCATCGAGCGTGCTGCTGCCGCGGCTGGCCGGCCATCAGGTCGCCGCTGAAAAGCTGCTGCTCGGAGAAGCGTTCGACGCGCTGGAAGCGCATCGCATCGGCATCGTCAATCGCGTGCTGCCGGCCGCCGAACTCGACGCATTCGCGGCGAAGCAGGCCGCGAAGCTCGCGGCACTGCCGGCGTCGTCGCTGCGCGTGACGAAGGCGCTGCTGAAGGAGACGGGCGGGGTGGCCGTGGCCGCGCGGATGAGCGAGGAAGCCGGCCATTTCTCCGCGATGCTGCGTGCGCCGGAAGCGCGCGAGGCGATGACGGCGTTCTTCGAGAAGCGCAAGCCGGATTTCCGTCAGTTCGACTGATACGGGGCGCAGACGCTTCGCTGCGCCGGACGCCTTGGCCGTCTGGCGCGACAACGCTTGCGTCTGTGCGCCGCTCGTCGCTCGTCGCGTGGCGTGCGTTTGGTCCTCGTGGCCGACGCATCAATCGGCGGGTCGGCTCGATTCTGAATCGCCATGCATTCGCGTGGTGTTCCTCGTTCCCCGCATCCGCTGCAGTTCCGCCGCCGAGACAGCCTCGCAATTCGCGCCGGCGCCCCTCATGTTGCGGCGCAGCGCCGTCATGCTTTCCGTCCCGTTAGTGCCTGCTATCCGCGACGCTTGAGGGAAGGTCCGGTGACCGTTTTGCCGCAGGCCATCGCCAGCCCTCAGCCCCAGCCTCAGCCTCAGCCTCAGCCTCAGCCTCAGCCCAGCCCAGCCCAGCCCAGCCCAGCCTAGCCTAGCCTAGCCTAGCCTAGCCTAGCCTAGCCCCAGCGCCCACCCCTCCGGGCAGTTCCGACTCACCTCGGCAAACCTTGTCCCCCGTCAAGTTGCACTGCGGCAATTTTCCGTACAGTTCGCGCACAGGTCGCCGCGGCCGGATGCGTCGCGCGATGGCGGCGTGCGGCCAGCGGTTCTTCTCAACGACAATCAGGCGAACGAACAATGATCGGACGAATCACCGGCGGGGCGCGTGCGGCACCCGTCATCGGGCTGCTGGCTGGACTCGCCGGATGCAGCGACCTTCACGTGCTCGATCCGAAGGGCGCGGTGGGCGTCGCGGAAAAATCGCTGATCGCGACAGCGACGTGGGCGATGCTGATCGTCGTCATTCCGGTGATCCTGCTCACGCTGTGGTTCGCATGGCGCTACCGCGCATCGAACCGCAACGCCGCCTACGCGCCGAACTGGTCGCATTCGACCGCGATCGAGGTCGTGATCTGGACGGTGCCGACGCTGATCATCCTGTTCCTCGGCGTGCTCACGTGGCGGACGACGCACGAGCTCGACCCGTACAAGCCGATCGAATCGTCGGTCAAGCCGATCAATGTCGAGGTCGTCGCGCTCGACTGGAAGTGGCTGTTCATCTATCCGGAACTCGGCATCGCGTCGGTGAACCAGCTCGCGATTCCGGTCGGCACGCCGGTGAATTTCCGCATCACGTCCGACTCGGTGATGAACTCGTTCTTCATCCCGCAGCTTGGCAGCCAGGTCTATGCGATGGCCGGCATGCAGACGCGCCTGCACCTGATCGCCGACGAGGCGGGCGACTACGCAGGCGTGTCCGCCAACTACAGCGGCCGCGGCTTCTCCGACATGAAGTTCCGCACGCTCGCCGAGCCGCGCGAGCAGTTCGATGCGTGGGTGCGGAAGGTGAAGGCGTCGTCCGACCGGCTCGACATGACCGCGTACGGCACGGTCGCGCAGCCGGGCGAGAAGGCGCCCGTGCGCTATTTCTCGTCGGTCGACCCGAAGCTGTTCCACAACATCATCGCGAAATACAACAACGGCCACGTCCTCGACCCGAAGGACGCCGCCTGCACGACGAAGGGGTAACGCATGTTCGGAAAACTGACTCTTTCGGCGATCCCGTTCGATCAGCCCATCATCATGGGGGCGAGCGCCTTCATGGGGCTCGTCGTGCTGGGCATCGTCGCCGCGCTGACGGTCGCGGGCCGGTGGAAATGGCTGTGGAGCGAATGGCTGACGTCCGTCGATCACAAGAAGATCGGCGTGATGTACCTGGTCGTCGCGGTGCTGATGCTGCTGCGCGGCTTCGCGGACGCCGTGATGATGCGCCTGCAGCTCGCGCTCGCGTACAACGGCCCCGGCTACCTGCCGCCGCATCACTATGACCAGGTCTTCACCGCGCACGGCGTGATCATGATCTTCTTCATGGCGATGGCGCTGCTGGTCGCGTTCTTCAACCTGATCGTGCCGCTGCAGATCGGCGCGCGCGACGTCGCGTTCCCGTTCCTGAACTCGCTCTCCTTCTGGATGACGGCGGTCGCCGCGATCCTGATGAACGTTTCGCTCGTGATCGGCGAATTCGCGCAGACGGGCTGGCTCGCGTATCCGCCGCTGTCGGAACTGCAGTTCAGCCCGGGCGTCGGGGTCGACTACTACCTGTGGGCGCTGCAGATCTCGGGCGTCGGGACGCTGATCACGTCGATCAACTTCTTCGTGACGATCATCAAGATGCGCGCGCCGGGCATGACGCTGATGAAGATGCCGGTGTTCACGTGGACCGCGCTCTGCTCGAACGTGCTGATCATGGCGACGTTCCCGATCCTGACCGTCGCGCTCGCGCTGCTCGGCCTCGATCGCTACCTCGACATGCATTTCTTCACCAACGAAGCCGGCGGCAACGCGATGCTGTACCTGAACCTGATCTGGGCGTGGGGGCATCCGGAGGTATACATCCTCGTGCTGCCCGCGTTCGGCATCTATTCGGAAGTCATTGCGACGTTCGCGAAGAAGCCGCTGTTCGGCTACCGGACGATGGTCTATGCATCGTGCGTGATCATGGTGCTCGCGTTCCTCGTGTGGCTGCATCACTTCTTCACGATGGGCTCGGGGGCCGACGTCAACGCGTTTTTCGGGATCATGACGATGGTCATCGCGATCCCGACCGGCGTGAAGATCTTCAACTGGCTGTTCACGATGTATCGCGGCCGCATCGAATTCACGGCGCCGGTGCTGTGGACGATCGGTTTCATGGTCACGTTCACGCTCGGCGGGATGACCGGCGTGATGATGGCGATTCCGGGCGCGGATTTCGTGCTGCACAACAGCCTGTTCCTGATCGCGCACTTCCACAACGCGATCATCGGCGGCGTCGTGTTCGGCTACTTCGCGGGCGTTCACTACTGGTTCCCGAAGGTGTTCGGCTTCCGGCTCGACGAGAAGTTCGGCAAGCGCGCGTTCTGGTGCTGGTTCCTCGGCTTCTACGCGTCGTTCGTGCCGCTGTACGTGCTCGGCTTCATGGGCATGACGCGCCGCCTGAACCACTACGACAACCCGGCTTGGCATCCGTGGCTGGTCGCCGCCGCGTTCGGCGTCGCGCTGATCGCGATCGGCGTACTGTGCCAGGTCGCATCGGTGTGGGTCGGCTGGCGCAATCGCAACCAGCCGCAGTATCGCGACGCGACGGGCGACCCGTGGAACGGCCGCACGCTCGAGTGGGCGACGTCGTCGCCGCCCGCCGTCTACAACTTCGCGGTGCTCCCGAACGTGCACGAACTCGACGAACTGGCTTATCGCAAGGCGAAGGGCCTCGGGCTCGGCCTCGGCAAGAACGTCAGGTACGAAGACATCCACATGCCGTCGAACACGAGCGCGGGCTTCTTCGTCGGCATCTTCAGCCTGCTGCTCGGCTTCGCGCTCGTCTGGCACATCTGGTGGCTCGCGATCGCCGCGCTCGTCGGCATCGTCGCGACGGTGGTGCTGTACAGCGCACAGGACAACGACGGCTATTACATTCCGGCGGATACCGTCCGCAAGATCGAGGAACAACGCGCGGGTGTGCGGATCGGCACGCCGGCGCCGGAAGTCGAACTGGAGACGAACTGATGTCGTATCAATCTCTCGCGGGCGCCGCCCGTCATCCGGCCGCGCACCACCATCCGCCGTCGCATTCGGTGTTCGGCTTCTGGCTGTACCTGATGACCGACTGCGTGATCTTCGCGTCGCTGTTCGCGACGTTCGCGGTACTCGGCAACCAGTTCGCGGGCGGTCCGACCGCGAAGGACCTGTTCGACATTCCGGGCGTCGCGCTCGAGACGGCGGCGCTGCTGCTGTCGAGCATCACGTACGGGTTCGCGATGCTCGGCGCACAGCGGCGCCGGCGCGGCGCGGTGTTCGTGTGGCTCGCGGTGACATTCGTGCTGGGCGCCGCGTTCCTCGCGATGGAACTGCGCGAGTTCTCGCACCTGATCGCCCAGGGCGCGGGCCCGCAGCGCAGCGCATTCCTGTCGGCGTTCTTCGCGCTCGTCGGCACGCACGGGCTGCACGTGGCGGTCGGCCTGTTGTGGATGGTCGTGCTCGTCGTGCAGATCGCCCGCGGCCCCGGCATGACGGAGCGCGACTTCCGGCGCCTCACCTGCCTGAGCCTCTTCTGGCACTTCCTCGACATCGTCTGGATCTGCGTGTTCTCCTTCGTCTATCTCGCGAGCGTGCTCTAAATGGCCCATTCGGAACTCATCCACCACGATGACGCGCACGGCACGGCCGGCGGCTACCTCGTCGGTTTCGTGCTGTCGATGCTGCTGACGGCCGCGTCGTTCGGCCTCGTGATGGGCGGCATGCTGGCGCCGAAGGCGGCGATCATCGCGCTCGCGGGGCTCGCATTCGTGCAGATCGTCGTGCATCTCGTCTGCTTCCTGCACATGAACGCGTCGTCCAGCCAGCGCTGGAACGTGATGGCGTTCAGCTATACGGTGCTGACCGCGCTGATCCTGATCGTCGGGACGCTGTGGGTGATGCACAACGTCAGCATGAACATGATGTCGCGATAACCGGCCCGGGGCGCGGTTCGTCCCGTCCCCGCTGCGCCGTGCGTGCCGCACGGCTCCTTTTCTTTCGGGCGTGCGAATCGCATGCCTTTCTGCATCATGGTCAACAACGATTCCCAGACACCGGTTCGCGCCGACGAGCCGATCCCGCACCGCAAGGTCATCCGCGCATGGCTCGTGCCGTTCGCCACGCGCGAGATCGTGCGCCCGATCCTGCTGCTCGTGCTCGACTACCTGTTGCTGTTCGCGGCGTTCGCCGGCGCGCTGCTGATTCCGTCGACGGTCGGCAAGATCGCCTGCGGGATGGCCGCCGGGTTCATCACCGGGCGACTGTTCATCATCGGGCACGATGCGTGCCATCAGAGCCTGACGCCCGACCGCCGGCTGAACCGCTGGCTCGGCCGCATCGCCTTCCTGCCGTCGCTGACGCCTTACAGCCTGTGGGAAGTCGGGCACAACGTCGTGCATCACGGCTATACGAACCTGAAGGGCTTCGATTTCGTGTGGGCGCCGCATACGCCGGCGGAATTCGCCGCGCTGTCGCCGGCGCGGCGGTGGCTGGATCGCATCTACCGGAGCGGATGGGCGCCGGGCCTCTACTATCTCGTCGAGATCTGGTGGCTGCGGATGTATTTCCCGACCCGGGGCTATATCGGTGCGTCGCGGCCGGTATTCCGGCGCGACTGCCTGCTGGTGACGGGCTTCGCGGCCGTGTGGATCGCCGCCGTCGTCGGGGTGGCGATCGAGACGCAGCAATCCGTCGCGCTGCTGCTCGCGACCGGCGTGCTCGTGCCGTTCCTGTTCTGGTGCTCGATGATCGGCTTCGTCGTGTATGTCCACCATACCGACCCGCGCATCGCATGGCACGCGAACCGTGCCGAATGGTCCAATGCCGCACCGTTCGTGTCGACCACGCTGCACCTGACGTTTCCGTTCGGTATCGGCGGCCTGCTGCACCACATCATGGAGCACACGGCGCATCACGTCGACATGAGCGTGCCGCTGTACCGGCTCAAGCCGGCGCAGGCGAAGCTGGAGGACATGCTGCCCGGGCGGATCGTCGTGCAGCGCTTCGGCTGGCGCTGGTACTTCGACACGGCCCGCCGCTGCAAGCTCTATGACACCGACCGCAAGCTCTGGACCGACTATCGCGGAAACGTGACGAGCGAGGCGGCGCCCGAGGTGCGCGCGCCGGCCGCGGCGGGCGCGCGGCAGGGGGCGGTTCCCGAAGCCGCGGGCAACGCGCCCGCTGCGACCGCTCAGGCGGTGCCGTAATCGACGTGGCCGGTTTCGCGGCAGAAGCTGACGAGCCGCAGGCCGGCCGCCTTCGCGATCTCGATCGCGAGCGACGACGGCGCGGAGATCGTCGCGACCATCGGAATGCCGACCCGCGCCGACTTGCGCACGAGCTCGTAGCTCGCGCGGCTCGACAGGAACACGAAGCCGTCGGTCGCGTCGGCGCGCGCCAGCACGAGCGCGCCGATCAGCTTGTCGAGCGCGTTGTGGCGGCCGACGTCCTCGAACGCCATCCGGATCGCGCCTGTTGCGTCGCACCACGCGGCCGCGTGCAGGCCGCCGGTGAGCTGAGTGAGCGCCTGGTGCGCCGGCAGCCCGTGGGCCGCGCGCGCGAGCGCGTCGGGCGCGAGGCGCGTGAGAAAACCGGTGTCGGGTACCCGTTCGGGCGCGAGGTCGAGCAGGTCGATGCTTTCGATCCCGCACACGCCGCAGCCGGTACGCCCCGCGAGCGCGCGGCGCCGGTCCTTCAGCGCGGCGAACGCCTGCTGGACGACTTCCAGATGCACCTCCGCGTGCGGCAGCCGCGCGTCGGCGTGCAGGATCACGTCGATGTCCTTGATGTCGCTGCCGCGCTCGACGATCCCTTCCGAGATCGCGAAGCCGACCGCGAACGCCTCGAGGTCGCGCGGCGTGCACATCATCACCGCGTGCGAGATGCCGTTGAAGACCAGCGCGACCGGCCATTCCTGGCCGACGTAGTCGTGCGCGGTTTCGACGGCGCCGCCGCGCGTGCGGCGCACGGACAGCTCGATCGCGCCGCGCGGCTCTTCTGTTTCGGTCGGATTCACGAGCACTCCCGTTGATTCGAGGCAGGGGCGGCGGCGATCGGGTCCGCCGCTCGCGCGCAGAGGTTCTAAAATACCTCAGGCAGGCCGGCCGCGCCGGCATCCGCCACTCAGGTAACGACCATGGGACTCAGCGACGCTCCGCTGCTATTCAATTTCGAACACGATTCGTCGGAAAACCTCACGTACATCCCGATGATCGTGCGTTTCAATCTCGACCGTTTCGGTCTGCGGATTTCGCTGGAGCAGTGGCAACTGCTGCCGCTCGAGGACCGCAAGCTGCTCGCGCGCTTTCCGGCCGACGACGACACCGCGATCGAGCCCAATTTCGATCACGCGCTGTTCGAAATGCTGCGCACGCATGCCGACCTCGAACCGTCGTGGTTTCAGCCGGACGAGCAGCCGAGCTGGCGCGCGACCGACTCGGTGCCGGACGCGCTCGTGCAGCAGAGCGCGCTGGCCGGGCTGCCGGCGCCCGCGCTCGCGCAGTGGCAGCGGCTCGCGCCGTTCCAGCGCTACGTGCTGGTGAAGCTGTCGCGCAAGCCGAAGCTCAATCACGACTTCGTGCCCGCGATGCGGGAGTTCGGGCTGACGGCCACGCACTGACGGGCCGGATGCGGCGCCGCCGCGCGGCGCGCATGCGTCGTTACAGCGGCGGCAGCTGACGCGGCTTGCGGTCGGGGCCGGTCGCGACGTAGGTGAGAGTCGCTTCGGTGACCTTCACGATTTCGCCCATCAGGCGCATGCGCTGCGCGTACACCTCGACGTCGACCGTGATCGACGTGTTGCCGGTGCGCATGATGGTCGCGTAGAAGCTCAGCAGGTCGCCGACGAACACCGGCTGCTTGAATACGAACGAATTGACCGCGACCGTCGCGACGCGGCCGTTCGCGCGCTGGCTCGCGGGGATCGAGCCGGCGATGTCGACCTGCGACATGATCCAGCCGCCGAACACGTCGCCGTGGACGTTCGCGTCGTGCGGTTGCGGGACGACGCGCAGCGCGGGCTGCTTTTGCGGGAGTTCGAGGGTCGAATCGGTCATGGCGGAGGCTTTCATCCTGTAATAAATGCGCCGCCGCGCGCAGGCCGGCCGGCGAGGGCGCCGGCAGCGGCGCGTAGCGGCTTCTGCGACAATACAACGTTCGCAAATTGTACGAGAAAGCGGGCGAGTCGGCCGCCGCGGCACGCGTGCGGCACCGCCGCCGATCCTGATCCCCATGCGCCGATATTCCGCTTCCGGCGAGCCCGCGCCGGCTCCGACCGGGCCCCGCAACGACTGGCAGACCATCCGGTCGCTGCTGCCGTACCTCGCTACCTACAAATGGCGCGTCGCGCTCGCGCTCGGCTGCCTGATCGGCGCGAAGGTCGCGAACCTCGGCGTGCCGGTCGTGATGAAGCGCATCGTCGATCACCTGTCCGCCGTGCAGCAGCTCACCGCGCTCGGCCGCGCGGAGCAGTCGGCCGGCATCGTGCTCGCGGGCGGCGTCGGTTTGCTGGTCATCGCCTATGCGCTCGTGCGGCTGTCGACGTCGCTGTTCACCGAGCTGCGCGAGATCCTGTTCTCGAAGGTCACCGAGAGCGCGGTGCGCCAGCTCGCGCTGCAGGTGTTCCGGCATCTGCACGGGCTGTCGCTGCGCTTCCATCTCGAACGCCAGACGGGCGGCATGTCGCGCGACATCGAGCGCGGCACGCGCGGCATCCAGCAACTGATTTCCTATTCGCTGTACAGCATCCTGCCGACGCTCGTCGAGGTCGGGCTCGTGCTCGGCTTCTTCGTGGTCAAGTACGAGGCGTATTACGCGTACGTGACGTTCGCGGCGCTGGTCACGTACATCGTGTTCACCGTGAAGGTCACCAACTGGCGCACGCACTTTCGCCGCACGATGAACGAGCTCGATTCGCGCGCGAACTCGCGGGCGATCGATTCGCTGATCAACTACGAGACGGTGAAGTACTTCGGCAACGAGGAGTGGGAGGCGCAGCGCTACGACGAGAACCTGAAGCGTTACCGCAAGGCCGCGATCCGTTCGCAGAACTCGTTGTCGGTGCTGAACTTCGGCCAGCAGGCGATCATCGGCACCGGGCTCGTGTTCATCCTGTGGCGCGCGACGCAGGGCGTGCTGGCCGGCAAGCTGACGCTCGGCGATCTCGTGCTGATCAACACGTTCATGCTGCAGCTCTACATTCCGCTGAATTTTCTCGGCGTCGTGTATCGCGAGCTGAAGCAGAGCCTCACCGACATGGACCGGATGTTCGGGTTGCTGTCGGCCGCGAAGGAAGTCGCGGATGCGCCCGACGCGAGGCCGCTTGCGGTGGGCGGCGCGCAGGTGCGCTTCGAGCACGTGAACTTCTCGTACGAAGCGTCGCGGCAGATCCTGCACGACGTGACGTTTACGATCGACGCGGGCACGACGACCGCGGTGGTCGGCCACAGCGGGTCCGGCAAGTCGACGCTGTCGCGGCTGCTGTTCCGCTTCTACGATCTCGACCGGCAGGCGGGCGGCGCGATCCGGATCGACGGCCAGGACATTCGCGACGTCACGCAGGACTCGCTGCGCGCGTCGATCGGGATCGTGCCGCAGGACACCGTGCTGTTCAACGACTCGATCTACTACAACATCGCGTACGGCCGGCCGACCGCGAGCCGCGACGAAGTGATCGCGGCCGCGCGCGCCGCGCACATCCACGACTTCATCGAGACCTTGCCGAAGGGCTATGACACGCCGGTCGGCGAGCGCGGGCTGAAACTGTCGGGCGGCGAGAAGCAGCGCGTCGCGATCGCGCGCACGCTGCTGAAGGATCCGCCGGTGCTGCTGTTCGACGAGGCGACGTCGGCGCTCGATTCGCGCTCGGAGCGCGCGATCCAGCACGAGCTCGACCAGATCGCGCGGCATCGCACGACGCTCGTGATCGCGCACCGGCTGTCGACGGTCGTGCACGCGCAGCAGATTCTCGTGATGGACCACGGGCGGATCGTCGAGCGCGGCACGCACGACGAACTCGTGCGCGCGGACGGGCTGTATGCGCAGATGTGGGCGCTGCAGCAGCAGCGCGCGGCGGCGGGCGGGGAAGCGGCCGAGGCCGCGTGAGCGTGGCTGCCGCGCCGGGTGGCCCGGGCGCGGTCAGCCGCGAAACGATCAGCCCGCGGCGGCGCGCAGCCGCGCGTCGAGTTCGCCGAGCTGGGCGGGCGTGCCGACGTTCTCCCAGATTCCTTCATACAATTCGCCGCTCGCGCGGCCGGCCTCGATGGTCGCCTTGAAGTAGGGCGTGAGCGGCCGGTGCGTGCCGGGCACGATGTCGCGGAACATCCGCGTGTCGTACACGCCGATGCTGCCGAACGTGACGCGCGGCGCGCCGGCGAGCGCCAGCCGGCCGTCGTCGCGGAGCACGAAATCGCCGTCCGGATGGAACGGCGGGTTCGGCACCATCACGAGATGCATCGCGGGCGCATCGAGCGCGGCCATCTGCGCGGCGCGCGGCGCGAGCGTCCGGTAGTCGAACGCGCAGTACACGTCGCCCGCGACCGCCGCGAACACCGTCGGCCGGCCATCGCGCTCGATGAGCGGCAGCGCCTGCGCGATCCCGCCGGCGGTTTCCAGCGCGTCGCCTTCGGCCGAGTACGCGAGCCGCACGCCCCAGCGCGAACCGTCGCCGAGCGTTGCCTCGAGCTGTTCGCCGAGCCACGCGTGGTTGATCACGATCGTCTCGATGCCCGCACGCGCGAGCGCCTCGATCTGCCAGACGATCAGCGGCTTGCCGCCGGCTTCGAGCAGCGGTTTCGGGCGGGTATCGGTCAGCGGGCGCATCCGGTCGCCGCGGCCGGCGGCGAAGATCATCGCCGTGGTCAGGGTAGTGCTCATGTTCGGCTGAGGGGAAGGACGGTGAGGGCGGTCAGAACGTATAGCCGACGTCGGCCGCGCCCTTACCCTCGAGTTCGTCGAGCAGCTTCGCGAACGGCACGAGCGGGCGGTAGCGCAGCGCGACCTTGCGCGCGTAATTCAGGAAGCGCGGCAGGTCGTTCAGGTAGTGCGGCTTGCCGTCGCGGTAGTTGATGCGCGCGAACAGCCCCAGGATCTTGATGTGGCGCTGCAGCCCCATCCATTCGAGCTGGCGGTAGAACTCGCCGAAGTCCGGATCGACCGGCAGGCCGGCCTTCTTCGCCTTTTCCCAGTAGTACGCGAAGCAGTCGAGCTCGAACTCCTCGTCCCAGCTGATGAACGCGTCGCGCAACAGCGACACGACGTCGTACGTCAGCGGCCCGTACACGGCGTCCTGGAAGTCGAGCACGCCCGGGTTCGGCGCGCACACCATCAGGTTGCGCGGCATGAAATCGCGCAGCATGAAGCCCTGCGGCTGCGCATGGGCGCTCGCGACCAGCAGCGCGAAGGTACGGTCGAGCGTGCCGCGCATCGCGTCGGTGACCGGCTTGCCGAGATGGCGGCCGACGAACCACTCGGGCAGCAGCTCCATCTCGCGGCGCAGGAACGCCTCGTCGAACGGCGGCAGCACGTCCGGCTTCGAGCTCAGCTGGAAGCGGATCAGCGCGTCGAGCGCATCGCGCATCAGCGGGCGGGCGGCGACCGGGTCGGCCGGATCGAGCACCGAGATGTACGACGTGCGGCCGAGGTCGGTCACGAGCATGAAGCCGGCGTCGAAATCGTGGGCCAGCACGTCCGGCACGTGGTTGCCGGCCGCGGCGAGCAGCTGCGCGACCTGGACGAATTCGCGGCACTTCTCGGGCGGCGGCGCGTCGACCGCGACCAGCGTGCCGCCGGGGCTCGTGGCCGACGCGACACGGAAATAGCGGCGGAAACTGGCGTCCGACGACGCGGGCGCGAGGGTCGTCAGGTCGAGGGCGAAGCGCTCGGCGAGCGGGCGCAGCCACGCGGTCAGGGCTTCGAGGCGGGCGTCGGGCTGGGATGCGGCGGATGGGGGCGTCATGAAACTCGGCGGAGGGGGGAACGTCTTGCCATATAATACCCCACGACTTTTTTGACGCGCCCCGCGTCAGCTTCCGCCGTGCAGGCCCGCCGCCTGTCGCGCCGTCCGCCCGATCGCCTCCCCGGTTTGCGCTCAGCCGCAGTCGCGGTGCGACGGTGCGGCCCGCCGCGCGCGAATGTGCCGTGCAGCTGCGGTTGACAAGGGGCGATTCGCCAAACGATAGATGCCGCCCAAACCGCTATTCCCGAATGTCTTCCCCGGTGACGGGGCGCCGCGCAAACGGCGGCTCGCGCTCGCGCTCCTGGCCGTGCCCGGCCTCGTGCCGGCCGTGTCGCACGCGCAGCTGTCGGGCGCGGCCGCGCAGCCGCAGCCGCTCGACTCGCCGTGGGACCTGCGTCTCGCCCCGCAGCTCGAGGATCATCCGCTGAAGGACGGCGCGAAGCCGGCCACCTTCGTGATTGCCGACCATACGAGCGGCACGGCCGATCAGGACCTCGCCGCGAAGGGCTCGGCCGAGCTGCGCCGCGGCGACGCGGTCGTGAAGGCCGACGCGCTCCACTACGATCAGGATACCGACATGGCCGACGCGTACGGCCAGGTCAAGGTGGTCAACGGCGGCACGTCGTTCGCGGGCCCCGAGGCGCATCTGAAGGTCGAGGCGAACCAGGGCTTCATGACGGCGCCGAAGTACCACTTCAACGTGACGGGCGGCTCCGGCAGCGCGGAGCGCGTCGACCTGCTCGACAGCGAGCGCTCGGTGTTCGTCAACGGCACCTACACCGCGTGCCAGTGCGCGACGAACCCCGCGTGGTACATCAAGGGCAGCCGCTTCGACTTCGATACCGGCGCCGACGAAGGCACCGCGCGCAACGGCGTGCTGTTCTTCCAGGGCGTGCCGATCTTCGCGAGCCCGTGGATGACGTTCCCGCTGTCGGGCGAGCGGCGCAGCGGCCTCTTGCCGCCGACGTTCTCGATGAACTCGAACAACGGGTTCGAGCTGTCGCTGCCGTACTACTTCAACATCGCGCCGAACCGCGACCTGACGATCACGCCGCGCATCATCTCGCGGCGCGGCGTGCAGACCGAAGCGACGTTCCGCTACCTGTCGCCGTCGTATTCGGGCACGTTTACGGCCAATTACCTGCCGGATGACCGGCTCGCGCACCGCAACCGCTACGCGATCTACTGGCAGCACCAGCAGAACTTCGGCGGCGGTTTCGGCGGCTACGTCTACTACAACAAGGTCTCGGACAACACGTATCCCGAAGACCTTGGGTCGATGAACCAGTTCATCAACGGGACGCAGACGCTGTACCAGCAGGAAGCCGGCCTCACGTACAACAACGGCCCGTGGTCGGTGCTCGCGCGCTACCAGCACTGGCAGACGCTGCCGCCGTCGATCGCGCCGTACAGCCGCGAGCCGCAGTTGAACGTGAAGTACACGAAGTACAACGTCGGCGGCTTCGACTTCGGCGCGGAAGCCGACTATTCGCGGTTCCGCATCACGACCGCCGACATGACCGAAGGCGACCGGATCGTCTTCAACCCGTATATCGCGTACGGTGTGTACGGCCCCGGCTACTTCGCCGTGCCGAAGGTCCAGTACCACTTCGCGTCGTACGACCTGAACCACCTGTCGTCGAGCACGCCGAACAGCCCGAAGCACTTCACCGAGTCGATCCCGACCGTGAGCTTCGACTCGGGCCTGATCTTCGACCGCTCGGTGCGCCTGTTCGGCCAGGACTTCATCCAGACCCTCGAGCCGCGCCTGTACTACGTGTACACGCCGTATCGCGACCAGTCGAACGCGCCGCTGTTCGACACCGCGGAATCGGACTTCGGCCTCGCGGAGATCTACCAGCCGAACACGTTCGTCGGCAACGACCGGATCGCCGATGCGAACCGGATCACGGCCGGCCTGACGTCGCGCTTCATCGATCCGCGCACCGGTGACGAGCGCGCGCGCTTCGTGGTCGCGCAGCAGTACTATTTCGCCGACCAGCGCGTGACGCTGAACTCCGGCCAGAGCGCCGTGCTGGCGCGCCACTCCGACCTGATCGTCGGCGCCGCGCTGAAACTCGGCTCAGGCTTCATGTCGGAGACGGCGTTCCAGTACAACCAGAACAACAACCAGCTCGTGAAGTCGAGCATCGGTTTCGGTTTCAGCCCGGGCGAGCGCCGCGTGATCAACGTCGGCTACCGCTACACGCGTGCGAACACGACGCTCGACAACCAGCCGATCAACCAGTTCCTGGTGTCCGCGCAGTGGCCGCTCACGCGCCGCCTGTATGCGATCGGCCGCTTCAACTACGACCTGGCCGCCGACCGGGTCGTCGACGGTCTGCTCGGCTTACAATACGACGCGGATTGCTGGGCGCTCGGAGTCGGGGTCCAGCGGTACGCGAACGGCGTGAACACGTCGGGGCAGCAGAATTCGTCGACGCGCTTCATGATGCAGCTGACGTTGAAGGGGCTGTCGAGCGTCGACAACGGTCTCGTGGCCGCATTCCGCGCCGGGGTGCCGGGCTATACGCCGCTGCCGTCCGCGCCGCCGCCGATGTCCCGCTTCAGCAACTACGAGTAACGCCGGCTTGTCTGCACCGGTCAGCACGATTTCAATGGAGTATCAGTGGCAATGAAGAAAACCCTTCGTTTCGCGGCAGTCGTGTCCAGCCTCGCCGCCGCCGCCGCGCTGCTCGCCGCTGCGCCGGCCGCGGCGCAGGCGCTTGGTTCGCATGGCGCGCAGCTTGCCGACGAAGTCGTCGCGGTCGTCAACAACGACGTGATCACGGGTCGCGAACTCGACCAGCGCGTCGGCCTGATCTCGCGCCGGCTGCAGCAGCAGAACGCGCCCGTGCCGCCGGCCGACCAGCTGCGCGCGCAGGTGCTGAACCAGATGGTGCTCGAACGCATCCAGGTGCAGAAGGCCAAGGACGACGGGATCCGCATCGACGATGCCACCGTGCAGTCCACGCTGCAGCGCCTCGCGCAGGCGAACGGGATGACGCTCGAGCAGTACCGCGCGCGCATCGTCGCGCAAGGCGTGCCCTGGAGCGTGTTCACGAGCGACGCCCGCACCGAGCTGATGCTGTCGAAGCTGCGCGAGCGCGAGGTCGACGGCAAGATCACCGTGTCGGATGCCGAGGTCGCGAACTACATCGCGAGCCAGCGCGGGCCGAGCGCATCGCAGCAGCAGGACCTGCGCTTCCAGCACATCTTCATCAAGGCGCCGACCAACGCGCCGCAAGCCGACATCGAAGCCGCGCAGAAGAAGGCCGACGCGCTGCTGCAGCAGGCCACGTCGGGCGCCGATTTCGAGAAGCTCGCGAAGAACAACTCGGAAGCGAACGACGCGAAGAAGGGCGGCGACCTCGGCTTCAAGGCGCCGTCCGCGCTGCCGGCCGACGTCGTCGAAGCCGCGTCGAAGCTCCGCCCCGGCCAGGTCAATCCGACGCTGATCCGCGTGCCGGACGGCTTCGAGATCGTGCGTCTCGTCGACCGCCGCCAGAGCCAGGGCGCGACCGCCGCGGCACCGAAGATCGTCCAGACGCACGTGCGCCACATCCTGTTGCGCGTCGGCGAAGGCAAGTCGGAAGGCCAGGCACGCCAGCAACTGCAGGACATCCGCAAGCAGGTCGAGGCCGGCGGCGATTTCGAGAAGTTCGCGCGCACCTACTCGCAGGACGGTTCGGCGTCGCAGGGCGGCGATCTCGGCTGGATCAGCCCGGGCGAGACCGTGCCGGAATTCGAGCGCGCGATGAACAACCTGCAGGCCGGCCAGATCAGCCAGCCGATTCGCACCGAGTACGGCTACCACCTGATCCAGGTGGTCGAGCGCCGCGAGGCGGAAGGCTCGGTGCAGCAGCAGATGGATATCGCGCGCCAGGCGATCGGCCAGCGCAAGGCCGAGCAGGCGTACGCCGACTGGCTGCGTGAACTGCGCGATTCGTCGTACGTGCAGTACAAGATCGGCGGCGTCGGCCCGGCGAACTGAGCGAGCTTCGCATGACGGCATCCGCGCTGCAGATCGCGATCACGACCGGCGAACCCGCGGGTGTCGGCCCGGAGCTGACCGTGCAGGCGTTGCAGGATGCCGCGCGGCGCTGGCCCGGTGCGCATTTCACCGTGCTCGGCGATGCCGCGCTGCTCGACGCACGCGCGGCGGCCGTCGGTGCCGACCGGGCGGTGCTCGCCGGCGGTGGGCCGGTGTCGGTCGAGCATCATCCGCTCGCCGTGCCCGCGCAGGCGGGCAAGCTCGACGCGGCCAACGGCCGCTACGTGCTCGGGCTGCTCGATGCCGCGATCGACGGCGCGGTGGCGGGCCGGTTCGACGCGATCGTCACCGCACCGCTGCAGAAGAGCACGATCAACGATGCCGGCGTGCCGTTTACCGGCCATACCGAATACCTTGCGGAACGCACGCACACGCCGCGCGTCGTGATGATGCTGGCAGGCACGGGCGAGCGGCCGCTGCGCGTCGCGCTCGCGACCACGCACCTGCCGCTGAAGGACGTGTCGGCCGCGCTGACGATCGACGGGCTCGTCGAGACGCTGGCGATCGTCGATCGCGACCTGCGGCGCGACTTCGGTCTTGCGGCGCCGCGCATCCTCGTGACGGGGCTGAACCCGCACGCGGGCGAGAACGGCTATCTCGGGCGCGAGGAGATCGACGTGATCTCGCCGGCGCTCGCACGCGCGCAAGCGCAGGGCATCGACGCGCGCGGCCCGTATCCGGCCGACACGCTGTTCCAGCCGCGCCATCTCGAGGGCGCCGATTGCGTGCTCGCGATGTTCCACGATCAGGGCTTGCCCGTGCTGAAGTATGCGACCTTCGGCGAGGGCATCAACGTCACGCTCGGGCTGCCGATCATCCGCACGTCGGTCGATCACGGCACGGCGCTGGATCTGGCCGGCACGGGCCGCGCGGATCCGGGCAGCATGGTCGCCGCGCTCGACACGGCCGTCACGATGGCGCGCCATCGCCGCGCGGCCTGACACGCACGAGCCTGACCTCATTCGTCGTATTTTTCGTTTTTCTCAGTCGATGTCGAACAGCAGACAGCACCAAGGCCACTTCGCGCGCAAGCGCTTCGGGCAGAACTTCCTCGTCGATCACGGCGTGATCGACTCGATCGTCGCGACGATCGGCCCCGCGCGCGGCCAGCGGATGGTCGAGATCGGCCCCGGCCTCGGCGCGCTGACCGAGCCGCTGATCGCGCGTCTCGCGACGCCCGAGTCGCCGCTGCATGCGGTCGAGCTCGACCGCGACCTGATCGGGCGCCTGCAGCAGCGCTTCGGCGCGCTGCTGGAGCTGCACCCGGGCGACGCGCTCGCGTTCGACTTCCGCTCGCTCGCGGCACCCGGCGACAAGCCGTCGCTGCGGATCGTCGGCAACCTGCCGTACAACATTTCCAGCCCGCTGCTGTTTCACCTGATGACGTTCGCCGACGCGGTCATCGATCAGCATTTCATGCTGCAGAACGAAGTCGTCGAACGGATGGTCGCGGAGCCGGGCACGAAGGCGTTCTCGCGACTGTCGGTGATGCTGCAGTACCGCTATGTGATGGAGAAGATGCTCGACGTGCCGCCGGAATCGTTCCAGCCGCCGCCGAAGGTCGATTCGGCGATCGTCCGGATGATTCCGTACGAGCCGCACGAACTGCCGGACGTCGATCCCGTGCTGCTCGGCGAAGTCGTCACCGCCGCGTTCTCGCAGCGCCGCAAGATGCTGCGCAATACGCTCGGCGACTACCGCGAGACGATCGATTTCGACGCGCTCGGCTTCGATCTCGCGCGACGCGCGGAGGATGTCAGCGTGGCCGAATATGTCGGCGTCGCGCAGGCGCTTGCAGCGGCGCGCAAGGCCGCGGAGTAGCGGCACGCGGGCGTCGCACCTGGCGCCTGCCCCGAGCGCGATCGACGAGGCTGCCCTGAGCGGGCAGCTTTTTTTTCGCACGGCGTTCGTCGCTGCCGGACCGCGTCCGCATCGCGCTACGCGCGCCGGCGCGGCGGCGCGTTGACGAGCGCGATCCCGGTCAGCACCAGCGCGGCCGCCGACATGAAGCGCCAGCCGACCGATTCGCCGAGCAGCAGCACGCCGAACGCGACGCCGAACAGCGGCGACAGGAACGTGAACACCGATAGCCGCGACGCGCTGTAGCGCGTCAGCAGCCAGAACCACGACAGGTAGCTGACGAACGCGACGATCACCGACTGGTACGCGAGGCTCGCGAGCGCGATCGGCGTGACCCGCGCGAACGACGTCTGGCCGAGCAGCGCGGCGAGCGCGATCAGCACGACGGCCGACACCGCGAGCTGGTAGAACAGCGTCTTGCTCGCGCTGGCGCGCGCGAGCGACGTCGAACGCACGACGACCGTCGTCGCGGCCCACATCGCGCCGCCGAGGATCCCGAGCGCGTCGCCGGCGAGCCCGGCCAGCACCGATGCGCCGGGCGCGCGCGGCGTCAGGAAGCCGTCCGCGAACGCGAGCGCGATGCCGGCGAACGCGAGGCCGACGCCGGCCCACTGGACGCGCTGCAGCCGTTCGCCCGGCGCGAACAGGTGCAGGCCGAGCGCCGTGAAGCACGGTGCCGTGTACAGGAAGATCGCCATGTGCGACGCGCTCGTCAGCGTGAGCCCGAAGAACACGCAGATGAACTCGCCGGCGAACAGCGCACCGGCCGCGATGCCCGCGCCGAGCGTGCCGTCCGCGCGGAACAGCGGCGTGCCGCGCGAGCGTGCCCAGCCCCACAGCAGGAGCGCGGCGATCACCGAGCGCAGCCCGGCCTGGAACATCGGCGGGATCGCCGCGTTGGTGCTCTTGATCGCGACCTGCTGGAGGCCCCAGATCGCGCACAGCAGCAGCATCACGCCGACCGCGCGCATGTCGAGCGCGCGTCGCACGGGCGTGCCGGCGAGCGCGGTCATCGGCGGACCTCGCCGATGCGGCGGGAAGCAGGCTGGGGCATGAGCAGAGACTTGGGCAAGGACATGGTCAGCGGCGGACGGACGGCGCGTCCGGCGCGCGCGAATCGGCGATTTCTCACGGCAGGCTGTGTGGCTGGAATGAGGCGGTGGTCGCGTTCTGGCTGCGGGCGGCATGCCCGTTTTTGGTGCGAAGTGGGAGGATGTTACCCGATCGATGGACTTGCCGGGGCCGTCGGGCGCGGTGATCTCCACCGCCGCACGGGCTTCGCGCTCGCCGTGCGGATGCTTGGGTATCGGCCGGTGGCGCACGGGGCGCCGGCGGCGGGATTGACCCGACTCCGGTAGAATTTCCGCTTCTGGAAAGTCCCCACAGGAGTACAACACATGCGTTTGCTGCATACGATGCTGCGAGTCGGCGATCTCGACCGCTCGATCAAGTTCTACACCGAATTGCTCGGCATGAAGCTGCTGCGTCGCGAGGATTATCCGGAAGGCAAGTTCACGCTCGCGTTCGTCGGCTACGAAGCGGAAAGCGCGGGCACCGTGCTCGAGCTGACCCACAACTGGGATACGCCGTCCTACGATCTCGGCAACGGCTTCGGCCATCTGGCGGTGGAAGTCGACGATGCCTACGCGGCCTGCGACAAGATCAAGGCGCAAGGCGGCAAGGTGACCCGCGAAGCCGGCCCGATGAAGCACGGCACGACCGTGATCGCGTTCGTCGAGGATCCGGACGGCTACAAGATCGAGTTCATTCAGAAGAAGGCGCACTGAGCGCCGGGCGCGCGGCGCACGATGTGCGTCGCGGGCAGGAAAAACGGGCGATGTGGAGGAATCCGCATCGCCCGTTTGTATTTTGGTGCGGCCGATCGCGTCAAAGCGCCGGCAGCAGTTCGGGCGGGTGATGCTTGAGCGTGTGCCGCGCTTCGCGGAATTCCGGGAAGATCGATTCGACGGTCTGCCAGAAGGCCGGACTGTGGTTCATCTCGCGCAGGTGCGACAGCTCGTGCGCGACGACGTAGTCGACGATCGACATCGGGAAGTGGATCAGCCGCCAGTTCAGCCGGATCTTGCCGTCGCTCGAGCAGCTGCCCCAGCGCGTCGCCGCCGACGACAGCGCATACATCGAATACGTGACGCCGAGCCGTTCCGCGTAGACCGCCAGGCGTTCGCCGAAGATCCGCTTCGCTTCGCCCTGCAGCCAGCCCTGCACGCGATCCTTGATCTGCTGCATGTCGGCTTGCACGGGCAGCGGCAGCGACAGCCGTTGCGCATCGGCGTCGAATGCGACGGCGCCCGCGCCGAGCGCGATCGTGATCGTCTTGCCGAGATAAGGGAGTTGCGCGCCGTCGCGCCAGTCGATCTGCGGCAGCGCGCGCTGCTCGGTGCGGGTTTTCCACTCCGCGAGCTTCGCGAAGATCCAGCGCTGCTTCTCGGCGATCGCCGCTTCGATGTCGGCGAGCGTGACCCAGCGCGGCGCAGTGATCGACAGCCCGCTGCCGTCGATCGTGAAGCCGATCGTGCGGCGCGCGGAGCGCTTCAACCGATATTCGAGCACGCGGCTGTCGAGTGCGAACGTGCGGACGCGGGAGCGATCGGGTGCGGGACCCGGATCGAGCGGCGCCGCGGGGACTGCGGGCGCTGCAGCCGCTTCAGGCGGCGACGGCAGCGCGGCGGGCGCCGACGGTGGCGGCGATGCTGCCGGCCCGTCGAAGAGCGGCAGGTCCATCTGGCGATGATCGAGTGCCACGATGGCAGGCCGTGGCCGCGGACGCTTTTTCATCAGTTCGCTTCGTTTCGTCGTACGCAACGGCTGCAATCCGGGTGATTCAGACGCGTGCGGCATCGCGCGTGCCGGCATTGCCCGGCTGGCGATACGCATCGGGATCGATGCGGCGCATTTCCGCTTCGATCCATGCTTCGACCTGCGAGTTCAATACGTCGGGCGTCTTGCCTTCGACCGGAATCGGCTTGCCGATCGACACGGTGACGACGCCCGGGAACTTCGTGAACGAATTGCGCGGCCACACCCGACCTGCATTGTGCGCGATCGGCACGACCGGCGCGCCGGTTTCGATCGCGAAGCGCGCGCCGCCCGTCTTGTACTTGCCCTGCTTGCCGACCGGCGTGCGCGTGCCTTCCGGGAACATGATCATCCACGCGCCTTCCGACAGGCGCTTCTTGCCCTGGCGGATCACCGACACGAAGGCATTCTTGCCTTCCTTGCGGTTGATGTTGACCATGTGCAGCAGCCCGAGCGCCCAGCCGAAGAACGGCACGTACAGCAGCTCGCGCTTGAACACGTAGCAGAGCGGCTTCGGCATCAGCGCCGGAAACGCGAGCGTCTCCCACGCGGACTGGTGCTTCGACAGCAGCACGGCCGGGCCGTCGGGCAGGTTCTCGTAGCCTTCGATCCGGTAGCGGATGCCGTTCAGCCAGCGCACGACCCACAGCGTCGACTTGCACCAGCCGGCCGCCATCCAGTAGCGCGCGTCGGGGCGCATGAACGGAAAGGCGATGAAGCACGCGGTGGCGTACGGCACCGTGTACAGGATGAAATAGATCAGCAGCAGCAGGGAGCGGACGAAGCGCATCGGCGTGGGTCTGACAGTAGGGAGGATGCGCGCGGCGGCCGCATCACTCGTGTTCGTGTGAAAGGAAGTCGAGTGCGAACGCGCGCAGGTCGTCATGGACCTGCGTGCCGTCCGGCAGGTTGCCCGCGGCGAGCGTCTTCTTGCCCTTGCCGGTCAGCACGAGGTGCGGCCGGAAGCCGACCGCGACGCCGGCCTGCAGGTCGCGCAGCGAATCGCCGACGGCCGGCGTGTGACCGGGATCGATCTCGAAGCGCTCGGCGATCATCTGCATCATGCCGGGTTTCGGCTTGCGGCAGTCGCAGTGGTCTTCCGACGTATGCGGGCAGAAGAACACCGCGTCGATGCGCGCGCCGACCGCGGCCGCCGCGCGATGCATCTTCAGATGCATCGCGTTGAGCGTGGCCATGTCGAACAGCCCGCGACCGATGCCGGACTGGTTGGTCGCGACGACCACGCGATAGCCGGCGTGGTTGAGTCGTGCGATCGCCTCGAGGCTGCCGGGCAGCGCGATCCACTCGTCGGGCGTCTTGATGAACGCGTCCGAATCGACGTTGATCACGCCGTCCCGATCGAGGACGACGAGCTTGCGGTTGGGGCTGGTCGGCATCGTTCGGCCTTTACGCGGCGAGCTTCGAGATGTCGGCGACGCAGTTCATCTGCTGATGCAGCGCCGACAGCAGCGCGAGACGGTTCGCGCGCAGCGCGGGATCCTCGGCGTTGACCATCACGTCGTTGAAGAACGTGTCGACCGGCGCGCGCAGCGCGGCGAGCGCCGACAGCGCGCCCGTGTACGCACGCGCCTCGAGCTGCGACTGCACGTGCGGCGTCACGGCTGCGAGCTGCTCGTGCAGCGCCTTCTCGGCGGCCTCGACGAGCAGCGTCGGCTGCACCGTGCCGTTCGCGCCGCCTTCCGACTTCTTCAGGATGTTCGAGATCCGCTTGTTCGCGGCCGCGAGCGCTTCGGCTTCCGCGAGGCGCGTGAATTCGCGCACCGCGTCGAGGCGCGCGACGAGATCGTCGACACGCGTCGGGTTCAGGCTCAGCACCGCGTCGACTTCGCCGGCCGTGTAGCCGCGCTCGCGCAACAGGCCGCGCAGGCGGTCGATGAAGAACGCGAAGATCGCGTCGGTCGATTCGGCGACGCCCGGCACGCCTTCGAAGCGCGCATGGGCCGTGCGCAGCAGCGACACGAGATCGAGCGGCAGCTGTTTCTCGAGCAGCAGGCGCAGCACGCCGAGCGCGTGACGGCGCAGCGCGAACGGATCCTTCTCGCCGGTCGGCGCGAGGCCGATGCCCCAGATGCCGACGATCGTCTCGAGCTTGTCGGCCAGCGCGACGGCGGTGGACACCGGCGTGGTCGGCAGCGCGTCGCCGGAGAAGCGCGGCTGGTAATGCTCGGCGCAGGCGAGCGCGACGTCGTCGGGCTCACCGTCGTGGCGCGCGTAGTACGTGCCCATCGTGCCCTGCAGTTCCGGGAACTCGCCGACCATGTCGGTCAGCAGGTCGGCCTTCGCGAGGCGCGCGGCGCGCTTCGCGTGCGCGGCGTCGGCACCGATCGCGGGCGCGATCTCGCCGGCGAGCGCCTCGAGGCGCTCGACGCGTGCGAGCGCCGAGCCGAGCTTGTTGTGATAGACGACGTTCGCGAGCAGCGGCACGCGGTCCGCGAGCGGCTTCTTCTTGTCCTGCTCGAAGAAGAACTTCGCGTCGGCGAGGCGCGGGCGCACGACGCGCTCGTTGCCTTCGATGATCTCGCCCGGCGTCTTCGTCTCGATGTTCGACACGATCAGGAAGCGCGAGCGCAGCTTGCCGGCGACGTCGGTGAGCGCGAAGTACTTCTGGTTCGTCTGCATCGTGAGGATCAGGCATTCCTGCGGAACCTGCAGGAATTCGTCCTCGAAGCGGCACGGATAGACGACCGGCCATTCGACCAGCGACGTCACTTCGTCGAGCAGCGACTCGGGCATCACGACCGTGTCGCCGTTCGCGTGCTCGTTCAGCTGCGTGCGGATCGTTTCGCGGCGATCGGCGAAGTGCGCGATCACGCGGCCCTTGTCGCGCAGCGTGTCGGCATACGCGCGCGCATGCTGGATCGCGACGAGGCCGTCGGACAGGAAGCGGTGGCCGAGCGTGGTGTCGCCGGCATCGACGCCGAACGCGGTGACGGGCACGATGCGGTCGTCGTGCAGCACGGTCAGGCGGTGCACCGGACGCACGAACTTCACGTCGGAGCCGTCCGGGCGCTGGTAGGTCATGACCTTCGGGATCGGCAGCTTCTCGAGCGTTTCGTCGAGCGCGGCCTGCAGCCCGTCGGCGAGTGTCGCGCCGGCCGCCGAGTAGTTGACGAAGAACGCTTCGGCCTTGCCGTCCTGCGCGCGCTCGAGATCGGCGATCGACAGGTTCGGATGGCCGAGCGCCGCGAGCTTCTTCGCGAGCGGGGCGGTCGGCCGGCCTTCCGCGTCGAGCGCGACGGACACCGGCAGGACCTTTTCGCGGACCTGCTTTTCAGGCGCGACGGCGCGCACGTTCTGCACGACGACCGCGAGGCGGCGCGGCGTGGCGTAGCGTTCGAACACGAGTTCGCCTTCGATGAGGTCGCGCGCCGCGAGGCGTTGCGCGAGGCCTTCGGCGAATGCGTCGCCGAGGCGTGCGAGGGCCTTCGGCGGCAGCTCTTCGGTCAGCAGTTCGACGAGCAGGGGGGCGGGATGATTGTGCGTCATGTGTGGATTGAATCTCGTCTCGTCAGTCCTGATCGATCTTGCGTTCGACCTTGAGCGGCGGCGCCCATGCCGGCTGGGCGGCGTCCTGGGCGTCGGTGGTGAGGCCCGGCACGCCCGGCGGGTTGCCGAGCATCGGGAAGCCGAGCTTCTCGCGCGAGTCGTAGTAAGCCTGCGCGACGAGACGCGACAGCGCGCGGATGCGGCCGATGTACGCCGCGCGTTCCGTGACCGAGATCGCGCCGCGCGCGTCGAGCAGGTTGAACGTGTGGCCGGCCTTCAGCACGAGCTCGTACGCGGGCAGCGCGAGCTGCGCGTCGATCATCTTCTTCGCTTCCGCTTCGTAGCTGTTGAAGAACGTGAACAGCAGGTCGACGTTCGCGTGCTCGAAGTTGTAGGTCGACTGCTCGACCTCGTTCTGGTGGTAGACGTCGCCGTACGACAGGCGGCGCAGCTCGGGGCCGTTCGGGCCTTGCTCTTCCCATTCGGTCCACACGAGGTCGTACACGTTCTCGACCTTCTGCAGGTACATCGCGAGGCGCTCGAGGCCGTACGTGATCTCGCCGAGCACCGGCTTGCAGTCGAGGCCGCCGACCTGCTGGAAATACGTGAACTGCGTGACTTCCATGCCGTTCAGCCACACTTCCCAGCCGAGGCCCCACGCGCCGAGCGTCGGGTTCTCCCAGTCGTCTTCCACGAAGCGCACGTCGTTCTGCTTCAGGTCGAAGCCGAGCGCTTCCAGCGAGCCGAGGTAGAGATCGAGGATGTTTTCCGGCGCCGGCTTGAGCACGACCTGGTACTGGTAGTAATGCTGCAGGCGGTTCGGGTTCTCGCCGTAGCGGCCGTCCTTCGGGCGGCGCGACGGCTGCACGTAGGCGGCGCGCCATGGCTCCGGGCCGACCGCGCGCAGGAACGTGTGGACGTGCGACGTGCCCGCGCCGACTTCCATGTCGATGGGCTGGAGCAGGGCGCAACCCTGCTTGTCCCAGTAGGACTGCAGCGTCAGGATGATTTGCTGAAACGTAAGCATGAAGAGCCTTCGTGGCGCTGGCGCTCCGTTGCGGGCGGCGCTCCGGGCGGGGCCCGGAGGGTCGGCTCGCGCGGCGGCGCGGCTTGTTAGTGTGCTGAAACGTGCAATTTTACCGGATCGGCGGCCGGATGCGGCCGGAACGCGGACGAAGGGGGCGTCGGCGGTGTTTCGGGCGAGCCGTGCGCGGCCTGTGCGTGGGTCGTCGATGCGCGCGGTGCGCTCGCGCGCGGTGTCGCGATGCGCTGCTCGCTCCGCCTGCCGCGCCGCTTTGCGCGGGCGTTAAGATGCGCGTATTGCGGCGCGCGCGACGCCTGCCGCGCGACCGATTGCCCACTCCGGACCGCATGGACGATTCGAACGACCTCCTCATTCCGCTGATGCCGCCGCTGCTTGCGCTGCTCGGGCAGGCCGCCGACGCGCACGCGCGCGGCGAGCGCGACGCGCATGCGCTCTGGCTCGCCGCCGCCGGCCATCTGCACGCCGTCGACATGGCCGCGCTCGCGCAGCTTACCGCGGCGCTCGTCGCACGGCAGCGTGGCGCCGACGCGCTCGCGCTGGCCGAATGCGCGCTGCGCGTGCATCCGGGCGCCGGCGCGAGTTTCAATCATGGCTATGCGCTGCAGATGCTCGGCCGTCACGCCGACGCCGTCGCGTCGTACCGCGCCGCCTATGCGCTCGATCCGGGCTGGCCGTCGCTGCGCAACAACCTGGCGATCGCGCTGCGGCTGTCGGGCGGCGACCGCAACGAAGAAATCGCGCTGCTCGACGCGGCCGTGGCGGCCGACCCGCACGACGTGCAGGTGTGGACCAACCTGGTCGTCGCGCGGCTCGCGACGCAGGACCTCGACGGCGCGCTCGCGTGCGCGGCGCGGCTCGCGGAGATCGCGCCCGACAATGCGCTCGCGCAGAACAACATCGCGATGGCGATGAAGGAGGCGCAACGCTGGGACGACGCCGAGCGCCATGCGGCGCGCGCGTGCGAGCTGGCGCCCGATGACGCGTCGTTCCGTTTCAACCTCGCGATCATCCAGCTCGTGCGCGGCAACTACGCGGCCGGCTGGCGCGGCCACGAGGCGCGCTGGGACGGCGCCGGCGAGCTGCGCGGCCGCCGGCCGGTGCTGCCCGGCCCGCGCTGGCAGGGCGAGCCGCTCGCGGGCAAGACGCTGCTCGTCTGGGGCGAGCAGGGGCTCGGCGACGTGCTGCAGTTCGCGCGCTTCGTCGCGCCGCTCGCCGAGCGCGTGCACCGCGAGGGCGGCCGGCTCGCGTGGAACACGTTTCCGCAGGTGGGCACGCTGATGCGGCGCAGCCTCGGCGCGCACGCGGATGCGTTCAGCGCGGGCGGCGGCGTCGACGCGCTGCCGGCGTTCGACTACGAAGTGCCGCTGATCGGCCTGCCGTTGATGCTCGGGATGGAGACGTCGACGCTCGGCGCGGCGGTGCCGTACCTGCATGCCGATCCGCGCGCGCGCGACGCATGGCGAGCGCGGCTCGCGGGCGACGGCCAGCTGAAGGTCGGGCTCGTATGGACGGGCAGCGCGGGGCACCAGCGCAATCCGTTGCGGCGCGTCGGGCTCGAGCGTTATGCCGATGCGTTGCGCGGTGTCGACGGCGTCGCGTTTTACTCGCTGCAGCCGGGCGCGGACGCGGATGTCGCCGCGGCGCGCGCGGCCGGTTTCGCGATCGAGGACTTCACCGCCGAACTCGAGAGTTTCGACGATACGGCCGCGTTCATCGGCGCGCTGGATCTGGTGATCACGGTGTGCACATCGGTCGCGCACCTGTCGGGCGCGCTCGGCGCACGCACCTGGGTGCTGCTCGACGTGAATCCGCACTGGCCCTGGCTGCTCGAACGCACCGACAGCCCGTGGTATCCGACCGCGACGCTGTACCGGCAGCCGACGTTCGGCGCATGGGCGCCGGTGCTGGAAGCGCTCGGGCGGGATCTGCGCGGCCTGGCCGCGGCCGCGCAGCGGCCGGCCTGAACGGCTGGCCGGCGCGACGTCGCGCGTCGTTGCTTCCTGCGCGCGGCTTGCCGGGGTGTCGTGCGGACTCGGCCTCGTGCGCCGAACGTCGGCGGGCGGGGCGGTCCGCATGCCGCATCGACGGCGGCGGCCGCGCCGCGCCGCGCGCGCCGGCCGCCCGATGCGTCAGGCGTTCCGGTCTCCGCCGGCCTTCGCGCCGTTGCGGCGACGCAGGCCCGGCCCGAACGTGAAGCCGAACGCGAGCAGCACCAGCGACACCGCGAGCACGATGTTGTTGCCGCTCGTCACGTACGGCGTGAAGCCGCTCGTGCCTTCGATCCGCACATCGAGCGAGCCGATCGTAAACGGCTTGAGCTGGCCGAGCACGCGGCCGCGCGCGTCGATCGCGGCGGTCATCCCGGTATTGGTCGAGCGCAGCATCGGCCGGCCCGTTTCGAGCGCGCGCATCCGCGCGATCTGCAGGTGCTGGTCGAGTGCGATCGTGTCGCCGAACCACGCGAGGTTCGTCACGTTGACGAGCACGCCGGGCGGCTGCGGATTGTCGCGGATCGTCGCGGCGATTTCCTCGCCGAACAAGTCCTCGTAGCAGATGTCGGCCATCACCGGCTGGTTGTGCACGAGGAACGGCTTCTGCACCGGCGCGCCGCGCGCGAAGTCGCCGAGCGGCATCTTCATCAGGTCGACGAACCACCGGAAGCCCCACGGGATGAACTCGCCGAAGGGCACGAGATGGTGCTTGTCGTAGTGATAGATGTCGCGCGAGTGCGGCGTCACGCCGTACAGGCTGTTCGTGTAGTCGACGTAGTGGCCGTCCGGCGTGACCGATGCGCCGACCGCGCCGAACAGCACGGCCGAGCCGGTCGTGTCGCTGAACTTGCGGATCGCGACGGCGAACGGTTCGGGCAGCTCCTGGATCATCACCGCGATCGCGGTCTCCGGCGTGACGATCAGGTCGGCCGGTTTCTCGACGATCATCTGCGTGTACATCTTGATCGCCGCGTCGATGCCTTCCTGCTCGAACTTGATGTCCTGCTTCACGTTGCCCTGCAGCAGCCGCACCGTGAGCGGCGCGTTCGCGGGCACGGTCCACGCGGCCTGCGACAGCGCGATGCCGGCCGCGACGAGCGCGACGGCGATGCCGGCCGGCGCGGCGATGCGCACGCGCGCGTTGCCGGCGGCGCTGTTTTCGGATGCGGGCGCCCGGCGCGCGGCGACGAGCGCCTGCACGACCAGCGCGGCGAACAGCGCGAGCACCCAGGCGATGCCGTACACGCCGACGACCGGCGCGAAGCCCGCGAACGGACCGTCGACCTGCGGATAGCCGCTCGCGAGCCACGGGAAGCCGGTGAATACGGTGCCGCGCAGCCATTCGCCGAGCGCCCAGGCGCTCGCGAACGCAAACGCGCCGTGCCAGGTCGGCGAGAACGGCCGCGGATCGGGTTCGCGGCGATGCCATGCATGGCCTGCGCAGAACGACCAGAGCCCCGCCGAGAACGCCGGGTACAGCGACAGGTAGAGCGAGAACAGCACCAGCGCGCCGCCCGCGAGCGGTGCGGCCATCTCGCCGTACACGTGCATGCTGATGTAGAGCCACCAGATGCCGCTGATGAAGTTGCCGAAGCCGAACGCGCCGCCGGTGAGCGCGGCGCCGCGCCAGCTCGACGTGCGCGTCAGCTGCGCGAAAAACCAGACGAATACGACGAGTTGCAGCCAGCCGCCGTGCGGGGTCGGTGCGAAGCTGAGCGTATTGGCCGCGCCGGCGAGCAGCGCGGCCGGATAGTGCCAGCGCGGCAGCGTGCGGCCGGGCGCCGGCGCGAGAAGACCGCCAGCCGGGCGGGACGGGATCGGATCGTCCATGTGAAGCAAAAGAGGGCGAGCGGTTGAAGGAGACGCGACCGGCGCGAGACGGTCAGTCCTCGTGCGAGGTTTCGGCGCGGCGGCTCGCGAGGGGGTTGCGGCGCACCAGCAGCACGTGGACCTGGCGCGCATCGCCGCGCTGGATCTCGAACACGAGGTTGCCGAGCTGCAGCTTCTCGCCGCGGTGCGGCACGCGGCCGAAATGATGGGTGATCAGCCCGCCGATCGTGTCGACCTCGTCGTCGGGGAAGTCGGTGCCGAACGCCTCGTTGAACTGTTCGATCTCGGTGAGCGCGCGCACGCGGAAGCGGCCGTCGGGCCCCGAGATGATGTTGCCGGCTTCCTCGTCGAAGTCGTATTCGTCCTCGATGTCGCCGACGATCTGTTCGAGCACGTCCTCGATCGTGATCAGGCCCGCGACGCCGCCGTATTCGTCGACGACGATCGCGAGGTGGTTGCGGTTCACGCGGAAGTCGTGCAGCAGCACGTTCAGGCGCTTCGATTCGGGAATGAACACGGCGGGGCGCAGCATCCCGCGCACGTCGAATTCCTCTTCGGCGTAGAAGCGCAGCAGGTCCTTCGCGAGCAGCACGCCGATCACGTTGTCGCGGTTCTCCTCGTACACGGGGTAGCGCGAGTGCGCCTTCTCGAGGACGAACGGGATGAAGTCTTCAGGCTTGTCGGCGATGTTGATCGCGTCCATCTGCGCGCGCGGCACCATGATGTCGCGCGCGCACAGGTCGGACACCTGGAACACGCCTTCGATCATCGACAGCGAATCGGCGTCGATCAGGTTGCGTTCGTGGGCGTCCTGGAGGATTTCCAGCAGCTCGGACCGGGATTCCGGCTCGGGCGAGATGAAGTCGGTCAGGCGCTCGAGCAGCGAGCGCTTTTCTTGCGGTTTGTCGGTGAGCTTACGACTGGGATACGAATCGTTCATGGTGGTGCGCCCGGGTCATGCCGGGGCGCGCGGTCACGGAGTAGGCAAGGATACACCAAGGGCATGGCGCGGCCGTGTCACACCGGCCGTCCGGCCAGGGGCAGGCGGCGCGCGCGAGCCCCGCTCGGGAACGGCCGCGCCGGGCGCGACGCCGTCCTGTGTATCCATCCTATCTCAGAAAGGGGCGGCGGGGCACGGCGGCAAAAAAAGCGGAGGCGACCGGCCGGCCGGTCGGCGTCGGCGGCATTTCGTCGCGTGCAGGGCGCGCCGGGCGGGCGCTCGGACCCTCAGAAGCGCATGCCGGCGGAACAGCCGCCGGCGGCCGCGCCGTTGGTCGCGGCGCCGCCGCAACCGAACATGCCGCAGCCGGACAGTGCGACGCTCGTGGCGACGAGCAGCGCGGCCAGCATGACGCGCGATCTGCGTGACGGGTTCATCGGCGCGGATTCTCCTTCGAACGCACGGGGGCGGCGGCCGGTGTGGCGCAAGCCGGCCGGTCGGGCATCACCGGCATCGCGCGAGCAGCCCTTCCAGCGCGCGGTCGGGGATGCCGCTCGCGCGCAGCGCGTCCACGGTGCGGCTCACGTAGTCGAGCGTCGTGCCGTAGCGGCCGGCCGCGCAGCTGAACACTTCCTTCACGACGGGGTCGGTCAGCTTGCCGGTGTAGGTGGGCACGTCGCGGCGCATCACGAATGCCAGCGCGTTCACGCGTTCGCCGGTCTCGAGCGTGCACGGCAGCCACGCGGGCCGGTACGACCCCATCGGCATTTCGCGTTTCCACAACGTCTCGAGATGCGGCTGCGCAGTCGGGCCCGCGAGCCGGAACGCGATGCCCGAGCACGAGCCGCCGCGATCGAGCGCGAGCACGAGGCCCGGACGTTCGGGCGTGCCGCGGTTCACGCGCGACCACAGGTAGAGCCCGCGATGGTAGCCGTGCACCTTGCCGCGCACGGCGGCGATGGTCGGCAGCCCGGGGTTCCAGATCAGCGAGCCATAGCCGAACAGCCAGAGATCCTGCCGGCCGTCCCAGTCGCGCATCGTGTGCGCGAGCGACGCCGCGAGTTCGTCTTCCGTCAGCAGCCGTCCCTCGCCGATCGACGGCGGGTAGGCGGGCGGCAGCATCGCGGCGTGGTGCATGGTGCGGACGGCTTTTACTGGTACGGGTTCGGGAAGCCCAGCTTCGCGAGGATGTCGACTTCAAGCGCTTCCATTTCGGCGGCGTCCTCGTCGCTCGTCTCGTGATCGTAGCCCTGCGCGTGCAGCGCGCCGTGCACCAGCAGGTGCGCGTAATGGGCGATGAGCGGCTTGCCCTGTTCGTGCGCTTCCTTCTCGACGACCGGGCAGCACAGCACGAGGTCGCCGATCACGGTGCCGTCGGGCGCCGGGTCGTACGCGAAGGTCAGCACGTTGGTCGGGTAGTCCTTGTGGCGGTAGCCGGCGTTCAGCGTTTGGCCTTCTTCGTTGCCGACGAAGCGCACGGTGAGCTGCGCGTTCGCGAACAGCGCCGGCTCGAGCCATTCGGCGATCAGCTTGCGTTTCGGCAGCGTCTTGCGGATGTCGGCGGTGATCTCGTCACCGTACTGCACGGACAGGTCGAGCTCCAGCTCGCGCAGCTCGTCCGCCATTTCCGCGATTTCCTCGTCGCGCGGCGCGGGTTCGGCACCCACGTGCAGCGTCACGCTGTCGTAGTGCTCGGGCTGCAGCGCGAGCTTCGCGCGCATCGCCGGATCGTTGTGCTGCGCGACGATCGCGACGGCTGCCTCGCCCGAGCTGCCCGACAGGTCGAACATCAGGCTGCGGCCGTCCGGGAAGTCGATTCGAAGCCCTTGCGCGTTGACGGTCCGGGCCTTGCCCTTCGCATCGAACAGCGAAAGACGCGGGGAATCGGGCGCGGCGGACTGGTCGCGCCCGGACTTGCGAGAACGGGAAGATTTCATGACGGGTGCGGCGATTGGAACGCGTTGAGGATACACCAAACGGCCGATCGCTCCCGAATTCGAACCGGCCGCGCGCGGGCGAAAAAATGCCCGGCGCGCCGTCGGGCGGGCCGGGCCGTCGGCCGGTGCGGCGCGCTGGCGCAGCCGGCTTCCTACGCGTCCTTGTGCTGCGCGTGGAAGTCGTCGTACGCCTCGACGATGCGCGCGACGAGCGGATGGCGCACGACGTCGGCGCTCGTGAAGCGCGTGAGCGCGATGCCGCGCACGCCGCCGAGCACCTGCTGCGCCTCGACGAGGCCGCTCTTGTGCCCGCGCGGCAGGTCGACCTGGCTCGTGTCGCCGGTGACGACGGCCTTCGAGCCGAAACCGATCCGCGTGAGGAACATCTTCATCTGCTCGGGCGTCGTGTTCTGCGCCTCGTCGAGGATGATGAACGCGTGGTTCAGCGTGCGGCCGCGCATGTAGGCGAGCGGCGCGATCTCGATCATCTGGCGCTCGAACATCTTCGCGGTCTTGTCGAAGCCGAGCAGGTCGTACAGCGCGTCGTACAGCGGCCGCAGGTACGGGTCGACCTTCTGCGCGAGATCGCCCGGCAGGAAGCCGAGCCGCTCGCCGGCCTCGACGGCCGGGCGCGTCAGCACGATCCGCTTGACCTGGTCGCGCTCGAGCGCATCGACCGCGCACGCGACCGCGAGGTAGGTCTTGCCGGTGCCGGCCGGCCCGATGCCGAACGTCACGTCGTGCTGCAGGATCTGCTTCAGGTATTCGCGCTGCGCGGGCGTGCGGCCGCGCAGGTCGGCGCGCCGCGTGTAGAGCTTCGGCGCGGGTTCTTCGTCCGGCATTTCCGCGTCGAGCTGCGCGACGGGCTCGTCGAACGGATGGTCCGGATCGCCGCGAAAGCGCACGTCGAGCGTGTCCTGGCGGCCGTTGCCGGACGTGTGGCGCACTTCGACCAGCGCGAGCTGGATATCGTCGACCGACAGCGGATCGCGCGCGCGGTTGTAGAAGTTCTCGAGCGCCGCGAGCGCGAGCTTCGCGCCGCGGCCGCGGATCGTGATCCGGTGGCCGCGCCGCGCGAGCGTGACGTCGAGCGCCTGTTCGATCTGCCGCAGGTTCTCGTCGAGCGGGCCGCAGAGGTTGGCGAGGCGCGCGTTGTCGTCGCGCGGCGCGGTGAATTCCAGTGCTTGGACGGTCTTCAAAGTAGCGTCGGGCTCCTGTGGAACGTCAGTCGGTCAGTGGGTGGCCGCGCTCGCGTCGTCGCTCACGAGCAGCAGCTCGCCGCGCAGCGAGTGCGGGTACGCATGGTTGATCTTCACGTCGATCATCTGGCCGATCAGGCGCGGGTGCGACGCGAGCGGCGCCGGGAAATTCACGACCCGGTTGTTCTCGGTGCGGCCCGACAGTTCGTTCGGGTCCTTGCGCGACGGGCCCTCGACGAGGATCCGCTCGACCTTCCCGACCATCGACTGGCTGATGCGCGCGACGTTTTCCTCGATGGTCGCCTGCAGATGTTGCAGGCGTTTGAGCTTGACCTCGCGCGGCGTGTCGTCGTGCAGGTTCGCGGCCGGCGTGCCGGGGCGCGGGCTGTAGATGAACGAGAAGCTGGTGTCGTAGCTCATCTCGTGCACGAGCGCCATCATCTTGTCGAAATCCTCTTCGGTCTCGCCGGGGAAGCCGACGATCATGTCGGTCGACAGCGACAGGTCCGGGCGGATCGCGCGCAGCTTGCGGATCACCGACTTGTATTCGAGCACCGTGTAGCCGCGCTTCATCGCCATCAGGATGCGGTCGGAGCCGTGCTGGACCGGCAGGTGCAGGTGGCTCACGAGCTTCGGCACCTTCGCGTAGGTGTCGATCAGGCGCTGCGTGAATTCCTTCGGATGAGACGTCGTGTAGCGGATCCGTTCGATGCCGGGGATGTCGGCGACGTATTCGATCAGCGTCGCGAAATCGGCGATTTCGGACGAGCCGGCCGCCAGCGCGCCGCGGTAGGCGTTCACGTTCTGGCCGAGCAGCGTGACTTCGCGCACGCCCTGGTCGGCGAGGCCGGCCACTTCGGTCAGCACGTCGTCGAGCGGGCGCGACACTTCATCGCCGCGCGTGTACGGCACGACGCAGTAGCTGCAGTACTTCGAGCAGCCTTCCATGATCGACACGAACGCGCTCGGCCCCTCGACGCGCGCGGGCGGCAGGTGGTCGAACTTCTCGATCTCGGGGAACGTGATGTCGACCTGCGCGCGGCCGCTCGCACGGCGCGCGTCGATCATCTGCGGCAGGCGGTGCAGGGTTTGCGGGCCGAACACGAGGTCGACGTACGGCGCGCGCGACACGATCGACGCGCCTTCCTGGCTGGCGACGCAGCCGCCGACGCCGATCAGCAGGCCCGGCTTCGCTTCCTTCAGCTCGCGCACGCGGCCGAGATCGGAGAACACCTTTTCCTGCGCCTTCTCACGCACCGAGCACGTGTTGAACAGGATGATGTCCGCGTCTTCCGGGGTATCGGTCTTTTCGAGGCCTTCGGCCGCATTGAGCACGTCCACCATCTTGTCCGAGTCGTACTCGTTCATCTGGCAGCCGAAGGTCTTTACGTAAACTTTCTTGGTCATGGGGATTCGCCGTTCGCAGTGGTTGACCTGGGGGCGTCGTCAAGGGTGAATCGGGACGGCTGCTGCGATGCAGCGGCGCGTGCCGGTGCCGCGTGGCGGACCGGGGCGCGCAGCGCGCGTCGGGCGAGCCTCTCGCGCAACGCGTGAACGCGTGAAAAGCCGTCGGGAAAGCCTTCCATTATAGCTTTACGCGCCGTGCCGGGCGGGCGGCGGGTTGCGGCCGCGCGACGCCTTTCGTTGCATTCCGACCCTGATATGACGGCGCGGCAGCCGTCAGCGGCACGCGTTCAGCAGGTCGTCCAGCGCCGCTTCCTCGCGCGCGAAGCGTTCGGCGAGGAAGTCGAGCAGCACGCGCACGCGCGGCGCCATGTAGCGCTTGCTGTGATAGATCGCGTGCAGCGGCGCGTCCTGGTGCCGCCAGTCGGGCAGCAGCACGCGCAGCCGGCCGGCGCGCACGTCGTCGGCGATGTCCCACAGCGACTTCAGCGCGATGCCGTGGCCGCGCAGCGTCCATTCGCGGGTCAAGCCGCCATCGTTGGTCTCGAACGCGGTCGATACCGGCACCGTGTGGGTCTGCACCTCGTCGCCGCGCGTGAAGCGCCACGTGTTCATCGGGCCCGACGCGATCGTGATCACGTTGCAGGGAAAGCGGGCCAGATCGTGCGGGTCGGCCGGCACGCCGTGGCGCTCGACGAACGACGGCGCCGCGCACAGCACGCGCCGGTTCGCGGCGAGCCGGCGCGCGATCAGCGCGCCGTCGGGCGGGGCGGCGAAGCGGATTGCGAGGTCGATCTCGTCCTGCCACAGGTTCGACGCCGAATCGGACGCCGTCAGCGAGAACGTGACGCCCGGGTGCAGCGTGGTGAATTCGTCGAGCCAGTCGAGCAGCTGGTTGCGGCCGAAATCGGACGTCGACGACAGCCGCACCTTGCCGGCCACCACGTTGCGGCCTTCCTGCAGCAGCGCGTGCGCGTCGTCGAGCGCCTGCAGCGCCTGCCGGCAGCAGTTCAGGTAGAGCCGGCCTTCGTCGGTGAGCCGCAGCTGCCGCGTGGAGCGCTCGAACAGCCGCGTCGCGACCTTCGCCTCGAGCTTCGCAAGGCGCGCGCTCGCGGCGGCCGGCGTGAGGTTCAGCTTGCGCCCGGCCGCGGACAGGCTGCCCAGTTCGGCCGCCTCGACGAACAGCCGGATGTCGCCCAGTCGATCCATCGGATTTCCCAGAAATTTTTGAAAATGGTTCAAATGCCACGCCAATTATCAAAGATAGGCGTATTCGGGACAATGCGCGCAGATCCCGCCTTTTGTGCGGTGCGGCACCGACCGGGCGCCGCGTCCGCCGCCCTTTCGGAGAACGTCATGCCCATTCCGCTCCTGGCGCTCGCGATCAGCGCCTTCGCCATCGGCACCACCGAATTCATCATCATGGGCCTGTTGCCCGAAGTCGCGCACGACCTCGCCGTGTCGCTGCCGTCGGCCGGGCTGCTGGTCACCGGCTACGCGCTCGGCGTCGCGGCCGGCGCGCCGCTGCTCGCGGTGCTGACGAGCCGCATGCCGCGCAAGGCCGCGCTGCAGCTGCTGATGGCGATCTTCATCGTCGGCAACGTGCTGTGCGCGACCGCGTCCGGCTACGCGATGCTGATGGTCGCGCGCGTCGTCACGTCGTTCGCGCACGGCTCGTTCTTCGGGATCGGCGCCGTGGTCGCCGCGTCGCTCGTGCCGGCCGACAAGCGCGCGAGCGCGATCGCGCTGATGTTCACGGGCCTCACGCTGTCGAACGTGCTCGGCGTGCCGTTCGGCACGTTCGTCGGCCAGCTGCTCGGCTGGCGCGCGTCGTTCTGGATCGTCGCCGCGCTCGGCGTGCTGTCGCTCGGCGGCGTCGCGCTGCTGGTGCCGAACCGCCACGACAGCGGGCCCGTCGGCCTCGGCCACGAAGTGCGCGTGCTGAAGGAGCCGCAGGTCTGGCTCGCGCTGCTGATGACCGTGCTCGGCTTCGGCGGCGTGTTCGTCGTGTTCACGTATATCGCGCCGATCCTCGAAACCGTCACCGGCTATTCGCCGCGCGCGGTCGCGTTGATCCTCGTGCTGTTCGGCGCGGGGCTGACGGTTGGCAACACGCTCGGCGGCAAGCTCGCCGATCGCGCGCTGATGCCGTCGCTGATCGCGATCCTGGTCGCGCTGATGGCCGTGATGGCCGTGTTCGCGAAGACGAGCCACCTGCCGGTCGCGGCCGCGGTGACCGTGTTCGTATGGGGAATCGCCGCGTTCGCGACGGTGCCGCCGCTGCAGGCGCGCGTCGTCGAGAAGGCCGCGAGCGCGCCGCATCTCGCGTCGACGCTGAACATCGGCGCGTTCAACGTCGGTAATGCCGCCGGCGCGTGGCTCGGCGGCCTCGCGCTGGGGCACGGCTTCGCGCTCGACGCGCTGCCGTGGGTCGCCGTCGCGGTGACGTTCGCGGCGCTCGTCGTCACGTGGCTCGCGATGCGGCTCGATGCGCGCGCGCCGGCGCGCGGCGCCGCACCGGCCGCGCATTGATGGTGCATCGGGCGGCGGTGCACCGGCGCTATGGCGACAGGAAAAGGTTCGCGAGAAACGCATTCCTCCGCGATGCTGATAACGGTGTGAAGATAACTTCGTTTGCCGGGTCGGGGCCGGGTGATAGCGTCTCGATACGCGCCGTTCGTGGCGCAACCCGATTCCGATTCAGGCTTACCCCATTCGCAGGGCCGCGCGGCGGCCCGGAGGCCATGCTATGTCTTCACCCCTTGCGCTGGTGCGCGACGTGTCTTCCTTCGAATCCGGCAATGCCGTCGACGCGCGGACGTCCGCGTCGCTCGACGTCCTCGAGCAGGTCGTCGGCGTGAACCTCGCGCGCCTGCGCGCCGAGCGGCAGCTGTCGCTCGATGCGCTCGCGCGGCTGTCCGGCGTGTCGCGCGCGATGCTCGCGCAGATCGAATCCGCGCGCAGCGTGCCGTCGATCAAGGTGCTCTGCAAGATCGCCGCGGCGCTCAAGGTATCGGTCGCCGCATTCCTGCGCCGTCACGCGGTGAACGGCTTCGAGCACCTGGCGGCCGAGCGCGCGGCGCGCGTCGTCAGCTCGAACGGCCGCTTCTCGGCGCGTGCGCTGTATCCTGAAGGTGAACCGGCCGCGGCAGAGTTCCACGAGCTGCGGATCGCGCCGCTGCACACGGAGCCCGGCACGCGCCGCGCGCCCGGCACGACGGTCAACCTGGTCGTCAGCGAGGGCACGCTCGAAGTCAGCGTGCACGATCGCCGCCAGTTGCTCGCGACCGGCGACGCAATCGTGTTCGACGCCGACCAGCCGTACAGCCTGCGCAATCCCGGCGACAGCGAGGCGCGCGCGTTCCGCGTGACGGTGAGCCCCGAGGTGCCGCCGCGCTGGCTCGTGCCCGACGCCGCGCACGCGGCCGGCTGAGCGCGCGGGCGGGTCGCCGGGCCGGCGCCGGTTCCATCGGGACGCGCGCAGGCCCGGTGTCGGCCGTTCGGACGATGCCGTTAGACGGCGTCGTCAGTAAGGTTTTAGGTGTGGTTCGCTGCGCGGTGCGCGCAGCTGATGTATGCTTGGCCGGCCGTTCCACGGGGAGATCCCCGTGGCCGGTAATCAGTGCGTCTTCAGGGCGGGGCGAAATTCCCCACCGGCGGTAGGCTGGCGAAAGCCGGCGAGCCCGCGAGCGCCCGCGCATTTGCGCGGGGTCAGCAGATCTGGTCGAATGCCAGAGCCGACGGTCATAGTCCGGATGAGAGAAGATGTGCAGATAGTCATGTCCGTCAGGGCCGCTTTGCCGTCTGTGCGAAGCGGGTTGTCGTTCTGTCTGTTTGCAATGCCCTGAAACGTTTTTCGCCCAAATCGTAATCGCGAGGAGCGTTTCACATGTCCTTCAAGTCCGTTTCGTCGGCACCTGCCGACGCCTTTGCCGATCTCCCGTTGCTGGATTCCGAACCGGTGCCGCCGCGCATCGCCGCCGCACTCGACGCGTTGCGCGCGGGCCGCGCGGTCGTGTTGCAGGACGATCACGACCGGGAAAACGAGGCCGACCTGATCGTCGCCGCCGAACGCATCACGCCCGAGACGATGGCGCTCCTGATCCGAGAGTGCAGCGGCATCGTGTGCCTGTGCCTGACCGACGACAAGGTCCGCGCGCTCGAGCTGCCGCCGATGGTGCAGACCAACGAGAGCCGCAACGGCACCGCGTTCACCGTGTCGATCGAGGCGCGCGAAGGCGTGCATACCGGCGTGTCCGCGGCCGACCGCGTGACGACGATCCGCGCGGCGATCGCCGACGATGCGAAGCCGTACGACATCGTGCGCCCCGGCCACGTGTTTCCGTTGCGCGCGCAACCGGGCGGCGTGCTGGCGCGCCGCGGCCACACCGAAGGGACGGTCGACCTGTCGATCCTCGCGGGGCTGAAGCCGGCGGGCGTGCTGTGCGAGCTGATGAATCCCGACGGCACGATGACGCGCGGCGACGACGTCGAGCGTTTCGCGCAGCAGCACGGGCTGCCGATGCTGACGATCGCGGAGCTCGTCGAATTCCGCGAAGCGCTGGCGGCCGCGCGCGAGCGCTGCTGCGAGCCGGCCTGAGGGCCGGCATGGCGGGCGCACCGTGGCGCCCGCGGGTACGGCGTGCGCAGCGAGCCGCACGCCGGTGATGTCGCTCCGGCGCGGCGGTCGGTCAGGACTGCACGTCGCCGAATTCGCCGCGCAGGCCGGCCGCGACGAGCGCCGGCAGTTCATCCATCCTGCGCATGATCCGCGTGATGCCCATCGCGCGCAGCGCGTCCGCGTAGTTGTCGGGGATGTGGCTCGCGCCGACGAACGCGATCGTCTTCATGCCCGCCGCGCGCGCGGCGTTCAGGCCCGACACGCTGTCCTCGACGACGATGCAGCGCGCCGGCGCGACGCCAAGCGTGCGCGCCGCATGCAGGTACACGTCGGGGTAGGGCTTCGGCCGCGCGACCTGCTCGGAGCTGAACACGCGCTCGCCGAAGATTTCGGTGAGCGACGCGCGCTTCAGCGAACTGCGCACGCGCACGAGCCGGCTGTTCGACACCACCGCGGCCGGCAGGCCGACCTTCAGCAACGCGTCGCGCACGCCGGTGATCGGCGCGAGCGATTGCGCGAGACCGGTTTCGATGTTGCGCTCGACGGTCTCGATGAAGTTGTCCGGCATCCGGATGCCGAAATGCGCTTCGAGCCCCGCGAGAAAGCGCGACGTCTGCTGGCCGAACGCGGACTTCGCGGCGGCTTCGAAATCGAGGTGCGGGAAGGTGGCGGACAGCGTTTCGAGCAGCACGCGGTCGGCAATGACTTCGCTGTCGACGAGCACGCCGTCGCAGTCGCAGATAAGGTGATCGAGCATGATGGTGAAGAAGCGGGGTGTCGGCGACGCCGATCATGCCGCCATGATACGTGCTTTCGCGGCTGCGCCGTGCGGCGCGAGTGCCCGGTCACGATGACGCACCTCGTTGACGGAGGCGTCGTCGCGGCGCGGGCGGCGCGAGCGCGGCGGACTCGTCGTCGATCACCGTTCCGACCCGCGAGCCCTTGCGTGTCGCGAAGCGTGGTCCCGGCGTCGAAGTCGTCCGGTATCGGCCACGGGCGATTCGCGGTGCCGGCGAAGCGACGATCGCGCGACGAAGTGAGTGGCCGGAAGCGCGCGGCAGGCCGTGCCGCGCGCAGGCTCGAGGTCGAATGACGGCGTGCTCAGGCCATCGCGTGCAGGCGCAGATACAGGCCGGCCGCCGCGGCGCCGCCGAGCAGCGGGCCGATCACCGGCACCCACGCATAGCGCCAGTCGCTGTCGCGCTTGCCGGGGATCGGCAGCAGCGCATGCATCAGGCGCGGCGACAGGTCGCGCGCCGGGCTCATCGCATAACCGGTCGGCCCGCCGAGCGAGATGCCGATGCCGAGCACGAGCAGGCCGACCGGCAGCGCGTCGAGCGCGCCGAGGCCGACCTGCGGCGACGCGAGATACAGCACGCCGAGGATCAGCACGAACGTGCAGATCGCTTCGGTCAGCACATTGTGCGTGGTGCTGCGGATCGCGGGCGCCGTGCAGAACACCGCGAGCTTCAGGTCCGCATCGACTTCCTTCGCGAAGTGCTGGCGATACGCGAGCCACACGAGCAAGGCGCCCGCCATCCCGCCGAGCATCTGCGCGAGGATGTAGCCGCCGACCTTCGACCACGCGAACTTGCCCGCGAGCGCGAGGCTGATCGTGACGATCGGGTTCAGGTGCGCGCCGCTGAACGATGCGGTCACGTAGACGGCGACGAACACGGCCATCGCCCAGCCCATCACGATCACGATCAGGTCCGCGCCCTTGCCCTTGGTCTTCGCCAGCAGCACGTTGGCGACCGCGCCGTTGCCGAGCAGCACGAGAATGGCGGTGCCGATGAATTCTGCAATATAAGGTGACATGTTTGTCTCTCGTAGGTCGCGGCGGACTCGCGCGTTGCGCGGTCCGCCGGTGTTGTTGTATTTCGTTCGGAGTTCTTGTGATTTCTGCCGCGGTGCTTACTGCACGTCGTCGGCCCACGCCTTCGCGGCGCGCACCGCGCGTTGCCAGCCAGCCATGCAGCGCTCGACCTGCTCCTTCGGCATCGACGGCGAGAAGCGGCGATCGAGCTGCCACTGGCTGCGCACTTCGTCGAGGTTCTTCCAGTAGCCGATCGCGAGGCCCGCGAGGTAGGCTGCGCCGAGCGCGGTCGTCTCGGTGATCTGCGGGCGCACCGCGTCGACGCCGAGCAGGTCGGCCTGGAACTGCATCAGCAGGTCGTTCGCGCTCGCGCCGCCGTCGACGCGCAGCTCGCCGATGCTGATGCCCGAGTCGGCTTCCATCGCGGCCAGCACGTCGAGCGACTGGTACGCGATCGCGTCGAGCGCCGCGCGCGCGAGGTGCGCGGACGTCGTGCCGCGCGTGACGCCGAACACCGAACCGCGCGCCCGTGCGTTCCAGTGCGGCGCGCCGAGGCCCGCGAACGCCGGCACGAGATAGACGCCGTCGGTATGCGGCACGCTCGCGGCGAGCGCTTCGATTTCGGCGGCCGTCTTGATGATGCCGACACCGTCGCGCAGCCACTGCACGACCGCGCCCGCGATGAAGATGCTGCCTTCGAGCGCGTACTGCACGTCGTCGCCGATCTGCCACGCGATCGTCGTGACGAGGTTGTTCTTCGACTCGATCGGCTTGTCGCCGGTGTTCATCATCAGGAAGCAGCCGGTGCCGTAGGTGTTCTTCACCATGCCCGACGTCGTGCACATCTGGCCGAACAGCGCCGCGTGCTGGTCGCCGGCGATCCCCGCGAGCGGGATCTTCGACGCGAACACCGTGGTTTTCGTATGGCCGTAGATTTCCGACGACGCCTTCACTTCCGGCAGCATGCTGCGCGGGATGTCGAGCAGCTCGAGCAGCTCGCTGTCCCACTCGCGCGTGTGGATGTTGAACAGCATCGTGCGCGACGCGTTCGTCACGTCGGTCACGTGCAGCTCGTGCTTCGTGAAGTTCCACACGAGCCAGCTGTCGACGGTGCCGAACGCGAGCTTGCCCTGGCGCGCCTTGTCGCGCGCGCCCGGCACGTTGTCGAGGATCCAGCGGATCTTGGTCGCGGAGAAGTACGAGTCGATCGGCAGACCGGTCTTCGCGCGCACCTTCGCCTCGAGGCCCTGTGCTTTCAGCGAATCGCAGAAGTCGGCGGTGCGGCGGTCCTGCCACACGATCGCGTTGTAGACGGGCTGGCCCGTCTCGCGATCCCAGACGATCGTCGTCTCGCGCTGATTGGTGATGCCGATCGCGGCGATCGACGTGCCGTTCAGGCCGGTGCGCGTGACGGCTTCGGCGGCGACACCCGCCTGCGTCGACCAGATTTCCTGCGGGTCGTGCTCGACCCAGCCGGGTTGCGGGTAGATCTGTTCGAATTCCTTCTGGGCGATCGATACGATGTTGCCCTGGCGATCGAACAGCATTGCGCGGGAGCTCGTCGTGCCCTGGTCAAGCGCGAGGATGTACTGATCCTGCATGTCTCTCATCTCCATCCGTGGATTGGCGTAGTTGTGATGCGCGCCGCATGTTACGCGGCGCGTCGGTGAATCAACGTCGGTCAGGCAACTGCAACTGCAAACGGATCACGCGTGCGGCGCGTGCGCGGCGGCGAACCACGCATCGACCGCGGCCGTCACCGCGTCGAGCGTGCCCGGCGCCACGTGCAGGCCGAGCTTCGAGCGGCGCCACAGCACGTCCTGCGCGCAGGTCGCCCATTCGACGTCGCGCAGGTAGCGCAGTTCGGCATCGTGGATGCCCGGGGCGATCTCGGCGCCGAGGTCGGCGAGCGACGTCGCGCCGTCCACCACGCGTTCCGCGCGCGTGCCGTACGCGCGCGCATAGCGGCGCGCAAGCGCGGCGGGCAGCCACGGATGGCGTTTCGCGAATGCGTCGGCGAACACGTCGAACTTCGCGTTCGCGATGTCGCCGCCCGGCAGCGGCGCGCCGGCCGTCCAGGTCTTCGCGTCGCGGCCGAGCGCGCGACACAGCAGGTCGGCGGCTTCCTCCGCGAGCTTGCGGAACGTCGTGATCTTGCCGCCGAACACCGACAGCAGCGGCGCGCCGGCGCCGTCGTCCATCTCGAGGCGATAGTCGCGCGTGACGGCCGACGCGTTCGCCGCGTTTTCGTCTTCCAGCAGCGGGCGCACGCCCGAATAGGTCCAGTGCACGTCGGCCGGCGAGATCTTGCGCTTGAAGTAGCGGTTGATCGAGTCGCACAGATACTGCGTCTCGTCGCGATCGATCGCGACCTTCGCGGGATCGTTCGTGTATTCGACGTCGGTCGTGCCGATCAGCGTGAAGTCGTGCTCGTACGGAATCGCGAAGATGATCCGCTTGTCCGGGTTCTGGAAGATGTATGCGTGGTCGTGATCGAACAGGCGCCGCGTGATGATGTGGCTGCCCTTCACGAGCCGCACGCTGTGCTGCGCGCCGCGACCGAGCGCGCCGTGCAGCACTTCGCCGACCCACGGGCCGGCCGCGTTCGCGACCGCGCGCGCGCGCACGACGCGGATCGAGCCGTCCGCGTGCCGCAGCCGCGCTTCCCATTCGTCGCCGTGGCGTTCCGCCGACACGAGTTTCGTGCGCGTGAGGATCTCGGCGCCGCGCTCCTTCGCATCGAGCGCGTTCAGCACGACGAGGCGCGCGTCGTCGACCCAGCCGTCCGAATACACGAAGCCGCGCTTGATCGAGTCGATCAGCGGCGCGCCGGCCGCGTGGCGGCGCATGTCGATGCCGCGGGAGCCGGGCAGCAGTTCGCGCTTCGCGAGGTGATCGTAGAGGAACAGGCCGATGCGGATCAGCCAGGCCGGCCGCAGGTTCGGCATGTGCGGCATCACGAAGCGCAGCGGCCACATGATGTGCGGCGCCGCGCGCAGCAGCGTCTCACGCTCCTGCAGCGCTTTGCGGACGAGTCCGAATTCGTTGTATTCGAGGTAGCGCAGGCCGCCGTGAATCAGCTTCGTGCTGGACGACGACGTGTGCGACGCGAGGTCGTCCTGCTCGCAGAGCAGGACCGACAGGCCGCGGCCGGCCGCATCGCGCGCGATGCCGGCGCCGTTGATGCCGCCGCCGACGACGAGCAGATCGTAGCGATTCGGTTGGGTCACCTGCTGTCCTTATCGTCTGATGGAAATGGACGAACATGAAATGTTCGAATTCGAAATTTAACGAACGAAATCGAAAAAGTAAAGTTCGAAAAAGCGGGGCCAGTAGCGCGTGGCGCGATCCCGGACGATACTGGCGCAATCGACCGTTTCGCGAGGTGAATCATGCGTATTGGGATGTGGGTCGGCGCGTGCGCCGTCGTCCTGGCGGGGTGCAGCGCCGGCACGCCGCCGCTTGCCGGCAACTGGCGGGCGCCGTCGTTCGTCGACCTGCAGACGTCGTGCGGCGGCACCGCGCGCGACTGGGGCGCGGACGCGCAGCCGGTCTATTCGACGCTGTACGACGCGTATGTGGCGAAACGGTATCGCGGGCTGACGCAGGCGAACTATTGCGCGTTCGTAAACGAACTTTCGGCGCACTATGCGGCGCCCGACGCGGCGGGGCGCGCCGGATGGGTCGCGTATTTCAACGGCGCGCGCGCGCAGGCCGTCAGCTGGCGGGCCGCGGTCGATCCGACGCTGCGCGGCGGCTGACGCCGGAACGCTGCGGGAGGCGGGAAAAGCGCGGGAAAAGCGGCGCGGCCGGAAATCCGGCCGGCGCGCTCAAGTCAGGAACAGCGGGACTTCAGGAATAGCGGCATTTGATGGATCGCAACGCGGCGTCGCCGGTTTCGGTCACGCAGTATTTGCGTCCCGATCCCAGCCCTTCCAGCCGCACGAGCTGCTGTTCGAGCAGCGCGTCGAGTTCATCGCGATCCATGTCCCCGTGATCGGGGGCATCCTTCACAAGCAGTAGCGTGGCGAATTCATGCGGACTCAGCATCGTTCTCTCCATGGCAATCGGTTTGCCCGCGCAGCCGGCGCAAACGCCGCTGCGCGATACCCGGCGGGGTATGGCTTGGGGGGAAAGCTGTATTCGCCGGCCTTCGGATTCGCACACGCCTTGGCACGGGCGGATCGCGCGAACGGGCCGGGGAACTGGAGTCTAGTCGAGCGCGCGGGCAACGACAAATCGTGCCCCGTTAATTTTCAGTTTGACAGGCACGCAAACCGCTAGCGGTTCAGCGGGCGCGCCAACTTCTTGATTTCACTTGAAGTTTCAGGTGCGGTGCAGCATCGCGCGGGTCATTCCGCGGGGTCATTCCGCGACGTACACCTGGGTGCCCGCGTTCGCCACCGCGTCGGCCATCTCCGGCGGCAGTGGCTTGTCGGTGAAGAGTGCATGAACCTGGCTCAGGTGGCCCTGGCGCACCAGCGCCGGACGGCCGACCTTCGAATGATCGGCGACGAGGTAGACCGTGCGCGCATGCTGCATGATCGCCTCGGCCACGCGCACCTCGCGCGTGTCGAAGTCGCGCAGCGTGCCGTCGGCCTCGATCGCCGACGTGCCGATGATCGCGTAGTCGACCTTGAACTGGCGGATGAAGTCGATCGCGAGCTCGCCGACGATGCCCTTGTCCCACGGCCGCACGATGCCGCCCGTGATCAGCACCTCGCAGTCGGGATAGCCGCTCATCATCGACGCGACGTTCAGGTTGTTCGTGATCACGTGCAGCCCGTGATGACGATTCAGTGCGCGCGCAACTTCCTCGGTCGTGGTGCCGAGATTGATGAACAGCGACGCCTGGTCGGGGATGTGCGACGCGGCGAGCGCCGCGATGCGCCGCTTCTCGTCATGGAACATCCGCTGGCGCGCGGTGTACGACACGTTTTCCGAGCTGGTCGGCAGGCTCGCGCCGCCGTGGTAGCGGCGCAGCAGGTTCAGGTCGGCGAGCCAGTTCACGTCGCGGCGGATCGTCTGCGGCGTGACCGCGAAGTGCGCGGCGAGATCGTCGACGGTCACGAAGCCGTCGCGCTGCACCCATTCGAGCAGTTCCTGCTGGCGCGCGTTGAGGGTGAGGCGGGGATCTCGGGTCATGGCTCGGCGGTCGGATCGTGAGGCGGAGCGGGTATTGTAAGGGCGGGAAGGGCGTTCGACCGGCCTGCGGCGCATCACCGCCCGGAATTCATGCGGAAAGTACATGGATTCATGTGACAAATGAATTTGTGCGATCGCGCGGATCGCGCTGCAATGGCGGACTGTCCGCGCATGCCGGTCGTGCGTCCGGCGCGTTCATTCAGCTTTCGACGAGGTGGAACCGATGACTCGCTTCAACTGGCACAACCCGTATCCGACGACCCGCATCCCGGTATTCGCGCGCAACGTCGTGTCGACGTCGCACCCGCTCGCCGCGCAGGCCGGGCTGCGGATGCTGTGGAAAGGTGGCAATGCCGTCGATGCGGCGCTGGCCGCCGCGGCCGCGATCACGGTGGTCGAGCCCGTGTCGTGCGGGCTCGGCGGCGATGCGTTCGCGCTCGTGTGGGACGGCGCGCGGCTGTCCGGGCTGAATGCGTCGGGCGTCGCGCCGGCCGCATGGAGTCCCGACTATTTCCGCAAGCGCCACGGCGAGGACGCGCACGGCATCGCGAACAAGCCGACGCGCGGCTGGGACACCGTCACGGTGCCGGGCGTGATCGCGGGCTGGGAAGCGCTGCATGCGAAGTTCGGCTCGCTGCCGTTCGCGGATCTGCTCGAGCCGGCGATCGAGATCGCCGAGCGCGGCTATGCGGTGTCGCCGATCGTCGCGCACAAATGGGCGGCCGCGGTGCCCGAACTGCAGGGACTGCCGGGTTTCGCCGACACCTTCATGCCGCGCGGGCGCGCGCCGCACGTCGGCGAGCGCATATGCCTGCCGGGCCACGCGCAGACGCTGCGCACGCTCGCGAACGACGGCCCGCGCGCGTTCTACGAAGGCGCGCTCGCCGCGCAGCTCGCGGCGTTCGCGCGCGAAGGCGGCGGCGCGCTGACCGAAGCCGACCTGCGCGCGTACCGGCCGGAATGGGTCGAGCCGATCGGCAAGCGCTTCGGCCGTCATACGATTCACGAGATCCCGCCGAACGGGCAGGGCATCGCCGCGCTGATCGCGCTCGGGATCGCCGAGCGGGCGGGCCTGAGCGAATGGCCGGTCGATTCGGTCGACTCGCAGCACCTGCAGATCGAGGCGATGAAGCTCGCGTTCGCGGACGTCTATCGCTACGTCGCCGATCCGCGCGCGATGGACGTGACGCCCGCGCAGATGCTCGACGATGTGTATCTCGCGGAACGCGCGAAGCTGATCGATCGCGCGCGCGCGACGCACTTCGCTGCCGGCCGCCCGCAGTCGGGCGGCACGATCTACCTGTCCGCGGCGGACGAGCGCGGGATGATGGTGAGCTTCATTCAGTCGAACTATATGGGTTTCGGTTCGGGACTCGTCGTGCCCGGTACCGGCATTGCCTTGCAGAACCGCGGGCACGGCTTCTCGATGGACCCGGCGTCGCCGAACGTCGTCGCGGGCGGCAAGCGGCCGTTCCATACGATCATCCCCGCGTTCGTCACCGAGGAAGTCGACGGCCGCAGCGAGGCCGTGATGAGCTTCGGCGTGATGGGCGGCGACATGCAGCCGCAGGGCCACCTGCAGACCGTCGTGCGCATGCTCGGCTACGGACAGCAGCCGCAGGCCGCCTGCGACGCGCCGCGCTGGAAGGTCAATCGCGACTTCACGCTCGACGTCGAGTCGACGATGAAGCGCGAGACGGTCGACGGGCTCGCCGCGCGCGGCCATACGATCAAGTCGATCGACGATCCTTACATGGATTTCGGTTCGGGGCAGTTCGTGTGGCGTCTCGATCGCGACGATCCCGACCGCGGCTACGTGGCCGCGAGCGACAGCCGCCGCGACGGTCTTGCGGCCGGTTTCTGACGGAACGCTTCCAGCGTTGTGCCCGACGGGCGGCCGGATGGCCGCCCGTTTTGCCTGGATGCAGCGCATGCCGTCGCGCGCGCGCAACCGGTTCGAACAACTCATCTAACGATCCGCAACATGCGCGGCGGAACTGCGCGCGGCGGGCATGGTCAGTGCTTTGAAGCACGAACATAAAAGTCCGGCTAAGATGCCAGCATGGTTCGGCCGGACCAATCCACTAATAAATGCAAGCAAAACGTCGCCTGCGGGCACGCCGGGCCTGTGCGAAGAGAGGGGCCGGCCTGCCGCGCGACGACTGGGAGCGCATCACCATGCCTACTGAAACGACGCATGTCATGCCGTGGCGTATCGAGGACATCGACCTGAACCGGATCGATCGTCAGCGCGCCGCCGCGAACGAGGATCTGCTGCTGTTGCTGTGCGCGTCGTCGTTCATCGAAAGCGGCTCGGATCTCTACACGAGCAACCTGAGCGAGTTCTTCAACGACGATCCGGAAGTGTCCGCGTGGCTCAACAATGCGTGGGAGCACGAGGAACTGCAGCACGGGCGCGCGCTGAAGGCGTATATCGCGCACGTGTGGCCGGAGTTCGACTGGGACACCGCGTTCGCGAATTTCTTCGCCGAGTATTCGAAGACCTGCTCGGTCGACGCGTTCGAGAAGACCCGCGCGCTCGAGATGGTCGCGCGCTGCGTCGTCGAGACGGGCACGGCCACGCTCTATCGCGCGATCAACGAATGCTCGGACGAGCCGGTGCTGAAGGAAATCACCGACAACATCCGCTCGGACGAAGTGCGTCACTACAAGCACTTCTTCAAGTTCTTCAAGAAGTACAACAAGCTCGAAGGCAACGGCCGTCTCGCGGTGCTCGGCGCGCTGATGCGCCGCGTGATGGAAATCAAGAACGAGGATTCCGAGATCGCGCTGCGCCACGTGTTCGCAGTCCGCTACCCGGATCGCGTCGGCGACAGTCAATACAACCGCGAGCGTGCCGCGCGCATCAGCTCGCTCGTGCGGCGCAACCTGTCGGCCGACATGTGCGTGAAGATGCTGCTCAAGCCGCTCGACCTGCCCGCGAAGATCCAGCCGAGCGTCCACTATCCGCTGACGAAGATCACGCGGCACGTGTTCATGCGCTGATCGTCACCGCGCGGTCCGGCGCGCGTATGCTGCGCGATCATCATCTGCTTTTCACCGGGGCCGCCATCATGACCGATTCCCATCGCCACGCGCTCGAACAATGGACGTTCGACGCGTGGCCGCCGGCCGTCGTTGCACTGTTCGACGGCACCGCGCTCGAACGCCATGCCGACTTCGCCGCATCGCTGATCGTCGCGACCGACGACGGCCAGCTGCGCACGACGCTGCTCAGCGTCGGCGAGATCCACGCGCGCGACGCGCATACGCTGCTGCTCGCGCTCTGGCCGCAATCGCGCGCGGCGCGTGCGCTGACGCAACGGCGCGCGGCCGCGTTGACGCTCGTCGCGGACGGCGCATTCTTTCAGGCACAACTGAGGATCGAGCCGCTCGAAGGGGACTTCGGGGGCCTTGCCGGATTCGCTGCGACGATCGCGCACGGCGATGCGCAGCGGGTCGGCTATGCGCGTCTCGCGACCGGCGTCACGTTTGCGCTGGAAGGGGAGGCGCGCGCCGAGGTGCTCGCGCGCTGGCAGCGCCAGGTCGAGCACCTGCGGCGCGCGGCCGCGCGGCTTCAGTGACCGCGCTGGCCGCTGCGCGACGAACGGTTGCGGTTCGCGTGCGCGGCGTTGCCGTTCGCGGGACGCGCGCCGTTGCCGCCTGACGGGCGGCCGCCGCCGCCGGCGTTGCCGCTCGCACCGCCGGCCGCGCGCGGCTTGGCCGCCTTCGCGGCCTTCGGCTGTGCATTGCCGTCGCGCTTCGCGGCCGGCTGGCCCGAGCCGCCTGCACGCGGCTGGCGATTGCCGGCACCGCCACCACCGCCGCCGCCGTTGCCGCCGCGCGGCTGCTGGCCGCGGCGTTGCTGGATCGGCTCCGGCTTCGCGGTCGGATCGGGTTCGAAGCCCGCGATCACTTCCTGCGGAATCTCGCGCTTGATCAGCCGCTCGATGTCGCGCAGCAGCTGCTTCTCGTCGACACACACGAGCGACACGGCTTCGCCGGTCGCGCCTGCACGGCCCGTGCGGCCGATCCGGTGCACGTAATCTTCCGGCACGTTCGGCAGGTCGAAGTTGACGACGTGCGGCAACTGGTCGATGTCGATCCCGCGCGCGGCGATGTCGGTCGCGACCAGCACCTGCAGCGTGCTGTTCTTGAATTCCGCGAGCGCGCGCGTGCGGGCCGACTGGCTCTTGTTGCCGTGGATCGCCATCGCGCTGATACCGTCCTTCGTCAGCTGCTCGGCGAGCCGGTTCGCGCCGTGCTTGGTGCGCGTGAACACGAGCACCTGGAACCAGTTGTGTTCGCGGATCAGGTGCGTGAGCAGCTCGCGCTTGCGATCGCGGTCGACCGGGTGGATCTTCTGCGCGACGCTTTCCGCGGTGGTGTTGCGGCGCGCGACTTCGATCAGCGCCGGCGAATCGAGCAGGTTGTCGGCGAGCGACTTGATCTCGTCGGAGAAGGTCGCCGAGAACAGCAGGTTCTGGCGCTGCGGCGGCAGCTTCGCGAGCACGCGCTTGATGTCGTGGATGAAGCCCATGTCGAGCATCCGGTCGGCTTCGTCGAGCACGAGGATGTCGAGATCCGACAGGTCGATCGTCTTCTGCTGCATGTGATCGAGCAGACGCCCCGGCGTCGCGACGACGATGTCGACGCCGCGCTTGAGCGCATCGATCTGCGGATTGATGCTGACGCCGCCGAACATCACGGTCGAGCGCAGCTTCAGGTACTTGCTGTACGCGCGCACGCTTTCCTCGACCTGGGCGGCGAGTTCGCGCGTCGGCGTGAGGATCAGCGCGCGCACCGCGCGCTTCGCGCCGCGATGCTCGGCGTAGAACGTATGCAGGCGCTGCAGGATCGGCAATGTGAAGCCGGCGGTCTTGCCGGTGCCGGTCTGTGCGCCGGCGAGCAGGTCGCCGCCGCCGAGGACGGCAGGGATCGCCTGCTGCTGGATGGGCGTCGGCGACGTGTAGCCGAGCTCGTTGACCGCCTTGACAAGCGGTTCGGCCAGGCCGAGAGATTCGAAAGACATAGATACCACTCTTGAGTTTTATGATCGGCGACGCCTCGCGCGGCCAGCGCGGGGAACGGCGTCGCAAAAAAGCAAAGGGGCGCGGAACGCAGGTCGCTCACCTGTTGCGGCGAGATCGGCGTACCGTTGTTGCCCCACGACATCCGGATATACGTGACGACTGCCGCGACTTCCTGGTTCGACAGCGACTGTGCGAACGGCGGCATCCCGTACGGACGCGGATTCTTGAACGTGCTCGGCGGATAGCCGCCATTCAGCACCATGCGGATCGGGTTGACCGCCGATTCCATCACGATCGAATGGTTGCCCGCGAGCGGCGGATACGCCGGCGGCTTGCCCGCGCCGGTTTCGGCGTGGCAGGTCGCGCAGTTGTCCGCGTAGATCTTCTTGCCCTGGTCGAACAGCGTGTTGCCGAACTGCTTCGACGGCTCGTACTGCATGTTCTTCGGCGCTTCAGCCTTCTGCGGGATCGACTTCAGGTACGTCGACATCGCGCGCGTATCTTCGTCGCTCATGTACTGCAGGCTGTTGTGCACGACGTCGGCCATCGGGCCGAACACCGCGCCCTTGTTCGACACGCCGGCCTGCAGCAGGTCCGACAGCTCCTGCACGTGCCAGTCGCCGAGGCCGAGTTCCTTGTCGTTCGTCAGCGACGGCGCATACCAGTTCTGCAGCGGGATCAGGCCGCCCGCGAAGGCTGCCGAGTTCACCGGGCCGCCCATCATGTTGATCGACGTGTGGCACATCGAGCAGTGGCCGAGGCCTTCGACGAGGTACGCGCCGCGGTTCCATTCGACCGACTTGGTCGGATCCGGCTTGTACTCGCCTTCCTTGAAGAACAGCGTGCGCCAGCCGATCAGCAGGTTGCGGTTGTTGAACGGGAACTTCAGTTCGTGCGGACGGCTCGGCACCGAGACCGGCGGGACCGAACGCAGGTACGCGTAGATCGCGTCCGAGTCGGCGCGCGTGACCTTCGTGTAGCTCGCGAACGGGAAGCCCGGGTAGAGCAGGCTGCCGTCCTTCGAACGGCCGGTGTGCATCGCGCGGTAGAAGTCGTCCGACGTCCACTTGCCGATGCCGTCCTTGTCGTCCGGCGTGATGTTCGGCGTGTACATCGTGCCGAACGGCGTCGCCATCGGCAGGCCGCCCGCGAACGACTTGCCGCCGCGCACGGTGTGGCACGCGATACAGTCGCCGACGCGCGCGAGGTATTCGCCCTTCTTGATCAGCGCGGCCTGGTCGGCCGGCGTGGCCGCGACGGCGGCAGCGCCGTGCAGCGTGTCGTTGCCCGGCCACAGGACCGGCACGAGGGCGGCGGCCGCGACGATCGCGACAGCCGAGAGTGCAAACAGGGACTTGCGTTTCATTGTGTCTGTCTCCCTTGCCTTATTGCGGTTCGCTGCCGCAGGCGAGCGGAGTCTTCATCGAACGCGCCGGTGCCGGCACGGGGTTGGCGGGCGCCGGTTGCGCGGCGAGCCATGCGGTCACGGCCGTCACGTCTTCGTCGGAAAGCTTCGCGGCGATGTCGTGCATGCAATCCGGTGCCTTCGCGTGGCGGTTGCCCGAGCGCCATGCGCCGAGCTGTGCGCTCAGATAATCGGCGTGCAGGCCGACGAGGCCCGGGATCGCCGGCTGCATGCCGGTCAGCCCTGCGCCGTGGCAGGCCACGCAGGCCGGCAGCTTGCGCGACGGATCGCCTTGCGTGACGAGCTGCTTGCCGCGCGCGAGCGTGGCAGCCGGCAGCGTCGGCTTGGCCGGCGTCGGGTACGGCGGACGTTCGGCCGAGAAGTGCTCGGCGATTTCCTTCAGGTAATCGTCGTTCAGGTAGGTCAGCAGATAGTTCATCGGCGGGTACTTGCGCCGGCCATCACGGAAGTTGACGAGCTGGTTGTACAGGTACTCCGCCGGCTTGCCGGCAAGACGCGGGAAATAGTCGTTGTCCGTGCCCTGGCCGTGAACGCCGTGACATGCGGTACAGCCGCGCACACGCTCGGCCATCGTATCGGGTGCCTTGAGCGGCGCCTGCTGGGCGTGCGCTTGCTCCGTGGGCTTGGTCTGCGCTTGGGCAGCGCTCATAAGGCCCGCGCCACCGATCAGGAGAACGGCAAGCAACGGACGGAAGAGGCGTCTTGAAGACACACGAGACTCCATGTTTATTCGTCGGGGACCTGTCCGGGCTACGATCGGCTCGGCGCATGGACGGCAGGACAGCCGGGCTGCTGCGACGCGGCATTCTATCATCGATGGGTAATGACGGCTATTTGGCAAAAGGTCATCGGTTCCTGCCTGTTTACGACTTGCGACAATTTGACGCGCTATCTGCACGCATCGTGTGAACCGGCGTGCGCTTTGACCATCGAAGACCGTACACTCGCGGGTCGCGCGGCGCCGCCTCCGCCGCAGATCCAGTCATTTCTCCCGTTTCCGGATTCATCGATGACGTTCCTTACCGTGCCGTTGCCGTCTTCCCGCTGTCGTTCCACTTGCCGCCGCGCCGCCGGCCGGCCGTTCCCGGGAGGGTGCGCGCGATGAGGATAGACAGCTTGTGGATCGGGCAGGTCGCGCTGGCGGCATTGATGGACGCGACGTTCGCGATGGCGGTCGGCTCGGCGCTGCTCAAGGCGTGGCTCGGCAAGGACGGCGCGCGGCCGGTCGTCGCGCCGTCGCATCCCGCATGGCTGCGCGCGCAACATTCGCTGGTCGCGGCGGCGCTCGCGCTCGTGCTCGCCGATCTCGGCTGGCTCGTGTACGAAGCCGCGGCGATGAGCGGCGCGGGGCTCGGCGGTGCGTTCGCCGCGATTCCCGTCATGCTCGCGCAGACCCACGCGGGCTTCGCGTGGAGCGTCGCGTTCGCCGGCGCCGTGGCGCTCGCGATCGTCGCGCTCGCGAAGCCGGACGGCCCGGTCGCGCACGCGGTGCTGTGGCTCGCGGTGATCGTGGTCGCGGGCGGCAAGGCGTCGCTCGGCCATGCGGCCGATACCGGCCTGCTGTCCGCGGCGGTCGGCGTGCAGACGCTGCACCTGCTCGCCACCGCGGTGTGGGGCGGCCTCGTGCTCGCGGGCGGGCTCGCGGTGCTGCCGGTGCTCGGCTCGTCGGTCGCGCGCGGCGCGCTGATCCGGATCGGCCAGCACCTGTCGCGTACGTCGGTGATCGCGGTCGTCTTCGTGCTCGGCACGGGCGTGCTCAATGCACTGCGCGGGCTCGGCGGCGCGCTCGCGCCGCTCGACGGCAGCACGTGGGGGCGCGTGCTGCTGCTCAAGCTGTTGCTCGTCGCGCTCGCGCTCGTGCTCGGCGGGTTGAACCGCTTCTCCGCGCTGCCGCGCCTGCGCCGTACCGCGTCGACCGAGGATGCGCACACGTTCCGCAACATCCTGCATCTCGAGGCGCTGACGATGATCGGCGTGTTCGTCGCGGCCGCCGTGCTGGCGTCCTGCGTGCCGGGGTTCGCGGCGCTCGGCTGACGGCCGGCTCGGCGCGGCGCAGGGCCGGGTGCCCGCGCGCCGCGTGCTGCGGATGCAAGAACGGCCGCCTGCCGGGCGGCCGTCTCGAAGCCGATGCGCGGCATGCCCGCCGCGCAACGCGTCTCATCTCACCTCGGCATCACCACTCGGCGACGCTGCCGTCCGCGTGGCGCCACACCGGGTTGCGCCAGCGGTGGCCCGTCTTCGCCATCTCGCGCACCTTCTCCTCGTTGACGTCGATGCCGAGCCCCGGGCCCTGCGGGATCGCGACGAAGCCGTCCTCGTAGCGGAACACCTCGGGGTTGCGCAGGTAGTCGAGCAGGTCGTTGCCCTGGTTGTAGTGGATGCCGAGGCTCTGTTCCTGGATGAACGCGTTGTAGCTGACCGCGTCGAGCTGCAGGCATGCGGCCAGCGCGATCGGGCCGAGCGGGCAGTGCAGCGCGAGCGCGACGTCGTAGCTTTCCGCGAGCGTCGCGATCTTGCGGCACTCGGTGATGCCGCCCGCGTGCGACGCGTCGGGCTGGATGATGTCGACGTAGCCGCCCGCGAGGATGTGCTTGAAGTCCCAGCGCGAGTAGAGCCGCTCGCCGAGCGCGATCGGCGTGTTGGTCTGGTTGACGATGTCGCGCAGCGCCTCGGCGTTCTCCGACAGCACCGGCTCCTCGATGAACATCAGCTTGTACGGATCGAGCTCCTTCGCGAGCACCTTCGCCATCGGCTTGTGCACGCGGCCGTGGAAGTCGACGCCGATCCCGACGTGCGGGCCGACCGCGTCGCGCACCGCCGCGACGTTCGCGATCACCTGCTCGACCTTGTCGTAGGTGTCGACGATCTGCAGCTCTTCGGAGCCGTTCATCTTCACCGCCTTGAAGCCGCGCTCGACCACTGCGCGTGCATTGTTCGCGACGTCGCTCGGCCGGTCGCCGCCGATCCACGAATACACCTTGATGCGCTCGCGCACCTGGCCGCCGAGCAGTGCATGCACGGGCACGCCGTGATGCTTGCCCTTGATGTCCCACAACGCCTGGTCGACGCCCGCGATCGCGCTCATCGTGATCGGGCCGCCGCGGTAGAAGCCGGCGCGGTACATCACCTGCCAGTGATCCTCGATCAGCAGCGGGTCGCGGCCGACCAGGTAGTCGGCGAGTTCCTGCACCGCGGCCTCGACCGTGTGTGCGCGGCCCTCGACGATCGGCTCGCCCCAGCCGACGATGCCCTCGTCGGTCTCGATCTTGAGGAACAGCCAGCGCGGCGGGACGACGAAGGTTTCGAGGCGGGTGATTTTCATGTCGCTTGTCTCCAGGGTGGACCGGCGCGGACGTGCGGACGCGGCGCCGGTCGAGTACGTGACGACGATCCTAGCGTAGCGCGTTAAAAAATAGTATTAATAGCACTATTGTGCAGATAGTGGGCAGCCGCGGCGTTGCCCATCACCGGAGAACGATCATTCAACGCGACCTGCATGGACAGACGGCCTTCCGGCTGGCGACGGCGATCCTGCGGGGCGACTATCCGCCCGAGTCGCTGCTGCCGCGCGAGCCGGACCTGATGGCGATGTTCGGGGTGAGCCGCACGGTGCTGCGCGAGGCGCTGCGCACGCTGACGTCGAAGGGACTGGTCGAATCGCGGCCGAAGGTCGGCACGCGCGTGCGGCCGCGCCGCGCATGGAACCTGCTCGACGCCGACCTGCTCGACTGGTACGCGCGCGTCGCGCCGCCGCTCGCGTTCGCGCTGAAGCTGCAGGAAATGCGCGAGATGATCGAGCCGCATGCGGCCGCGCTGGCTGCTCGCACGCATACGCCCGAAGCGTTCGATGCGATCGATGGTGCGGCGCGCGCGATGGCCGCCGCGCGCAACGTCGACGAGTGGGTGCGTGCGGACCTGCGTTTTCACCTGAGCGTGCTGGAGGCCGGTGGCAACGAACTGCTGGTGCCGCTCGGCGCGCTGATCGACCGCACGCTGGAAGCGCAATTGCATCTGAACGCGCGCCGGGCGCACGTCTACAATGCATCGCTCGCCGAGCACGTTGCCGTCAGCGATGCGATCCGCGTGCGCGACGAGGACGGCGCGCGCCGCGCGATGGCGTCGCTGCTCGCGGTGACGCGCGCGCGGATCGAGATGGCGTGACGGAAAGGGACGGGCGGTGCGGCGCCGTCAGGCGTTCGCGCAGCCGCCCGGCTTGACGATGCGCTCCGTCGATGGCGGGTACTTCGCGAGCAGGCTCGCCGGCCGCCGCGGACGCGCGACCAGGTCGCCGCCGCAGTTCGGGCAGCGGCCCTTCAGCACGTCGTCGGCGCAGGTCGCGCAGAAGGTGCATTCGAACGTACAGATGCGCGCCTCCGCCGAATCGGGCGGCAGGTCCTTGTCGCAGCATTCGCAGCCGGGGCGCAGTTCGAGCATGACGATTTTCCTTGGTCGGAGAGGGTCGGGACGGGCGCCGCCGGACGTTGCGTGCGGCGCATGCGAGCGCTACTGTACGCGTTTGGACTGGCCTGGCCAACGGTGTCCGCCCGGATACCGCCGACGCGCACGGGCCGCCCCGGGAGACGACCATGCTTTATCACGGAAGCTGTCATTGCGGCGACGTGAAGTTCGAGGCGGAAGGCGACCTGCAGGGCGTGATGGCCTGCAACTGCTCGATCTGCCGGCGCAAGGGCGCGCTGATGTGGTTCGTGCCGCGCGATCACATGACACTCCTCACGCCCGACGACAATCTCGCCACCTACCTGTTCAACAAGCACGTGATCCGCCATCGCTTCTGCAAGCGCTGCGGGATCCACACGTTCGCCGAGGGGACCCATCCGGACGGCACCGCGATGGCCGCGATCAACGTGCGATGCCTCGAGGATGTCGATCTCGATGCGCTGCCCGTCACGCACTACGACGGCCGCTCGCACTGAGCGGCGCGTCGTTGCATGAGCGCGCGGGCCGCCGTCAGGACGGCTCGACCTGCGGCGCCGGCGTTTCCGCCTGCGGCGCGGGGCCCGTCGTGCGCGTGCCGGCCGCGGCCGGGCGTTCGATCAGCGGCGCGAGCGCCGGCGCCATCGACTTCAGCAACTGCACGGCCATCGCGCTCGTGAAGTCGTAGCGCGCCGCGTAAGGCTCGTGCGCGGTCGCCGTCAGCACGCCGAAGAAGCGGTCGCCGAGCACGAACACGAACGTGCCGCTGCGATTGACCTTGCGCGACTCGATCAGCCGCGCGCCGCGCGCGTAGACATTGAAGCGCTGGTCGCCCGTCCCGGTCTTGCCGTAGACCTGCAGCGTCTTGCCGTCGGGCAGCGTGAAGCCGCCCGACAGGCGCCGCGCCGTGCCGTTCAGCACGACGTCGCGCAGCAGCGTGCGCGCCACGTTGACGATCTCCGGCGACAGCATCGGCTGCGGCTGCGCGGCCGCGCGCACGAAGCGCGTTTCGTACGGCGTGCCCTTCGCGAAGTCGAGGCGCGTGATCGTCTCGGTCGGCGCCTTTCGGCCGCCGGTCGCGATCAGGCCGATCAGTTTCGCGAGCGCGTCGGGCTGGTCGCCCGATGCGCCGATCGCGGCCGCGTAGGACGGCGTGACTTCCTCGAACGGGTAGCCGAGTGCGCGCCACGCCTTCGTGATTTCCGCATACGCGCGCAGCTCGACCATGCGGCGGATGCGCCGGTCCTGGGTCGCGTGGTAGCGCGTCTTGTACAGCCACGAGTACGTGTAGAAGCGCGCATCGCGGCTGTCGCGCCGGACCTCGGCGAGCGACGCGTTCGGGTGGGCGCGCAGGTAGTTGAGCGTCCACAGCGCGAGTGGGTGGACGCTCGCGATATAGCCGCGATCGTTGAGGTTGAAGCGGTCGATCGCGTATTTCGCGTAGAGCGCGGCGAGATCGTCGTCCGACAGCGTCGCGGCCGGCGTGCCTTTCAGCTGCGCGCGCATCTGCGCATCGAACCACGCGAGCGATTCGTTCGGCGCGACGCTGCGCAGCACCGTCGCGATCTTCGGCGGCGACTTGCGCACGGTCTGCAGCAGCAGCGCGAGCGCATCGTCGGGCGCCTTGCCCGCATAGCGCGTGTAGTAGCGCTTCACGTAGACCTGGCTTTCGCCGTCGACGAACTGCTCGAGGTAATGCTTGCGCTGCGCCGGATCGTCGAGCCACGACGACGACGGGCCGGCCGCCTGCAGCATCTCGTAATGGACGATGTCGCGCATCAGCCGCACGAACACGAGGTTGACGGAGTGCTCGAACGCCGTATGCAGCGTCAGGATGCGGCCGTTGTCCGATTTCTCGAAGTTCGAGAACACCTGCGCGCCGCCGCCCGTGTAGAACACGTCGGGGCTCGCCGAGTACTTGCGTTCGACCGACGCGTCGAGCATCGCCTGCAGCGAGCGGTCGCGCGTATGCGACAGGTAGTCGAGCGCCCAGTGCGACAGCCCGTCGAGCGGGTCGGGCTTCACTTTCGCGAGTTGCGCGTTCGACAGGTTGCCGTAGCGCGCATGCAGGTCGGAGACGATCTGCAGGTAGGTGATCAGCGTGCGCAGCTTCGCGGTCGAGCCGAGGTTGATGCGGCCGCCGCGGTTCACGTCGAACGGCTGGTTCACGCTGTCGGTCTGCACGCGCAGCATGTTCGCGCCGTTGCGATGCTCGTACAGCGTGAAGCTGTACGTGAGGTGCGACGGGTCGTCCTTCGGCGCGAGCATCTCGAAGCCGTACAGGCCGGCGGCCTGCGCGCCGTCGCGGGTCGACGCCTTCGCGAGCCGTTCGGCGACCGCCTGCTGCACGCCGTTGTCGAGCGTGCTGGTGGCTTCCAGGTCGAGCTGGTCGAGCTGGTACAGGTCGCTGATCCCGAGTGCCGACAGCAGCGACGCGCGCGCGGACGACACGGCCTTGCGCGACACGAACGACTGCACGTGCGCGGCGGTCGGCGGCGCGCTGCGTTCGATCTGCGCGGCAAGCGCCGCATCGCGCAGCGCGGGCGAGATCACGCCGCCGTTCGACAGGAGCCGCAGATAGCTGTCGGTCAGCTTCTGCAGCGCCGGATAGCCGCGATTCAGGAAGTACGACGGCGCGCGCTGCGCGATGATCAGCGACAGCACTTCGCGGAACGTCTTGCCCTGTTCGTCGACGTTGTCGCCGGTCGTCGGCGCGGACAGGATGCGGTTCACGTCGTTGAAGTCGCGGCCGTACCACGCGGCGAGACCGTCGCCGATGCCGGTGATTTCTCCCACGTGCGGCCGCGCGGCGAGCGGTACCGAGTTCAGGTAGCGCACGACGATCGCGCGGCGCGCGAGCATCGTCTGCGGGCCGTTCATGTATGCGAGGATCGACGCGGACGCGATCTGCCGCAGCTTCTCCGGCGGCGTCGCGGTGCGGCCGTCCGGCGAATGGCGGAACTTCTCGATTTGCGTCGCGAGCGTGCTGCCGCCCGGGCGTGCCTGATGACGGTTGACGACGTGCAGCGCCTGGTCGGCGAGCGCGCGGCCGAAGCGGCCCCAGTCGATCGCCGGGTTGCGGTTCGGCTGGTTCGCGTCGAGCAGGTAGCGATCCTCGATGAACAGCAGCGAATCGGCGACGACGCGCGGCACCGTGTCGAAGTCGGCGTACACGCGTTGCGGGAACACGGTCGCGAACAGCGGCGAGCCGGTCGAGTCGAACAGCATCAGCCCGGCCTGGTCTTTCTCTTCGTAAGGCAGGAACAGGCCGCGATCGGCGAGCGACAGCATCCGTTCCGAATCGCGCGCCTGCTTGCCGATGACGAAGCCGCGCGCGAGCAGATGTTGCTGGAACGCGGGAAGCAGCGAATAGCCGAGGCGCTGGTCGTACGGCCCGTTGACGGGGAAGCGGATGTGATCGCTCGCGCCCGCCTCGACGGTATAGCCGATGTCGCGGGTGAGCTCGGACAGGTAGCGCGCCTGCAGGCGCGACGTCTCGAACTCGGTCATCACGAGCCGGGCGATGATCGCCACCGCGATCACCAGTGCGGCGAGCAAGGACCACTTGATCCACGTCCAGACCGATGCACTCCCGGTCACGCGCGGCAGGATGCGATTCAGCGGCCGATTCATAGCGGCGTCTCCCTGAAGGCGCAGGCTCCGGCCGCACCCCATTAAGGATTAGTGTAGTCCTCCGCAGCGGGCTGCCAAGGGTGGTTCACTACCGAGATGCGTCGGCGCAACGCGCATGCCTGTGACATGCGGGAACCGGCCGGTGGTCGGGTGGCGCGTGTCGCCGTGACGTAACGTTTGCGCGTTCCGCTCGCGTGCCCGCGTGTGTCAACGGCGACGAGGGGGGCCGTGCCGATCGCGCCGATCGTTTTACGCACCGGCCTTGTGCATTGCGAAATCGCGACAAATCGGGTCCGATCGTATTGCCGAAGTCATGGCGCGATGCGCGACGAAGCTACGAATTTCCGAGATAGCCGGATGCACGGGCCGCAGGTACGATCGCCGGATATGCGGCGCATGTCCGTTTTCGCCGGGGGTGCCATGTCGATTCATCCCGTCGCGCTCGTTTGCACGGCGATCCTGGGGTTGATGCTGTTCGGGCTCGGCCTGGTCGTGTCCGTCACGCGCTTCCGGCGTACCACCAATTCCGGGTGTGCGTCCGATCCGACCGACGGATTGCACAAGATCGTGCGCGCGCATGGCAACACGGCCGAATACGCACCGTTTCTCGCGGTGCTGTTTCTCTATTTCGGCGCACACGACCCATCGCGCGCGATCGTCTCGTTGATCGTCGCGGCAACCGTGTGCCGCTGCCTGCTCGTGATCGGATTGCTCGCATGGCCGACCATGGCGAGGCCGAATCCCCTGCGTTTCATCGGCGCGCTCGGCACGTATCTGTGCGGCGCCGCGCTATGCGTCGCGCTGTTCGTCTGAGCAGGTCGCTGTCGCCATGGCAGCTTCGCGGGATCGTGCCGCCGCACGGCCTCGACGAAGCAGTGGATCAGCTGGTCGCACGCCCGAATCGCGCACCTGCTTGCCGATGACGAAGCCGCGCGCGAGCAGCTGCTGCTGGAATGCGGGAAGCATCGAATAACCGAGGCGCTGGTCGTACGGCGACGCCGGCGTTGGTAAAAATGGCGCGTGATTACAGCCTTTCATTCACCTGACGAAATGATCGATCAGGTGATCGATGAAAAGCCGCGCGTTGCGAGGAAAATGGCGCCGGCTCGGGTATACGACGTTCATCTCGAGTTCCTCGAGCCGATAGTCGGCGAGCAGTTCGCGCAGCCGGCCGGCGGCGAGATCCGGTGCGGCGAGGAAGTCCGGCAGCACCGCGATGCCCATGCCGGCGAGCGCCCAGTTGCGGATCAGCCCGATGTTGTTGGGCTCGTGGTGCATCGACGCGATCGTTTCCTCGACGCGGTCGATTTCCTCGATTACGTGCCGGATCTGGGCGAGGTACAGATGACCGGCGTCGCTATCGCCACAGAAGCTTCGCGGGATCGTGCCGCCGCACGGCCTCGACGAAGCAGTGGATCAGGTAGTCGCACGCGACCGTGTTGAGCGCGTCGCGGCGCGTCAGCACGCCGGCCGACACGGTCGGAATCGTCTCCTTCACGTCGATCGTGACCATCCGCTCCCGGATCCAGTCGACTTCCATGAAATGCTTCGGCACGCACGACACGGTGTCGGTGTGCACCGACAGCGAGAACGCCGCGCTGAACGAGGTGCATTCGACGATCGGCTGCGGCGCCCGGTAGCCGTGCGCGACGAACACGTTCTGCAGCAGCCGGCCGATGCTTTCCGGCGACGTGTTCAGCACCCACTGCGCATCCTGCAGCTGCGCGAGCGACGTGCAGTGGCGCAGCGGATTGCTCGCGCGCGTCATCAGGATCAGCTCCGATTCGAGCAGCGGCCGGAACGTGAATTCGGGTGACAGCCGCGTCGCATCGACGATCGCGATCACGAAGTCGAGCGAGCCGTCGCGCAGGCGCGGCAGCGCCGTGTCGAGAAAGCCTTCGCGCACGTCGAGGCGGATCGTCGGCATCCGCTGCCGAAACGCGTCGAGCGCGGCCGGCAGGAAACCGAGCGACATCAGCGGCGTCAGCGCGCACGCGAGCGCGCCTTCCTTGCCGCCTGAAAGCTGGATCACGTCGTCGCGCGCGTGCTGCATCTCCGCGAGGATCAGGCGCGCACGCGCATAGACGGCCTGCCCGAAGCGCGTGAGCTGCGCGCCGCGCGCGTTGCGCGTGACGAGCGGCACGCCGAGGTCCTGCTCGAGTTCGCGGATCGCCTTCGTGAGCGCGGGCTGCGACAGGTGGATCGCGCGCGCGGCGGCGCGCAGGCTGCCGTGTTCGGCGATGGCGGCAAGCGCCCGGAGCTGGTGGTGTTTCACGGCGTGGCAGGGCGCGGCGGCAGTGGCGACCTTCGCATCCTACACCGCGGCGGCGCGCGAAAAGCACGCGATAACCGGGCGTTATCACGATCGGAAAATGTCGCTCCGGGCTGCGTATTTTGAATGCCTAGACTGCATGCGCAGGCCGTCGAACGGGCCGCGCACCAGACCCGCATAACCAGTACGGAGACTCATCTTCATGAAGGCGCCCCGAGCGGACAGCATGTTCGGCGGGCATGTCGGCGACGTTGCCGCATCCCCGTCCAATCGCCAGCTGATCGTCGCGATCACGATCGGCAACGGCCTCGAATTCTTCGATCTCACCGTGTTCAGCTTTTTCGCGGTGCTGCTCGGCAAACTGTTCTTTCCGGCCGCGTCCGCGCAGCAGCAATTGCTGATGTCGGTCGCGACGTTCGGCGTCGGCTTCATCGCGCGGCCGGTCGGCGGCGTCGTGATCGGGCTCGTGGCCGACCGCTTCGGCCGCGTGCCGGCGATGAACCTCACGCTCGTCACGATGGCGCTCGGCACCGGGATGATCGGCATTCTGCCGACCTATGCGCAGATCGGCATCGCGGCGCCCGTGCTGGTCGTGCTCGCCAGGCTGCTGCAGGGCTTTTCGGCCGGCGGCGAGGTCGGCGTGTCGACGTCGCTGCTCGCCGAACGCGCGCCGCCCGGCGAGCGCGGCTACTACACGAGCTGGCAGTTCGCGAGCCAGGGCGCCGCGGCGCTGGCCGGCTCGTTCGTCGGCTTCCTGCTGTCGCATTTCCTCGCCCCCGCCGCGCTCGAATCGTGGGGCTGGCGCGTGCCGTTCCTCGCCGGCGTGCTGATCGCGCCGGTCGGCCTGTATCTGCGCGCGCGCTTCAATGCGATCGAGCAGCACGCGCCGGCCGCGGCCGCGCGGCGCTCGTCCGCGGTACTCGGCACCGTGCTGCGGCGCGACGGCGGCGCCGTGCTGACCGCGCTCGGCCTCGTGGTCGGCGGCACCGCGGCGCACTTCATCGTCCTCTATTACATGTCGACGTACGCGATCCGCGTGCTGCACCTGCCGATGGATACCGCGCTGTGGTGCGGAATCCTGTCCGGTGCGGTGATGTTCGTCGCCGCGCCGATCGGCGGACGGCTGTCGGACCGCACCGGCAGCAAGCGCGTCGCACTGTGGACGCGCGTGGCGCTGACCGTGCTGATCCTGCCGGGCTTCTGGCTGATCCGCGCGGTGCCGTCGATCGCGACGATGTACGCGGTCGTGATGCTGCTCGCCGCGCTGCACTCGATCAATGCCGGCGCGAACGGCGTGATCCTCGCGGAACTGTTTCCGAAGAGCACGCGGGCGACCGCGCTGTCGATCGCGTATGCGGGCGGCGTGTCGATCTTCGGCGGCTTCGCGCAGTTCATCGTCACCTGGCTGATCGGGGCAACCGGCAATCCGGCCGCGCCGGCGTGGTACGTGATCGTCTGCGGCGTGCTGTCGCTCGTCGCGCTCGCGTTTGCGTCCGATCGAAGCGCTCAGGATGACTGACCGATCTTCCTTTTCTTCCATTCGCCCCATGACCACCACCGTTTCGTTTTCGTCGTCGCCGGCCGACGTTGCCGCCGGCGACCTGTGCGACCTGCCCGCACGCACCATGCTCGATCTGCTGAAGGCGCGGCAGATCAGCGCGTGCGACCTGCTCGATGCGCATCTCGCGCGCATCGCGACGGTCAACCCGCGCGTGAACGCGCTCGTCACTGTCGTCGATCCCGATGCGCTGCGTGCCCGCGCACGCAAGATCGACGCACGCTGGGCGCGCGGCGAATGGTTGGGGCCGCTGCACGGGCTGCCGGTGTCGCAGAAGGACCTGACCGCGACGCGCGGCGTGCGCACGACCTTCGGCTCGCCGCTGTTCGCCGATCACGTGCCGCAGCACGACGCGCTGATCGTGCGCCGCTGCGCGAGTGCCGGCGCGCTGATGATCGGCAAGTCGAACACGCCGGAGTTAGGCGCCGGCTCGCATACGTTCAACGCGGTGTTCGGCGCGACCCGCAACCCGTGGGACCTGACGCGTTCCGCGGGCGGCAGCAGCGGCGGCGCTGCCGCGGCGCTCGCCTGCGGGATGAATCCGCTCGCGTGCGGCAGCGACATGGGCGGCTCGCTGCGCAACCCGGCCGCGTGGAACAGCGTGGTCGGGCTGCGGCCGTCGCCGGGCCGCGTGCCGCGCGCGCCGGACCTGAACGGCTGGGCGACGCTCGGCGTCGACGGGCCGATGGCGCGCGACGTCGCCGACACCGCGCTGCTGCTGTCCGCGATCGCCGGGCCGAGCGGCGAAACCGCGAATGAAATCGCGGAGCCGGGCGCGCGCTTCGCGCAGCCGCTCGAACGCGATTTCCGCGGCACGCGCATCGCGATGTCGCGCGGCTTGCCCGGCGTGCCGGTCGATCCGGAGATCCGGCGCGCCGTCGATGCGCAGGCGCGCGTGTTTGCGTCGCTCGGCTGCGAAGTCGAATTCGACGATCCCGATCTTTCGGAAGCCGAAGAAGTATTCCGCATCGAGCGTGCCTGGATGATCGGCACGCTGGTCGACGGCTTCGACGAACGGCAGCGTGCCGCGCTGAAGCCCGAACTCCTCGACGAATACCGGCTGCATCGGTCGCTCTCGGCCGCGGATCTCGGCCGCATGTTCGTGCGCAAGACACGGCTGTTCGACCGGATGCGTGCGTTCATGCAGCGCTATGCGTTCTACCTGCTGCCGACGACGCAGGTGATGCCGTTCGACGCCGCGCTGCGCGTGCCCGCCGATGTGCGCGGTATCGCGAACACGACCTACATCGACTGGATGCGCGTGTGCTGGCTGCTGTCGTCGACCGAGGCGCCGATCCTGTCCGTGCCGTGCGGTTTCTCCGCGACCGGCTTGCCGATCGGCATGCAGATCGTCGGCCGCTACCGCGACGACTGGGGCGTGCTCCAGTTCGGCCATGCGTACGAAGTCGCGGCCGGCAGTCGCCGGACGCTGCCGCCCGTCGTCGCCGACGCGCTGCGCTGACCACTTTTCCCGGCTGATAGCGGACCGTTCCGGTCCGTGCCGGCAGGCCGCGCGCCTGCGGGGGGCGCGCACGCCAGCGTTTGGCCATTCGACCCGCGCAATGGAGATCTCTCGATGAAACAACGGCTGTTGGCAGGCGCGGGCGTCGCGCTGATCGCGGGTGCGGCGCACGCACAGAGCAGCGTCACGCTGTACGGCATTATCGATGAAGGGCTGACTTACTCGAGCAACGTCGCGGTGACCGGCGCGAACGGCGTGGCAAGCGGCAAGCCCGCGCTGCGGATGCTCGGCGGCGTGCAGCAGGCGAGCCGCTGGGGGCTGCGTGGCAGCGAGGATCTCGGCGGCGGGCTGAAGGCCGTATTCACGCTCGAGAACGGGTTCGATCCGAGCACCGGCAAGCTCGGGCAGGGCGGGCTGATCTTCGGCAAGAAGGCGTTCGTCGGGCTGTCGGGACCGCTCGGCACCGTCACGCTCGGGCGGCAGTACGACACCAACGTCGACTTCCTCGGCCCGCTCGAGGCCGCTGCGCTGTTCGGCGGCTACATGGTCGCGCACCCCGGCGACCTCGACAACGTGAACAACGCGAACTCGACCAACAACGCGATCAAGTTCACCAGCAACGACTACGGCGGGTTGCGCGTCGCCGCGATGTACGGGGTCGGCGGCGTGGCGGGCGCGACGACGCGCAACCAGGTGTGGTCGGCCACGGCCGGCTACACGCGCGGGCCGCTCGCGGTGGCGGCCGGCTACCTGAATGCGCGCAACCCGAACGTGTCGTTCTTCGGCACGACCGGCAGCCCCGCGCCGACCGTGGGCGGCGTGCCGGGCAACAACATGCTGTCGCCGGTGTATTCGGGCTATGCGTCGGCGCGCACGTTGCAGGTCGTGGCGCTCGGCGGCACCTATGCGATCGGCGCGGTGACGCTCGGTGCGATGTACACGAACACGTCGTTTCGCCAGCTCGGCGATCTGTCGTCCGGCCCGAATCCGGGTGGCGTGTCCGGCAACGCGGTGTTCAACGACGCCGAGGCGAGCGTGCGCTATCAGTTCACGCCTTACCTGTTCGGCGGCGTGGCGTACGACTACACGCGCGGCGGCGGCGTGGACGGCCGCGACGGCGCGACGTATCACCAGGTTGCCGCGGGGCTCGACTATTTCCTGTCGAAGCGCACCGACGTCTACGTGAGCGCCGTGTTCCAGCGTGCGTCGGGCACCGACTCGACCGGGCATGCGGCGGTCGCGGCGATCAACGGCCCCGGCGCCTCCGCGAACGACCGGCAGTTCCAGGCGCGGATCGGCATGCGCCACAAGTTCTGATCAGGGAGACGGCGAGCGGCTGCGCGGTGATATCCTCGCGAAACGCCCGCGACCGACGGGCGGATACCGACTGCCCGCACGCGGCCCGACGCCGCGCTGCGCGGCGTTTCCGAGGGAGAGCCGAACCATGAGCCGCAAATTCATTCTGAAGGGCGACACGACCGATCACGGCGGCGTCGTGCTCGACGGGATCGCCAATTCGTCGTTCGACGGCCGCGAGCTTGCCTATCTCGGCGCGCCGGTGTTCTGCGCCGCGTGCAAGACCCAGGGGGTGATCGTCTCCGATGGCGGCGAGCGGACGATGACCGTGATGGGCAAGGTCGTCGCGCTCGAACACGACCTGTGCCAGTGCCTGTGCGCGCCGCAGCCGAAGCTGATCCCGTCGCAGGGGACGGGCACCATCTCGGGCTGATGCCCGTCGACTCCGTGCGACGCGCGCGGCGCGCCGCCCGTCGTCAGACGCTGCCTGCGGTCTCGATCACCAGAATGCGCGCTTCTCCGAGCGGATGCGCGACGTGTTCGGTGCCGACCGTCGCATGAAAGACGTCTCCCGTTTCGAGCACCGTCGCGTGCTCGATGCCTGCTTCGCGGTAACGCATCTCGACGCGGCCGTCGAGCACCGCAAAGACTTCCTCGCCGTCGTTCACGTGCCACCGGTACGGCTGATCGGTCCAGTGCAGGCGGACCGTGATGCCGTTCAGGTTCGCGATGTCCAGCGCGCCCCATGCGCGCTGTGCGGTGAACGCGGTGCTGCGGATGATGTTCATCGGTAGGTCCGGTCCGTGAATGTGAAGGCTGCGGAGCGCGGGCAGGCTGCACGTCCGCGCGCCGGTTTCCGTGTACCGGGGATCAGCGCGACATCGCGCGCAAGGCCGCGTCGATCGTCTGCTTCCGCTTCTCGAGCCCCGCAGCCGAACGCTCGGTCACGCGCTTCAGGACCGATGCCGGCGCGGTATCCGGCGAGCCTGCATCGAACGGCGGCGCGGGCGCATATTCGAGCGCGAGCTGGATCGCCTGCGCCTCTTCGTCGCCGACCAGTTCGGCGGTGATCGTCAACGCGAAGTCGATGCCGGCCGTCACGCCGCCGCCGGTGATCAGGTTGCCGTCGCGCACCACGCGTTCGCGCACGGGCACCGCACCGAGCGGCGCGAGCAGCGCATGAAACGCCCAGTGCGTCGTCGCGCGGCGGCCGCGCAGCAGGCCGGCCACGCCGAGCAGCAGCGCGCCCGTGCAGACCGACGTCACGTAGCGCGCGGCGGCCGCGCGCTGCTGCACGAACGCGATCGTTTCGGCATCGAGCAGCAGCTCGTTGATCCCGATTCCGCCGGGCACGCACATGACGTCGAGCGGCGGGCAGTCGTCGAACGTGCAGGTCGGCGCGAGCGCGAGGCCGCTGCTCGACGCGACGGTGTCGCGCGATTTCCAGACCAGATGAACCGCCGCGTCGGGCAGCGATGCGAGCACGTCGTGCGGGCCGGTGAGATCGAGTTGCTGGACACCCGGAAACACGAGAAAGCCGATATGCAGGGTCATGCGAACACTCCGAAGGGAAGGGGCGGCGCCGCGGCCGGCGCACGATGGACAGATCGATTCTAGGCGCGTAGTGTTTGGCGAAATTGCCAGATCGCCCACGTTTTCAGCCAATCGCCATGCCAGCCGCTCCGCGCTCGATCCTGATCCTCGCGTTCCCCCGTGCGCAGTTGCTCGACGTGACCGGGCCGCTACAGGTGTTCGCCTCCGTCAACGAACTCGCGCAGGGGTGCGGCCGGCCCGCGCCGTATGCGCCGCGCGTCGTGGCCGCCGAGGCGGGGCCGGTCGAGACGTCGTCGGGGCTCGTCGTGATGGCCGATTCGCTGCGCTCGGCCGGGCGGCCCGACACGGTGATCGTGGCCGGCGGCAAGGGCGTGCAGGCCGCGTCGCGCGATGCGCGCACGGTGCGCTGGGTCCGGCAGCAGGCGCAGCGCGCACGACGTGTCGCGTCGGTCTGCACCGGTGCGTTCCTGCTCGCCGAGGCCGGCCTGCTCGACGGGCGGCGCGCGGTCACGCACTGGGCGCGCTGCGACGAATTCGCCGCGCGCTATCCGAACGTGCGCGTCGAGCCCGATCCGATCTTCATCCGCGAAGGCGCGCTGTGGACGTCGGCCGGCGTGACGGCCGGCATCGATCTCGCGCTCGCGCTGGTCGAGGAGGATCTCGGGCGGGCGATCGCGCTCGATGTCGCGCGCGAACTCGTCGTGTTCCTGAAGCGGCCGGGCGGGCAGGCGCAGTTCAGCGCGATGCTGTCGATGCAGCGCACCGACGACCGTTTCGGCGAACTGCATGCGTGGATCGCCGAGCACCTGACGGCCGACCTGTCGGTGCCGGCGCTCGCCGAGCGCGTCAGCATGAGCGAACGCAGCTTCGTGCGGCACTACCGCGCGGGGACCGGCCGCACGCCCGCGCGCGCGGTCGAACAGATTCGCGTCGAGGCCGCGCAGCGCTTGCTCGGCGAAACCGCGTGGCCCGTCAAACGGATCGCCACGCGGTGCGGCTTCGGTTCGGAAGAGACGCTGCGGCGCAGTTTCGTGCGCGTGCTCGGCGTGTCGCCGCAGGGCTATCGCGAGCGGTTCGTGCGATAACGTGCCGGTGCGCGGCGAGCATGCCGCGCGTGGCAACCGGGGACGGAGCCGTCGACGTTCGGAACTGCGCGAATCGCGATCACTTTCGAGTCCGAAACGCTGCGACTATTCGGGCGAGGAGAACAATGGGCGGGGGCTTGTGCCGCGCGCGTTGCGCGCTCTATTCTGTTCCGTTGGCGATTCGAAGGGGGCGCAGCATGGACCGCATCCAGGCAATGGAAGTTTTCACCCGCGTGGTCGACGCGAACAGCTTCACGCGCGCGGCCGACACGCTCGCGATGCCGCGCGCGTCGGTCACGACCATCATCCAGAATCTCGAGGCGCTGCTCGGCGTGCGCCTGATGCACCGGACGACGCGCCGGCTGTCGCTGACGCCGGAGGGCGCCGCGTATTACGAGCACTGCGTGAAGATCATCTCGGAGATCGCGGAAGCCGACGCGAGTTTCCAGACCGGCAACCGCAAGCCGAGCGGCGTGCTGCGCGTCCACATGCCGAGTTCGCTCGGGCGGCGCGTCGTGCTGCCGGCGCTGTCGATCTTCCGGCAGCGCTATCCGGACATCACGCTCGACCTCGGCCTGGCGGACCGCTACGTGGATCCGGTCGAGGAGGGTATCGACTGCATGATCCGGGTCGGGCCGCTAGAAGATTCGTCGATGGTCGCGCGGCGGATCGGCATGCTCAAGCGCGTGACCTGCGCGTCGCCCGACTATCTCGCGCGTCACGGCGAGCCGCAGGAGATCGCCGACCTGGCAGACCATCATGCGGTGAATTTCCGCGCGAGCCACGGCGCGCGGGCGATTCCGTGGGTGTTCATGATCGAGGGCAAGCCGGTCGAGGTGCGGATGAACGGCAGTGTCACCGTGAACGATTCGGATGCGTACGTGACGTGCGGGGTCGAAGGGTTCGGGATGATCCAGCCGACGCTGTTCATGGTGCTGCCGAACCTGCGCGACGGCACGCTGGTCGAGGTGCTGCCCGATTGCAATCCGAAGCCCAAGCCGATCTCGATCGTGTATCCGCACAACCGGCATCTGTCGCAGAAGGTTCGCGTGTTCGCGGACTGGATCGCGGAGCTGTTCGAGTCGACGCCGGCGCTGGAGGGCGGGGAGAACTGGCGGGGGAAGGTGCGGGCGGAGGTGCCCGACGCCCAGCGCGGGGCGGTGGTCGCTTAGGGCGGCGGTACGCTGCCGGGCGTTGACGATGAAGATGAGTGAGGTCGTGAACGCCTCGTCTCGTCTTCATCGGTCGTTAGGCTGGTGAGCCGTGCCGCGCAATGGTGCGTCTACCAGCGGATCGCGTACGGATTGTCGCCGAGCGCCCAGTGTCCGTTGTCGTCCCGTTCGATGAGAATCCCCTTGTGCGCCCAGCCATCCTTTTCGGGGTAGAACGACAGGGAGTCCATGAGGTCCGGGTCTGCCAGCCACGGCGTGGCATGCTGATCCGGTTTCCACAGGAAGTTGACCCACGAAACCAGGTGCGGATTGTCGTCGAACGGATTCTTCATCGGCTCGATGAATTTCTCGACGCCGCCGTAGGTCACGTGCGCGCAGAACAAATTGATCATGTACAGGACACTCCCGCCGGGAGCGGACGCGTCCTTGCTCTCGAATTCCCTGTACCGATAGAACGCCTTGCCGGCCGGCGTGAGCTCGATATGGCTCAGCGGGACATTCGTGTCATGCGGCTCGTAGTCCGGATTTCTGATCGTCGGCTTGCCCCGGCCCGCGTTGAATTTCACGGTAATCAGGCCACGGTTGATCAACGCCTGCACGTCCTTTCTCACCACACCGTCGACTCTCAGCAATTCCTTCGCGTTCACGTCCGCGGGTAGTTCGGCGCCGGCCAGGCCGACGCAGGCGTCCGTTGGCGCGGTGTTCTTGTCCGCGAGCGCGACTTTCAGGATGTCGTCGATCGTGCGCTTGTCCAGATCGTCTCGCGTCGTCATGAAGCGCGCGCCGAAAAATGCGGCGACCGCGATCGCGACGCCCGCCACCAGCCACGGTTTTCGCGTACGTCGAACGGACTGGTCGTGCTTCGATTCGTTGTGTTCAGTCATGGGATTGTTGTTATCTGTGTTGCCGACCGGATCCGATTGCCTCGGTTCGAATCAAATCGGGATGGCCGCGAGCCCGTCGGTGCTCGGCGTTCGAACCGCACTGTAACGCACGTAGTCGACGACGATGATTCGCGAGGCCGAACGGATGGGCCCGGCGTGATGAATGGCGCTGGATTTCGGTTGGCAGGAGGAGGACGGAGGTCGCTCGTGCCTATGCGCGACTCGGGCGAACCGGATGCTGGATGTCGCGTGCGTGGCGCCGCGTGGTCGGCTGGAGGGCGATGGATGCCGCGCGCGGATCGCGGAGCAATGAAAAAAGCCGCTGATCCTTGCGGAACAGCGGCTTTTCGCATTTGGTGGCGAATCAGGGACTCGAACCCCGGACCTGCGGATTATGATTCCGTCGCTCTAACCGACTGAGCTAATTCGCCGAAGACTTGAATTATGCTGATGTGCCGCCGGGCTGTCAACACCTTTTTTCATCTTCCCTGAAAAAAGTTGCCGGCGGCCCGTTCGGGCAGTGTAGCGGGCGCGGTGGCCGCCCGCTACCCGACCTCAATCCTGCGCGTAGATATTGGAGTCCTTCGTCTCCTTGACGAACAGCACACCGATCACGAACGTGGCCAGCGCGATCACGATCGGATACCAGAGCCCCGAGTAGATGTTGCCCTTCGCCGCGACGATCGCGAATGCGGTCGCCGGCAGGAAGCCGCCGAACCAGCCGTTGCCGATGTGATACGGCAGCGACATCGACGTATAGCGGATCCGCGTCGGGAACATCTCGACCAGCATCGCCGCGATCGGGCCGTAGACCATCGTCACGTAGATCACGAGGATCGTCAGGATCACGATCGTCATCGGCCAGTTGAGCTGCGCCGGGTCGGCCTTGGCCGGGTAGCCGGCCGCCTTCAGCGTCGACGCGAGCGTCTTGTCGAACGCCGCGCCTTGCGCCTTCGCGTCGGCCGCCTTGCCGTCATACGCGGGGATCACCGTATCGCCGACCTTGATCTGCGCGGTCGTGCCAGCCGGTGCCGCGACGTTCTCGTAGTTCAGGCCGGCCTTCGCGAGCGCGCTCTTCGCGATGTCGCACGAGTTCGTGAACTTCGACGTGCCCACCGGGTTGAACTGGAACGAGCAGGCGGCCGGATCGGCGAGGACCGTGATCGGCGCCTTCTGCGTCGCGAGTTCGAGTTGCGGGTTCGCGTAGTGCGTAAGCGCCTTGAACAGCGGGAAGTAGGTGAGCGCCGCGATCAGGCAGCCCGCGAGGATGATCGGCTTGCGGCCGATCTTGTCCGACAGCGAGCCGAAGAACAGGAAGAACGGCGTGCCGATCAGGAGGGCGATCGCGATCAGGATGTTCGCGCTGGCGCCGTCGACCTTCAGCGTCTGCGTGAGGAAGAACAGCGCGTAGAACTGGCCCGTGTACCACACGACGGCCTGGCCGGCGGTCAGGCCGACGAGCGCGAGGATCACGAGCTTCAGGTTCTTCCACTGGCCGAACGCTTCGGTCAGCGGCGCCTTCGACGTCTTGCCTTCCGCCTTGATGCGCAGGAACACCGGCGATTCGTTCAGCTGCAGCCGGATCCACACCGACACCGCGAGCAGCGCGATCGATGCGACGAACGGCACGCGCCAGCCCCAGCTGCCGAACGCTTCCTCGCCGATGAAGGTGCGCACGCCGAGGATCACGAGCAGCGACAGGAACAGGCCGAGCGTCGCGGTCGTCTGGATCCACGCGGTGTAGAAGCCGCGGCGGTTCGCCGGCGCATGCTCGGCGACGTAGGTCGCCGCGCCGCCGTACTCGCCGCCGAGCGCGAGGCCCTGCAGCAGCCGCATCGCGATGAAGATCACGGGCGCCGCGATGCCGATCGATGCGTAGCCGGGCAGGAAGCCGACCACGAAGGTCGAGATGCCCATGATCACGATCGTCACGAGGAACGTGTGCTTGCGGCCGACGAGGTCGCCGAGCCGGCCGAACACGATCGCGCCGAACGGACGCACGGCGAACCCGGCCGCGAAGCCGAGCAGCGTGAAGATGAATGCCGCGGTCGGATTGACTCCGGAGAAGAAGCTCTTGCTGATGTAGGCCGCGAGTGAGCCGGCCAGGTAAAAGTCGTACCACTCGAACACGGTGCCGAGCGACGACGCGAAGATCACCTTCTTCTCTTCGCCCGTCATCGGCGAGTGCGAAATTTGCCCGCCTAACGTTGCCATGAATCGTCTCCAAGTCCCTTGATATAGATGTGTGGCCGCCTTGGGTGGGCGGGCCTGTCGACGATTATTGGCACGGAAACTTACGGCGCACTGACTCGCGGGCGCAAAACGACTGCACGTTAACCCGCGCCGAATCGGCCGTTTCGTGCCCCGATCGTGTCGCGGCAGGGCGGTAAAACGCCGGTTTCGATGCGATCGCAGCGCGTATGCGGCGGTATGCGGTTCGGATCCGCCCGTATCAGGATCGATCCGCGGCGGTGTCCGACAACGGCAGGCTGACGCGCACGAGCGTGCCAGCGAGGCGCGGTGCGCTCTGATAGACGTGATCGTCGAGCGTCAGCGTGCCGCCGTGCTGCGCGGCGATCTCGCGCACGATCGCGAGCCCGAGGCCGCTGCCGTCGCCTTCGCGGCCGAGGATCCGGTAGAAGCGCTCGACCACGCGCTCGCGTTCGCCGGCCGGGATGCCGGGGCCCGTATCCTCCACTTCGAGATGCACGCGCCGCGCCGCAGGCTCGGCCCGCACGCGCACCGTGATGCGGCCGCCTTCGGGCGTGTAGCGGATCGCGTTGTCGACCAGGTTGCCGAGCATCTCGCGCAGCATCACGGGATTGCCGTCGACGTCGAGCGGCGTGTCGTCCTCCGGGCCTTCGTAGCCGAGGTCCATGCGCTTCGCGAGCGCGGCCTGCACCCAGTCGCGCACCGTGCGGCGCGCGAGCGCCCCGATCTCGACCGGCTCGAAGGTCAGCCCGCTCGCGCGGTTCTCGGCGCGCGCGAGCGCGAGCAACTGCGTGACGAGCCGGGCGGCCTGCTCGGAGCTCGTCGCGATCTGCTCGAGCGAACGTTGGACGTCGGGCGGCACGGGATGGCGCAACGCGAACTCGGCCTGCGTGCGCAGCCCCGCGAGCGGCGTCTTCATCTGGTGCGCGGCGTCGGCGATGAAGCGCTTCTGCAGCGCCATGTTCTGTTCGAGGCGCGCGAGCAGGTCGTTGAACGACGTGACGAGCGGCTCGATCTCGGGCGGCGCGCGCTGCGCCTCGACGGGCGACAGGTCGTCGGGCCGCCGCGCGCGGATGTGCGCCTGCAGCGCGTTGAGCGGCGCGAGCCCGCGCGACAGCCCGAACCACACGAGCAGGATCGCGAGCGGCAGGATCACGAATTGCGGCAGGATCACGCCCTTGATGATGTCGTTCGCGAGCGCGTTGCGCTTGTCGAGCGTCTCGCCGACCTGCACGAGCACGGGCTGCGTGCTGCTCGACTCCGGCAGCGCGACGGTCGTATACGCGACGCGCACGTCGTTGCCGCGCAGCAGGTCGTCGCGGAACACGACGACGCCCGGCGGCGGGCGGTCCTCGTCGCGCGGCAGCGGCATGTCGGCCTCGCCCGCGACCAGCTCGCCGCGCGTGCCGAGCACCTGGAAGTAAACGCTGTCGACGTTGTCCGCGCGCAGGAAGTCGCGCGTCTGCTGCGGCAGCGTCAGCTCGGCGACGCCGTTGACCGGATGGATCTGCCGCGCGAGCACGTACGCGTTGGTCTCGAGCGCGCGGTCGAACGGGCCGTTCGCGATCGTTTTCGCGACGAGATAGGTAACGGCGATGCTCATCGGCCACAGCAGCAGGAGCGGCGCGAGCATCCAGTCGAGGATTTCGCCGAACAGCGAGCGCGGGCGTGCGGCCTCGGGCGTATCGGTTTCGTCGGGCGGCGCGAACGGGTTCTCGTAGCGTGCGTCGCGCACGGCGTCGGCGGCGGACGATGGCTCGCCGGTCGGATGGCGGGAATGGGCCGGCGTGGCCATCGCGGCGACGGCCGGGTTCAGCGCAGCGGCGTGCCGGCCGCCGCGGGCTGGGGCGCGGCCGGGTCGGCTGGCGCCGCGGGCGCGACTTTCTCGAGGCAGTAGCCGAGGCCGCGCACGGTGGAAATCCGCACGCCGCTCGGCTCGATCTTCTTGCGCAGCCGGTGCACGTACACTTCGATCGCGTTGTTGCTGACTTCCTCGCCCCATTCGCACAGATGGTCGACGAGCTGCTCCTTCGACACGAGCCGGCCGATGCGCTGCAGCAGCACCTCGAGCAGCCCGAGCTCGCGCGCGGACAGATCGAGCACGCGTTCGTTCGCATACGCGATGCGGCCGACCTGGTCGAACGCGAGCGAGCCGTGGCGCACGACGGTCGGGCCGCCGCCCGCGCCGCGCCGGGTCAGCGCGCGCACGCGCGCCTCGAGCTCGTTGAGCGCGAACGGCTTGGCCATGTAGTCGTCCGCGCCGAGGTCGAGCCCCTTCACGCGCTCGTCGACGCTGTCGGCGGCGGTCAGGATCAGCACGGGGAGGTTGGAATTGCGCGCGCGCAGGCGCTTCAGCACGTCGAGCCCGGACATCTTGGGCAGCCCGAGATCGAGGATCAGCAGGTCGAAGGACTGCATCGACAGCGCGGTATCGGCCTCGATGCCGTTCTTCACGTGGTCGACCGCATAGCCCGATTGGCGGAGTGATCGGGTGAGGCCGTCCGCGAGTATGCTGTCGTCTTCGGCGATGAGAATTCGCATGTTGCTGACCGATGGCCGGCGGGGCGTGCGCGCCGGCGCGGCTGTCTCCGAAGTTATCCGTGTACAACGCAGCCTGCATTGCGGGCTTGCATAAAACACTGTTTTTTTATACAGTGTCTGCATTCGTGGGCAGCGCTTGAAAGCGGGCGCGCCTCTGACAGACGCTGCTCATCATAGCAAAGGACGATTCATGGAAGATAGCAAGAAGGGCTCCGGGATGACCGCCGAGAAGAGCAAGGCGCTGGCGGCCGCACTCGCGCAGATCGAGAAGCAGTTCGGCAAAGGGTCGATCATGCGGATGGGCGACGGCGAAGCGGCCGAAGACATCCAGGTCGTCTCCACGGGCTCGCTGGGTCTCGATATCGCGCTCGGCGTCGGCGGTCTGCCGCGCGGCCGGGTGGTCGAGATCTACGGTCCGGAATCGTCGGGTAAAACCACGCTCACGCTGCAGGTCATCGCCGAGCTGCAGAAGCTGGGCGGCACCGCAGCGTTCATCGACGCCGAGCACGCGCTCGACGTCCAATATGCAGCGAAGCTCGGCGTGAACGTGCCGGAGCTGCTGATCTCGCAGCCGGACACCGGCGAGCAGGCGCTCGAAATCACCGACGCGCTGGTGCGCTCGGGCTCGATCGACATGATCGTCATCGACTCGGTCGCGGCGCTCGTGCCGAAGGCGGAAATCGAAGGCGAGATGGGCGATTCGCTGCCGGGCCTGCAGGCTCGCCTGATGTCGCAGGCGCTGCGCAAGCTGACCGGCACGATCAAGCGCACGAACTGCCTCGTGATCTTCATCAACCAGATCCGGATGAAGATCGGCGTGATGTTCGGCAACCCGGAAACCACGACGGGCGGCAACGCGCTGAAGTTCTACTCGTCGGTGCGTCTGGATATCCGCCGGATCGGCTCGATCAAGAAGAACGACGAGGTGATCGGCAACGAAACCCGCGTTAAGGTCGTCAAGAACAAGGTGTCGCCGCCGTTCCGCGAAGCGATCTTCGACATCCTGTACGGCGAAGGCATTTCGCGCCAGGGCGAGATCATCGATCTCGGCGTGCAGGCGAAGATCGTCGACAAGGCCGGCGCCTGGTACAGCTACAACGGCGAGAAGATCGGCCAAGGCAAGGACAACGCGCGTGAATTCCTGCGCGAGAACCCGGAAATCGCCCGCGAGATCGAAAACCGCATTCGCGAGTCGCTCGGCGTTGCCGCGATGCCCGATGGCGTAGTCGACGAAGCCGAGGCGATGGACGAAGAAGAGTGATGGTCGGGCGCCGAGGTCACGCTGGCGAACCGGACCCGAGCGACGCGCCCGACACGGCGGGCCGCTCCGGCCGGCGAGCCGCATCCTCGGGTGCCGACCGGCGGGGCGCGGGCAGTCAGTCCGCGCACCGCACCGCGACGAGGGCATCCGACGATGCCCTCGTTTCGTTTGAGATCACCGCACCGGTCGATCCGTTCGACGACGACGAATCGTTCGACGCGCACGACCGGTCGCGCCGTCGCGTGTCCGGTGTCGGCTTCCCGGGCGAGCGCGCAGCCGATGCGGCGGCGTCGGTCAAGGAAGATGTGTATACGCGCAGCAGCCAGCATCCGAGTCGCACACGCCGTGCGGCCGGCGGTTCAGGCAGCGCTGCTTCCGGCGACGAGGCCGGCGCCACCGGGCGCAAGTCGTCGAAACCGCCACGTTCGCTGAAGGGCCGCGCACTCGGCTATCTGTCACGGCGCGAATACAGCCGCGCCGAACTCGCGCGCAAGCTCGCGCCGTACGTCGGCGAGGACGAATCGGTCGAGCCGGTGCTCGATGCGCTGGAACAGGAAGGCTGGCTGTCCGATGCACGCTTTGCCGAGAGCCTCGTGCATCGCCGCGCATCGCGCGTCGGCGTCGCACGCATCGTCAGCGAACTGAAGCGCCATGCGGTCGGCGACAACCTCGTCGAGGAAGTGAATGCGCAGTTGCGCGAGACCGAGTGGACCCGCGCGCAGGCCGTCTGGCGCAAGAAATTCGGTGCACTGCCGCAAACGCCCGCCGAGCGCGCGAAGCAGGCGCGCTTCCTTGCCGCGCGCGGCTTTTCGAGCGCGACCATCGTGAAGTTGCTGAAGGTCGGCGACGATTTCCCGATCGACGACTGACCGCTTCGGTCGCGCGCGCTGCGCGCGATTTTGCTGCAATGCAACCGTTTCCGGACAGGCGGGAATACCCGCCGTCGCGGCCGGATGCCTCAAATACCCAATATGCTAAAATCCACGGGTTTTCCTCTTCGGCCTCAACCTCCAGCATGCCGCTATCCGAGCCCGTGCCCCGTCAGTTGCGACATCGACGCGCAATCCGAGCGGAAGCCTACGAGCGCGACGACGGCTTGTGGGACATCGAAGCCTGCCTGACCGACCACAAGCCGCGCGATGTCGCGCTTGCGTCGGGCATCCGGCCCCAGGGCCTGCCGATCCACGAACTCTGGCTGCGCGTGACCATCGATCGTGACCTCAATGTCGTCGACGCCGAAGCGTCTTCGGAGTGGGTTCCCTATCCCGGTCACTGTCAATCCGCCCCTCCCGCCTATCGGGCCCTCATCGGGCTCAACCTCTTCCGCAATTTCCGCCGCAACGCGAACCGGCTGCTCGCCGGCGTCGCGGGCTGTTCCCATCTGACCGAACTGTGCGCCGTGCTGCCGACGGCAGCGATCCAGGCGTTCGCCGGTGACGTGTGGAACGTGCGCGAAGAGGGCGGCGAAGGGCCGGACCATGACGGCGAGCACGTCGAGCCGCCTTTCCAGCTCGGCCGCTGCCGGGCATTGCGGTTCGACGGCGAGGTCGTGCGGCAGTACTACCCGCGGTGGTACGGCCCGCTTCGGCCGGATCTGCCCGGTGAGGGCAGCACGAAGGAATGAACGGAAATCATTCGAAGAAGCGTCTTAAGCGACATTTCATCCAACTCTCAGACTGAAGGGAATCACGCATGAAGATTCACGAGTACCAGGGTAAGGAAATCCTGCGGAAATTCGGAGTCGCGGTACCGCGCGGCAAGCCGGCGTTCTCGGTTGACGAGGCCGTCAAGGTGGCAGAAGAGCTCGGCGGCCCGGTATGGGTCGTGAAGGCTCAGATTCACGCGGGTGGCCGTGGCAAGGGCGGCGGCGTGAAGGTGGCGAAGTCGATCGAGCAGGTCCGCGAATACGCGAACCAGATCCTCGGCATGCAGCTCGTCACGCACCAGACCGGTCCGGAAGGCCAGAAGGTCAACCGCCTGATGATCGAAGAAGGCGCCGACATCAAGCAGGAACTGTATGTCAGCCTCGTCGTCGACCGCATCTCGCAGAAGATCGTGCTGATGGGTTCGAGCGAAGGCGGCATGGACATCGAGGAAGTTGCCGAAAAGCACCCGGAACTGATCCACAAGGTCATCGTCGAGCCGTCGACGGGCCTGCTCGACGCGCAAGCCGACGACCTGGCCGCGAAGATCGGCGTGCCGGCCGCTTCGATTCCGCAAGCACGCGCGATCCTGCAAGGCCTGTACAAGGCATTCTGGGAAACCGACGCATCGCTGGCTGAAATCAACCCGCTGAACGTCTCCGGCGACGGCAAGGTCATCGCACTCGACGCGAAGTTCAACTTCGACTCGAACGCGCTGTTCCGTCACCCGGAAATCGTCGCGTACCGCGACCTGGACGAAGAAGATCCGGCTGAAATCGAAGCGTCGAAGTTCGACCTCGCGTACATCTCGCTCGACGGCAACATCGGCTGCCTCGTGAACGGCGCAGGCCTCGCGATGGCGACGATGGACACGATCAAGCTGTTCGGCGGCGAGCCGGCGAACTTCCTGGACGTCGGCGGTGGCGCGACGACCGAGAAGGTCACGGAAGCGTTCAAGCTGATGCTGAAGAACCCGGACCTGAAGGCGATCCTCGTGAACATCTTCGGCGGCATCATGCGCTGCGACGTGATCGCGGAAGGCGTGATCGCCGGTTCGAAGGCCGTGAACCTGAACGTGCCGCTCGTCGTGCGCATGAAGGGCACGAACGAAGACCTCGGCAAGAAGATGCTGGCCGATTCGGGCCTGCCGATCATCTCGGCTGACAGCATGGAAGAGGCTGCGCAGAAGGTTGTCGCGGCTGCCGCAGGCAAGTAAGCGCGCTCAATGAATAGGTATGGCGGCGCGGTTTGCACGCGACGCCAATCGAACAGAGGTCAAAATACATGTCGATTCTGATCAACAAGGACACGAAGGTCATCACGCAGGGCATTACCGGCAAGACCGGTCAATTCCACACGCGCGCCTGCCGTGAATACGCAAACGGCCGCGAAGCATTCGTCGCGGGCGTGAACCCGAAGAAGGCCGGCGAAGATTTCGAAGGCATTCCGATCTACGCGAGCGTCAAGGAAGCGAAGGCCGAAACCGGCGCGACCGTGTCGGTCATCTACGTTCCGCCGGCAGGTGCTGCTGCTGCGATCTGGGAAGCGGTCGAAGCCGACCTCGATCTCGCGATCTGCATCACGGAAGGCATTCCGGTTCGCGACATGATCGAAGTGAAGGACCGCATGCGTCGCGAAGGCCGCAAGACGCTGCTGCTCGGGCCGAACTGCCCGGGCACGATCACGCCGGACGAACTGAAGATCGGCATCATGCCGGGTCACATCCACCGCAAGGGCCGCATCGGCGTCGTGTCGCGTTCGGGCACGCTGACGTATGAAGCGGTTGCGCAGCTGACGGCACTGGGCCTCGGCCAGTCGTCGGCAGTCGGTATCGGCGGCGACCCGATCAACGGTCTGAAGCACATCGACGTGATGAAGATGTTCAACGACGATCCGGATACGGATGCGGTCGTGATGATCGGCGAAATTGGCGGTCCGGACGAAGCCAATGCCGCCGAGTGGATCAAGGACAACATGAAGAAGCCGGTCGTCGGCTTCATCGCTGGCGTCACGGCGCCTCCGGGCAAGCGCATGGGCCACGCCGGCGCGCTGATCTCGGGCGGTGCGGATACGGCCGAAGCGAAGCTGGAAATCATGGAAGCGTGCGGCATCACCGTCACGCGCAACCCGTCGGAAATGGGTCGCCTGCTGAAGAAGGCGCTGTAATTTCCGCGTGGTTCATCCTGCAAAAAACGCCGGCTTCGCCGGCGTTTTTTGTTATGCTCGCGCAATGAATTTGTAAGCCCCGGGGCTGCGCGATGCATGTTCCGGCATTGACCCGGGCCGCCTGTTCGACAGCCGTTGCCCCGCACCCGATCACCCGATACTGCTCATGCTTGAATTCCTGACGTCGCTCCACTGGGGCGCGGTGTTTCAGATCGTCATCATCGACATTCTCCTCGGCGGCGACAACGCGGTCGTGATCGCGCTCGCATGCCGCAACCTGCCCGCCAACCAGCGGCTGCGCGGCGTCGTGTGGGGCACGGCCGGCGCGATCCTGCTGCGGGTCGCGCTGATCGCATTCGCGGTCGTGCTGCTCGACGTGCCGTTCCTGAAGTTCGGCGGCGGCCTGCTGCTGCTGTGGATCGGCGTCAAGCTGATGGCGCCGGACGCCGATGCGCACGACAACGTGAAGCCGGCCGACCGGCTGTGGGACGCGGTGAAGACGATCGTGATCGCCGACGCCGTGATGAGCCTCGACAACGTGATCGCGATCGCCGGCGCGGCCGAGCAGGCCGATCCGTCGCACCGGCTGGCGCTGGTGATCTTCGGGCTCGTCGTCAGCGTGCCGATCATCGTGTGGGGCAGCACGCTGGTGCTGAAGCTGCTCGACCGCTTTCCGGTCGTCGTCGCGCTGGGCGCCGGGCTGCTGGGCTGGATCGCCGGCGGGCTGATGGTGCACGACCCGGTCGGCGACCGCTGGCCGGTACTCGATACGCAGGCCGCGATCTACGGCGCGAGCATCGCCGGCGCGCTGTTCGTCGTCACCGCGGGTTACGCGCTCCGGCGCCGCCGCGGCGTCCCGCGCGCGCATTGACGTTGGCCGTCCGGCCGACTGCCGGGGCCGCGGCCCGCTGGCTACGATCGAAACGCCTGCCTGATCCGGCAGGCGTTTTTCGTTTCCGGAGCCAGTCATGTTCGAAGCCTTTTCCGTTTCCCTGTTCCGTCGCATCGCCGCCGATCTGCGGCGCGCGCGCCGGTCGGCGCCGCGCTGGCGGCCGGCCGGCTTCACGCTGATTGAACTGATGATCGTGCTCGCGATCGTCGGCGTGATCGCGGCCTACGCGATTCCCGCGTACCAGGATTACCTCGCGCGCTCGCGCGTCGGCGAGGGGCTCGCGCTCGCGTCGTCCGCGCGGCTCGCGGTCGCCGACAATGCCGCGAGCGGCGCGGGCCTCGACGGCGGCTACAGCCCGCCGGCCGCCACCCGCAACGTCGAATCCGTCGTCATCGACGGCGACACGGGCCAGATCACGGTGGCGTTTACCGCCCGCGTCGCCGCGGCCGGCGCGAATACGCTCGTCCTCGTGCCGTCCGCGCCGGACAAGGCCGATACGCCGACCGCGCGCGTACCGCTGAAAAAGGGCACGATGCAGGCCGGGGCGATCGCATGGGAGTGCTTTGCCGCCGGCAAGGCTGCGTCGTCGCTCCCGGCGCCGGGAGCGGGCCCGCTACCGGCGGAGGCCGCGACGTTGCCCGCGAAATATGCGCCGGCGGAATGCCGCGCGTAGGGGCGGGGGCATGCCGGCCAGTGCGGGGCCGCGTGCACGGCACGGCGCCCGCCGTGCCGGCGGGTTGCGCCGGTCGCACCGGTCGCGCCGCGTCGGGTGACGGTGCGACGGGCCCGCACAGAGCGGGGAAAGTTTTGTATAGTGCGCCGGTTGCTGACATCCGGTTCGCTCATGCCTTCTACTTTTTCCCGTTCGTTGCCGCTCGTTGCGCTGGCTGTCGCCCTGATCGTGCCGTACTCGATCACGAATCACACGTATCCGATTCCAACCTTCTATTCAGAATTTGCCGCGCTGGTGCTGTATCTGCTGGTGGGGCTCTCCGTCGTCCTGCTCGCGCGCACGGGCCGCCCGGCCGAGCCGTTCGCCGCGCCGGCCGCGTTCGTCGCGCCGCTCGGGTTCGCGGCGGTGCTGATCGCGCAGGTCGCGCTGATGCCGCTGAAGGTGCCGTCGATGAACTGGCTGGCGGTCGGCTATCTGGCCGCCGCGCTGGTCGCGATGCAGGCCGGCTACACGCTCGCGCGCGAGGGGCTCGCCGAAGCCGTCGCGCGAATGATGTCCGGCGCGCTGCTCGTCGGCGGGGTGTTCGCGGTCGCGAGCCAGATCGTTCAGCTGTTCCATCTCGAGTCCGCGGTGTCGCCGTTCGTCGTCGTGTACAACATCGCGGTCGATCGCCGCCCGTACGGCAACATGGCGCAGGCGAACCACCTGGCGACCTACATCGCGTTCGCGCTCGCGGGCGCGCTGTATCTGGCGCAGACGCGCCGGCTCGCGGCATGGGCGTGGCTCGCGCTGTCGATCGCGCTGTCGGTCGGGCTCGCGCTGACGGTGTCGCGCGGCCCGTGGCTGCAGGTCGCGGTGCTGGTCGTCGCGGGTTTCTGGATGGCATGGCTCGAGTCGCGCCGCGCGCCGGGCAACCGCCGCGCATGGCTGATGCCGGTCGCGCTCGCGGTGATCTTCGTCGCGGTGAACGTCGCGGTGCGCTGGGCCAACGTGCACTTCCACCTGGGGCTCGCCGAGTCGGCGGCCGACAGGATGCGCGACGCGGGGCAGATCGCGCCGCGCCTCGCGCTGTGGAAGTACGGGCTTGCGATGTTCCGCGAGCATCCGTTGCTCGGCGTCGGCTGGGGCGAATTCCCGTCGCATCAGTTCGCGCTCGTGCGTACGCTCGGCGGTGTCGAGATCGCGAACAACTCGCACGACATCTTCATCGACCTGCTCGCGAAGTCAGGCCTCGTCGGCCTCGGCGTGCTCGTCGTCGCGCTCGTCACATGGTTCGTGCGCGCGGTGCGCGCGCCGCAGTCGAGCACGCGCGTGTTCGGCCTCGCGCTGATCGGCATCCTGCTGATGCATGCGCTCGTCGAATATCCGCAGCAATACATGTTCTTCCTGCTGCCGGCGATGTTCGTGATCGGCCTGCTCGACGTGAAGCCGCTGCGTATCCTGCCGGGCCGCGCGGCGTTCGGGTTGTTCGCGGTGCTGTCGGTCGGCGGCGTGCTGGCGGCAGTGCCCGTGCTGCGCGACTACCAGCGCGCGGAAGTGCTGTACTACGGCAGCGAACCGGCCGCGCAGTACCGCGACGCGCCGTCGCTGCTGTTCGGCGCGTGGGGCGATTACGGCGCGGCCACGCTGCTGACGATTTCGCCGGACAACCTGCCGCTCAAGCTCATCGCGCACGAGCGCGCGATCGCGCTGCTGCCCGGCGAGACGGTGCTGCGCCGCTATGCGGCGCTGCAGGCGCTGGCCGGCCGCGACGCCGACGCGTTCGATACGGTTGCGCGCCTGCATGTGTTCGCGAAGGAGTTGAAGGATTGGCCGCAGCAGCTTGGGTTGCTGTACAAGCTGTGCGACCAGCAGCCGGCGCTGAAGGCGTTCAAGGCGGCGGTGGTCGCGAAGTACGGAGAAGTCCCGGCCGACGCGGACGACGACGACTCGGACGACGATTCGGAGTGACGCCGCGCGGCGCCGGGCGGGGAATCCCGGCGTCGGTCGGATTGCGGTGGAGCAGGGGAGCGATGGCGGCCCGGGACGGTGCGGCGATTGCTTCCCGCGAAGAATGGATGCCGGCCGGATACGGCGCGATTCGCGTCAACCATTGTCAAATCGCCGCCACGCGCGAGGCGGCGCGTGCACAATGCGCGAAAGCGTTCGCGTGCATGGCCGCCCGGAGCGGGTTGCCGGCACGAACGCTGCCCCCGGATCTCCGGGAACCCGCGAAGCAGGATCGCGACCGGGCAACCATCGGTCGTGCGGCCGCAACGGGGCGCCGGTCCGATGGCCGCGGCGCGGGGCGATGCACGCGATGCGGCCGGACGATGTCGGCCGGCGCGGCAATCGTCCGCAACAGTACTCAAGAACGATATTCGACCATGGCTCTTCGCTCGACCATCCTGATCCTGCCTGCCGTCGCCGTGCTGCTTTCCGGCTGCGCGATGCTGTCGTCGTCGCAGGAAAGCAAGCTGACCTGCCGCATTCCGCGCGCCGTCTACCCGGATGGCGCGAAGCCGCTCACGCGTCCCGTCACCGTGCTCGTGCGCGCGCTGATGACGACCTCGGGCGAAGCCCAGAACGTCACCGTGACGACCAGCAGCCGCAATGCCGCGGCAGACCGCGCGGCCGTCGACGCGATGACGCATGCGACCTGCGCGCAGACCGGCGCCACCGCGAATCCGTTCCTGCTCACGCAACCGTTCGTGTTCGAGCCGCGTCGCGGCGAGTGATGGGCGGGCGACGCGGCCGGTCGTGCCGCGGGCACTGTCCGATTCTGCGGACGTGGCCCGCGGCAAGCGCGTCAGTTGGCAATCAGAATTGTCGCTTCCGCAGGGTGTAGGCGAACACCGAATAGAGCGTATTCGTTTCCGGGTCGAAGTAGCCGCCCTGCGAGGCCTTGTCGGTGGTTTGCTGCCAGGTCTTGCCGCCATCGGTGCTGCTGATGGTCACGTCGATGGGCGAGCCGCCGCCGTTTGCGGTGTTTGGATCGGTTGCGTGAACAAGCAGAACGCCGTTGCGCCCGACACTCAGCCCGTTGAGCGTCAAGCGGTCCTCGAACGTGTGCAACTGCCGGATGCGATCAGGATGCTCGCTGGTCCAGGTCGAAATGCCTCCTGTATCGCGGTTGTTGCCGGATGCATTGGCCGCGCGTGACAGCACATACAGCGGGTAGTCTCGATACGGTGCTGGCGGTGCTTCGAGGCCGACGACGTGGCCGGGTAGCTCGGCTTCATGGGCGAAGTCCGGCTGATCCCGGTCGAGCCTGCTGACGACGCTGGTCGGTTGCGGATAACCGGGCTCGTTGGCCAGATAGGCGACGCGCAATGTACCGTCCGGGCCGAGGGCGACTCCATCGAATGATCTGCGCGGCTTGCCTGGGATGATTGCGCCCGGAGGCGCCTTGATTTCCTGCCACGATTGGCCGCCGTCTGTCGTTCGCCAGACGCGCGGTCCCCAGCCGATCGCGTAACCACGCTGGGCATCGATGAACAGCAATCGGCTGATGTTGTGATCCGCAGGCCATTGGAGTTGGGACCAGTGCTGGCCGCCGTCGCTCGATTTCCAAAGCCTCGTAGTCTGGAGGACCGCGCCGTCGTCGGGGCGAGGTGCCTTGTAGTCCATCCAGCCGGTACTGACGTACAGGACCCGCCAGTCGGGCGAGTACCACCATGACGCGGTCTGGCCCGGTTGCTGGAAGTGGCGCACGACGCTGCCGCCCAGCGTGCCGCGCAGGAAACTGACGGTGGACCGGTTCAGCCGCTCGTTTGAATCGTCCATCCACGGTTCGGCGAACTCCGCGACGTCCGGGTTCTTCTGCTCGCTTTCCGGCTTGAACGTGAGTTCCGGTCTTGCAACCTTCAACGACATGAAGTCGTTGCGCTGTACGCGAAATGCGCCTGCGCCGTACGGCTTGTCGTTGCGCATGAATTCGGTCGATACCGTTTCCCACCCTGAAGTCATTTCCGTATATCCGTAAATAGCGATCGGCAGAACAAGAACGCATCCCGCGATCAAAAGCCATCGTTTGCTTTTTCGCATGTCACTTCACCAGCAGTCTTCCGAGTGCCTTGCCGACCGGATCATCGACGTCCCATTCCTCGGCCTTGTTCCTCAGAACGGGGATGGCCGAGTCGCGCGCCTGTCCCCACGTTCTTCCGTCGCCCCATTCCTGAATGTTCGGGCGCATTCCGATCCTGACGAGATCCATGATCGGCAGATCCGCCAAGCCGCCGTCGAGGTAGGCCATCGGGTGCGTCTTGAATGCGAATTCCTTGAACTTTTCGGTGTCCATTTCCAACTCGAACTGTGGCCACGTCATATCGACGCTACCGTTTCCTGGCGTCGGGCTGGCCATCTGGATCGTGTTGCCCACCATGTTTTGATTCAGGCCGTCTTCCATGTTGACCTGAAGCAGTTTTCGCGCTTTGTTCAACCACGCTTTTCCCTGGGGGCTGAGTCGAGGGTAAAGATTCTTGCCATAGTCGGAGCAATAGTAGTAGCCGTAGCTGATGTAGTAATCCGGCGGCTTATGTCCGCATCCGACGTGACGCATCATGAAGTTGCCGTGACGAGACCAGTCGGAATTCGTGCTGTCTATCTTGATCAGTTCCTCGCGCCGGTGCAGGAGTCGGTGCGCCACGTTCGAGTCGGTCCACGGATCCCACGACAGCGCGAAACCCTTGATGGTCGACCAGATGCTCGACATGCTGACCTTCTCGACCGTCTCCATATAGGCCCCGTGAAGTGGCCGATAGTAGAACGGACATGTGCCGACGATCCATTTCGGTGCCGGCGTCACATGCTTGTCGCAGATATTGATCGCCACCTTCGGCCGATCCTTGTACCCCGTCGGCGTCAGCATCCCCGCGCCGGTACCCAGCACGTTGTCCTTCTGTTGCACGTCAGCCATTCGATTTCCCCAAGAACTTGACGACGACGTCGTGCGGCACGTGGCTCTGCGTGAGCCCGGTCTCGCCTGCCGCGTTGGTGACGCCTTCCGAGATCAGCGTGCCGTTCGAGAACATCTGGTATCGCGTATTCGCGACCGGAATGTCGGTGCCGGCCCAGTGCGCGATGAACGCCTGGTCGTAGTTGCCGCTCGAGTTCGGCAGCGTCGGCATGGTTTGCGACAGGTGCGTGGGGCCGTTGAACAGGTGCTGCGCACCCTTGATGTCGATCTTGCCGGGCGCGTGCACCTCGATGTTGCCGTCCGCGATGCGGATGTAGGCGCCGCCGGAAGTCAGCAGGATTTCTTTCGCTGCCGCGCCTTCGATCGACTGCGTGGCCGCCACCAGTTTCAGCGCCTTCTGCGCGGTCAGTTCGATGTTGTCCGCCTGCGCCTGGATTTCCACCTTGCCCTTGCCGGCGAACAGCTTCATGCCTGCGTTTTGCGCGAACAGGCTGATCCGGTCGAGGACGCTCGCGATCAGCGACTTGCCGGCCGCGACGTGTGTGCTTTGTCCGCTGACGAGGTTGACGTGCCGGTCCGCGGCGAACTGCACGGACTGCTGCGTCGACAGCGCGATGCCGGCCGGGCTGCCGAACAGCATCACGGGCTCCTTGAACGCGTTGGCCGTGCCGGTGCCGCCGCCGGCGGTCCTGCCGCCCGCGGTGCTGCCGCTCACGCTGTTCTGCGTCGCGTCGCTGAACTGCTTCAGCGCCGTGTGGCCGGGGTCGAGCGACTCCCCCTGATGCTGCGCGCTGACCTCCGACATCGTTTCCATCAGGCCTTCCGCGCGGACGAGCTGCTGTTGCGTTTCCTTCACGTCGAGCGGCTGGCTTGCCGGCTGCTTCGGGTGCGTCGTGACGTACAGCCCGCGGTTCGCGCGCACCGCGCCGTATGCATCCGAGCGCAGGTCGAAGCCGCTGCCGAGATAGCCGCCGCGATCGTTGCCCGTGTGGTCGATCAGGTAGCCCAGGTGCAGGTGCGTGTTGGCCTGGCTGCTGTACAGGTGTACGCGGTTCTGCGACGTCGCGTCGTCGAGCACCAGCTGGTTGTAGCCGGCACCCGCATATTCCTTCGACCGGTAACCGGACAGGATGCCGTTGCTGTGCCATTGCGGGCTCGTCGCACCGTTGTAGACCTTGCCGACGATGATCGGACGATCGCAGTCGCCGCCGAGGAAGTCGACCAGCACTTCCTCGCCGCTGCGATGCGGATGAACGGCGCCATAGCCGTTTCCGGAATCCGATGCCGTGGCACGCAGCCAGCACGACGCCTTCTCGTCGCCGTCGTTCAGGCGATCCCAATGGAATCGGACCTTGACCCGGTTGAGCGCGTCGGTGTGGACTTCTTCGCCCTGCGGTGCGACGACGATCGCGGATTGCAGATGCATCGGCGGTTTCGCGTGCTCGAATGGGCTGCGGAACGGCACCGTCGTGCGCTGCGCCTCGATGCTGACCTGGAAAATACCCTCGCTGCCGTCCGGATGCCGGACGTACGACAGGTCCGCACCGCCGGCCCGCACGAGCTCGCCGATGTCGGCCTGCAGGCTGTGCGGGAACCCGGCCTGTCGGTCGGCGACGGGCAGGTTGTTGGCGATCAGCCAGGCCGTCTCGATCACCGCGAAGCGGCGCTGGCCCGCGTCGTCCTTGTCGTGTTCGGGGTGATCGGCGAGCTCGAACGTGCGTCCCGCATCCATGCGCCGGACGCCGCCGATGCCGTGAAAACGCTTCGCAAGCGACTCCTGCTGCTCCATCCAGAGCTTCGACAGATGGTCGCCGCGAGACTGTTCGGGGTACGTGTAGGCACCGGTGTATTCGTAGACTTCGAGCTGCTGCGGCAGGTCGCCCTGGTTCGCGATCGTCGGCAAATGAGTCGCCTTCGGATTCGACGCGGTGGGCGGCTGCTTGTAGTCGAACGTGCGCGTCGTACGCTCGACGCTGCGCAGCGTGCGCGTGCCGGAGAACTGGACGAGCGTGTCGGCCTCGTCGCGTGCGCCGGCGTGATGAAAGCGCACGGTCGGCGGCGACAGCGCGGGCAGCGCGTCGATCCGGTCGACGACGACGAGCGTGTGCGACTTGCCGTCTTGCGCCTGCTCCCAGAAACCGTACAGGCCTTCCGATTCCAGCAGGCGGTGCACGAAGTTCCAGTCGTCCTCGTATTGCATGCAGAACGAGCGGGACGGCAGCGGCTGGTAGAGCCTGAATTCGAAGCAGCCCCTGGCTTGCGGGTGCTGGTTCAGGACGTCGGCGATGATCTCGTCGGCGGGTTTGTCCTGCCAGATGCGCTGGTCGCGGCGGAACTTCAGGAAGTGCAGGAACGACGCGAAGACGATCTGGTAGTGCGTGAGGCCGCTGTCCGACCCGAGCCGGCGGGCAGCGTGCACGTACCCGTGGTGCGGCGCGTACGACTTGTCGGCCTGCTGGATTCGCAGCGTGACGGGCTGCGCGATCAGCTTCTTGAGCTCGATGTCGTCGGACACCGACACGGCGTCGACGGTGAACTCGAAATGACGCCCGAGCCGGGAGCGTCCCTTGACGCGATGGGGCAGCAGGACGTCAGGGCCGAGCGGCGTCTCTAGCTGGACGAGTCGTTCGTCCTGGATCGGCCCGGCCAGCCGTGCGTTTCTCAATGCTTGCGAATTCATCACCCGTGCTCGCTTTTTTTGTGCTGGGTCGCACGCTCTCCCGTGCGGAATCCGCCAATTGTATGAGATAAACGTCAGCTATCTCGAATTTGCCTTTCAACGACATTTCAAATGCGGTCGGCGCGTCGGCCTGACGGGGCAGGGCGTGCACGTCACCCGGTCGGGCAATGGTCGGGCGTGGGTGGTTCAGGCCGGATCGACCAGGCCCGGGCCGCTCAGCCCGCGACATCCTCCGCCTTCCAGTCCCCCGACTTCCCGCCGCGCTTTTCCCGCACGCTCACCTCGGTGATCACCATCCCGCGATCCACCGCCTTGCACATGTCGTACACGGTGAGCAACCCGACCTGCACGGCCGTCAGCGCTTCCATCTCGACGCCGGTCCGCCCGAACGTCTCGACCTGCGCGACGCAGTGCACGCCCGGCAGCGCATCGTCGAGTTCGAAGTCGACGGCCACGCGCGTCAGCGCGAGCGGGTGACACAGCGGAATGAGGTCGGCGGTGCGCTTCGCGCCCTGGATCGCGGCGATCCGCGCGACGCCGAGCACGTCGCCTTTCTTCGCCTTGCCGTCGCGGATCAGCGCGAAGGTCGCCGGCAGCATCCGGATCGTGCCGCGCGCGATCGCGATGCGTTGCGTTTCCTGCTTGCCGCCGACGTCGACCATGTGTGCGTGGCCGGCGGCGTCGAAATGGGTCAGTCCTGACATGTCTTGCTCCAGTGGAACGGCGTGCGCACGCGCGAGCACGTCACCCGATCCTGCTTCGTGACCGGCTGGGGCGCCGAATCCCTCTCTGCACCCCGATCCGATCCAACGTTTCAACGGGCGCCTATCATAGCAGTGGCCTTCGCGGCACCGGGCGCGCAGATGGCGCACTTGCCGCACGGGACAGTTGCGATGTCGCCGGTACAATGACCCGAATATTCAGACCACACGCCGCAATGCGCGCCCGGCGCGCGGTGCGGCGTCGCTTTCATCCTGCCATGCGTGTCAAACAGTTGCTTGCCGTGCTGCTTTCGGCGGCGCTCGCGCTGCCGCCGAGCGGCCATGCACAGCGCACCTCCGCGCTGCCGCTCGAGCCGGCGACCGGCGCCTCGCCGTCGATCTCCACGGTGCCGTCGGGCATCGCGACCGGCGTGTTCGGCACCTACGGCGGCGCGGAAAGCCGGTTTGCCGGCGCCGACGGCGCGTCCGCGCCCGGCGCGAGCCTGCGCGCGCCGCTGCGCACGCTGGAGCTGCCCGACCTCGGCGACGGCTCCGGCGGTTCGCTCACGCCGCAGGCCGAACGCCGTCTCGGCGAGCGCGTGATGCGCGAGGTGCGGCGCGATCCGGACTATCTCGACGACTGGCTCGCACGCGATTACCTGAACGCGATCGCGAAGCGGCTCGCGGCGGCTGCGGCGGCGCGCTACATCGGCGGCTACATGCCGGACTTCGAACTGTTCCCGGTGCGCGATCCGCAGATCAACGCGTTCTCGATGCCGGGCGGCTTCATCGGCATCAACAGCGGGCTGGTCGTCACGACGCAGACGGAATCCGAACTCGCATCGGTGGTCGGCCACGAGATGGGCCACGTGCTGCAGCGGCACATCGCGCGGATGATCGGCGCGAACGAGAAGACCGGCTACACGGCGCTCGCGACGATGCTGCTCGGCGTGCTGGCAGGCGTGCTCGCGCGCAGCGGCGATCTCGGCAGCGCGATCGCGATGGGCGGGCAGGCCTATGCGGTCGACAATCAGCTGCGCTTCTCGCGGTCGGCCGAGCGCGAAGCCGACCGCGTCGGGTTCCAGCTGCTCGCCGGTGCCGGCTACGACCCGTACGGGATGCCGGGCTTCTTCGAACGGCTCGAGCGCACGTCGATGGGCGACGCGGGCGTGCCGGCCTATGCGCGCACGCACCCGCTGACGGGCGAGCGGATCGCCGACATGGAGGATCGCGCACGCCGCGCGCCGTATCGGCAGCCGCACCAGTCGGCCGAATATGGCTTCGTGCGCGCGCGGTTGCGCATTCTGCAGAACCGCGCGCCGAACGACATCGCGGCCGAGGTGCGCCGGATGCAGCTCGAGCTCGACGATCGGACGGCACCGAACGTCGCGGCGAACGCGTACGGGATCGCGCTCGCGAACACGCTGCTCGGCCAGTACGATGCGGCCGACAAGGCGCTCGCGTCGGCGCGCGCCGCGTTCGACGCGCGCGAGCGGCGCGCGGACGATCCGGCGACGAGTTCGCCGAGCCTCGACGTGCTTGCGGCCGACATCGCCCGCCGCGCGGGACGGACCGACGACGCGGTGCGGCTCGCGGCGCTCGCGCAGCGGCGCTGGCCGGCGTCGCATGCGGCGATCGTCGCGCACCTGCAGGCGCTGATCGCCGAACGCCGCTTCGCCGACGCACAGGCGCTCGCGCGCAACCAGGCGCAGGCGGACCCCGAGCAGCCGGACTGGTGGGATTACCTCGCGAAGGCGAGCGACGGCCGTGGCGACGTGCTCGCGCGGCGCCGCGCGCTCGCGGAGAAGCTGGCGCTCGACGGCGCGTGGCCGTCGGCGATTCGCCAGCTGAAGGAGGCGCGCGACGCGAAGGACGTGTCGTTCTACGACCAGTCGATCATCGGCGCGCGGCTGCTGGAATTCGAGGCGCGCTACAAGGAGGAGCGCGAGGACGAGAAGAACGGCCGCGGATGACGGCCGTCAGACGGGCAGGGCGCTTGCGCTTCAGCTTCCGGTGCTGCCGCCGTTCGGCGCGCCCGACGTATCGTGCGCCCGCTGCGCGGGACTCGCGACGAAGCCGAACGTCGCCGGCACGTCGGCACGGGCGAGACTGCCGAGCGGCAGCGTGCGCCCGTCGCGCCAGCGCAGCACGGGCGGCGTCGCGTCGAAGTCCGCGTGATCGGCGAACAGGCCGAGGTCGTGGTCGTGCAACGCCGCGATGCGCGGCGGCGTGCCGGGCGCGCGCAACAGCACGCCGCCCGCATCGTCGAGCCACGCGGCGTCCGGCTCGAACGGCGCGCCGGTCTGGTCGGCCAGCGTGAGCTGCCCGTCGCGCTCGGCCAGGCGCACGACCCACGGCGTATAGGCGAGCTCGACATACACGCGTTGCGGCCCGTTCTGGAAGAACCACTGGCCGTGCGCATCGCATTCGTAGTTGCGCCCGATGAACGCGTTCAGCGCCGCATGCCGGACCGGCGAGCCGAGCTCGCCGGCGGCCTGCGCGGCGTCGTCGCGCAGCCGCCATTCGCCGCGCCGGTCGAGCAGCAGCCAGCCGGTGCAGTGCGGCACGTTCGGCCACTTGGCGAGGGCCTGCCTGACGATGTCATCCATGGTCGACGAATTTCGAGCAATAGCCGAACACCCGCGCCGACAGCCAGTCGAGGCGGCCGGGGAACGGCCCGGTCATGAATCCCGCATGGCCGCCGTCCGCCGGCTGGTCGAGCTCGACGGCCGGCGACACGTCGGCGGCACTCGGCAGCGCGGATTCGGGCAGGAACGGATCGTTGCGGGCGTTGAGGATCAGGGTGGGCACGTCGATCGCGGGCAGCAGCGGGCGCGTCGTGGCCTGGGTCCAGTAGTCGTCGGCGTCGGCGAAGCCGTGCAGCGGTGCGGTCACGACTTCGTCGAAGTCGCGCATCGTCACGGCCCGCAGCATCGCGTCGCGGTCGAACAGCCCCGGATACTGGTCGAGCTTCGCGAGCGCCTTGCGTTTCAGCGTCTTCAGGAAGCTGCGCGTATAGACCATCGCGAAGCCCTGCGACAGCGCGCGGCCGCCCGCGTGCACGTCGATCGGCGTCGAGATCGCGGCGGCCGCGTGCACGATCGACGTGTCGCTGCGGTGCTCGCCGAGCCAGCGCAGCAGCACGTTGCCGCCGAGCGACACGCCGGCCGCGACGATCGGCCCGCGATGCCGCGCGGCGAGCCGGCGCAGGATCCAGTCGACCTCGGCGCTGTCGGCGAGATGGTAGAAGCGCGGCTGCCGGTTGAGTTCGCCGCTGCAGCTGCGAAAGTGCGGGACGACGGCGTGCCAGCCCTTCGCGCGCGCGGCGGCCATCATTGCCAGCGCGTAGTGCGAGCCGGAACTGCCTTCGAGGCCGTGGAACAGCACGAACAGCGGCGCGTCGGGCGGCGGCGCGGCACTGTCGAGATGCGCGACCCAGTCGAGATCGATGAAGTCGTGGTCGGGGGTTTCCCATCGCTCGCGTCGGTACGCGACCGCCGGACGCCGTGCGAACAGCGCGGGCACGATGGTTTGGGCATGGCTGTTCGGCAGCCAGCGCGGTGCGCGATAGCGCAGTGAATCGTCGTCGGGGGCCGGGGCCCCTGTCAGCGGCGAGGTGGGCGGAGAAGCCGTACTCATGATCGCCCCGCTAATGCGTTGCTTCGTTCTTCGTCAGTGCAGCGGACCCTGCCCGTGACGGATCTTCGCGGCGAATTGTCCGGCCGCTTGTTCGGGAATCGGGCTCGCGTGAATATGCGCGATGCGCCACTCGCCGCGTTCGTGAATCATCACGTACGTGGCGAAAACCATGTCGGGTTCGGCCGTCAGGTCGGCCTGCTGATGCGCTTCGGCGATCGTGTAGACGACGGTGCCGAGGCTGTCGTATACGCGGATGTCGAGCGGTTCGATCGTCACGGGGCGCGTCGCGAGCCGGTTGGCCAGCCCGCTGCGGATCTGGTCGAGGCCGTGCAGATGCTCGCCGTCGGCCCAGACGCAGCTGGCGAAGTCCTCGTCGATCCACAACCCCAGCAGCGCGTCGAGATTGGCATCGGCGACGGCCTGGTAGTAGGCGTTCAGCGTATCGGCAGCGGCTTCGAAAAGGCGGGCAAAACGTGGCATCGGGGTTATCTCTCGCGCGCGTCGCGCGCCGTATTCAGCACGGCGGCCCGGATGGAGCCGCCGTACACCGGTGAATCGGATTGCCCGGCGCGTCGTGCGACGCTGCCGGCCAGGGTCAGCGCTGCCCGACGAGCATGCCGCGCAAATCGCCGAATACCTGCTCGGGACCGAGTTCGCGCAGGCACTTCAGATGGCCGAGCGGGCACTCGCGTTCGAAGCAGGGACTGCATTCGAGATGCAGCCATTGTACCTTCGCCAGGTCAGACAGCGGAGGAGTGTGGCGCGGATCGGTCGATCCGTACAGCGCGACGAGCGGCCGGCGCAACGCGGCCGCGACGTGCATCAGCCCCGAATCGTTGGTCACGACCGCGTTCGCGCGCGCGATCAGCGCACATGCCTCGGACAGCGACGTCTGCCCGCACAGGTTGCGCACGTTCGGCGCGTGGTCGGCGATCGCCTGCGCGGCGGCGGCGTCCTTCTGCGAGCCGAGTGCGACGATCTGCGTGTACGGGAACGACTGGTGGACGATCGTCGCGAGCGTCGCGAAATGTTCGGGCGGCCAGCGCTTGGCCGGGCCGTATTCCGCGCCCGGGCAGAACACGACGAGCGGCTTGCGCGTATCGAGATTGAAACGCGCGGACACGCGCGCCGTCTCGTTCAGGTCGGCGTCGAGGCGCGGCGCGGGCAGCGTCTTCATCGACTCGGGCAGCTTCGCGCCCGGCGCATACGCGAGCGCCGCGTAGTGGGTCGTCATCGGCGCTCGCTCGGCCGATTTGTCCGGGTTCGCGTGCCGCACGTTCAGCAGGCCGTAGCGATGCTCGCCCGTGTAGCCGATCCGCAGCGGGATGTTCGCGAGCCACGGGATCACCGCGGACTTCAGCGAATTCGGCAGCACGTACGCCGCGTCGTAGCCGACGTCGCGCAGGTCGCTCGCGAGCTGCCAGCGGCGCAGCAGCTGCAGCTTGCCGTGCGCGAGGTCGGTCGCGTAGACATCGTGGATCTCGGGCATCCGCTCGAGCACGGGCGCGACCCAGGTGGGCGCGACGGCATCGATCGCGATGCGGGGATGGAGCTTCTTCAGCAGCGCAAAAAGCGGCTGCGCCATCAATGCGTCACCGATCCAGTTCGGTGCGATAACCAGCGCTCGACGCATCAGGTCGACTTCCGATGTCGTAATGAAGCACGGCGCACAGGCACCGCGTTCGGGTTGTCAGAACAGGAAAAGGGCGGCGCGCCGGGATTCCGGCTGCGCCGCCTTGCGTGCGGCGGGCCCGCGGGCCCGGCCGGCCGGGGCTCAGTGGCCCTTGACCACCTCGCCGTCGCGCAGCTTGTAGCGCGTGCCGCAGTACGGGCAGCGCGCCTCGCCGTGCGAGACGTCGATGAACACGCGCGGGTGCGCGCTCCAGCGCGCCATGGCCGGGTTCGGGCAGTAGGCGGGGAGATCCTTGGCCGTCAGCTCGACCAGCGGCATTTCCTTGATTTCGCTCATGAGACTTTCTCTTATCACTCTTTTGTGGGGCGGTCGGTGGCGCAGCGCACTCAGACCTTCGTCAGCCAGTGCGCGTACTTCGCGTTCTTGCCCGACACGATATCGAAAAACGCCGACTGGAGCTTTTCCGTGACCGGGCCGCGCGCGCCGCTGCCGATCGTGCGGTTGTCGAGTTCGCGGATCGGCGTGACTTCGGCGGCCGTGCCCGTGAAGAACGCCTCGTCGGCCGTGTAGACCTCGTCGCGCGTGATGCGCTTCTCGATCACCTCGATGCCGGCGTCCTTCGCGAGCGTGATGACCGTGTCGCGCGTGATGCCGTCGAGGCACGACGACAGGTCGGGCGTGTACAGCTTGCCGTTGTTCACCAGGAAGAAGTTCTCGCCGGAGCCTTCCGACACGTAGCCGTCGACGTCGAGCAGCAGCGCTTCGTCGTAGCCGTCGGCGGTCGCTTCCTGGTTCGCGAGGATCGAGTTCACGTACCAGCCCGACGCCTTCGCGCGCACCATCGACACGTTCACGTGGTGGCGCGTGAACGACGACGTCTTCACGCGGATGCCCTTCGCGAGGCCTTCCTCGCCGAGGTACGCGCCCCACGGCCATGCGGCGATCGCGACGTGGATCGTGTTGCCCTTCGCCGACACGCCGAGCTTTTCCGAGCCGACCCAGATGATCGGGCGCAGGTAGCACGACTCGAGCTTGTTCTCGCGCACGACTTCGAGCTGCGCGGCTTCGAGCGTTTCCCGGTCGAACGGCACGTCCATCTGGAAGATCTTCGCCGAATTCAGCAGACGTTTGGTGTGCTCGCGCAGACGGAAGATCGCGGTGCTGCCGTCGGCCGTCTTGTACGCACGCACGCCCTCGAAGACGCCCATGCCGTAGTGCAGCGTATGGGTCAGGACGTGGATCTTGGCGTCGCGCCAGTCGATCAGCTTGCCGTCCATCCAGATCTTGCCGTCGCGGTCGGCCATTGACATAGGATTCTCCTGGAAGCGGTGAGGTGCTGCGGGTTGTGTGCAGCGTTGAGCCGGAAAGACGCATATTTTAGCGTCATTTGGCGTCGAGCCGGTCGGTCGGCCGAGGGCCGGGGCTATAATCGTCCGGCACCGATTCCAATGACGACGGGCCGTGCCGGCGGGAGACGCCGGAGCCCGGACGAACCGCCCGCTGCGGCCCGCTTTCCCATGCTCGCTCGATTGTCCGCCACCGACCGCTTCGCGCTGATCCAGGGCGCGCGTGACTATTCCCCGACCCTGATGGCGATCCTGTCCTGGGGGCTCGTCACCGGCGTCGCGATGAGCAAGTCGGTGATGACGCTCGGGCAGGCGAGCGCGATGTCGATCTTCGTCTACGCGGGCTCGTCGCAGCTCGCGGTGCTGCCGCTCCTCGTCGCGAAGCTGCCGATCTGGACGATCCTGCTCACGGCCACGATGGTCAACCTGCGCTTCGTGATCTTCAGCGCCGGGCTTGCTCCCCATTTTTCCTACCTGCCGCTGTGGCGGCGCCTCGCGATCGGCTATTTCAACGGCGACGTGATCTACCTGCTGTTCCAGAAACAGGGCTTCGCGAACGGCCACGTGCCGGGCAAGGAGGCGTATTTCTGGGGGATGGCGCTCGCGAGCTGGGCGTCGTGGCAGGCGTCGTCGCTCGCCGGCATCCTGCTCGCGAGCTTCGTTCCCGCGAGCTGGGGGCTGGAGCTGGCCGGCACGCTCGCGCTGATCCCGATCATGGTGTCGGCGGTCGCGAACCGCTCGACGCTCGCGGCCGTCGCGGTCGCCGGCATCGTGTCGCTCGTCGCGTTCGACCTGCCGTACCGGCTCGCGCTGCCGATCGCGGTGCTGGCCGCGCTCGCGGCGGGCAGCATGGCCGATTTCTTCGTCGAACGGGCCGACTGGCGGCGCATCCGTACCGAAACCGTGCACGAGAAGGAGATCGAATGAGCGCGACCGAGATCTGGATCGTCATCGTCGGGATGACGGTCGTCACGGCCGTCACGCGCGCGCTGTTCCTGCTCGGCGGCGAACGCACCGTGCTGCCCGAGCGCGCCCAGCGCGCGCTGCGCTACGCGCCGGCCGCCGCGCTCGTCGCGGTCGTGCTGCCCGACGTGCTCGAAACGCCGGCCGGGCTGTCGTTCGCGCTGTCCAATCACCCGTTCTACGCGGCGCTCGCCGGCCTCGGCTGGTTCTTGTGGCGGCGCAGCATGCTCGGTACGATCGTCATCGGGATGCTCGTCTTCACCGTGCTGCGCCTGATCTTCTGACGAATCGCCGCGCCGGCCGGCCGGGGCCGGCCGCTGGCGCGCGCGCATTGCTGCGTTGCGGCAATGTGTCGATGGCCACGCGCGATCCCAAATAGGCGGAATTCGCCGCCGCACGGGTCAGTCTGCCGGATGGATCGGCTAGAATGCCCGTTCGAGATTTTTTACCCGTGCGCGTCATGCGAACCGCCAGCCACGGCCGCATCCGGCGCCCTTTCGCGGCAGCCCGCGCACGTCCAGCGTGAACCCCCTTTCCCCATCCACTACTTCAATCTGTTCAACATGAGCCAAGTCAAGCGTCTTACCGACCTGATCGCCGCCGGCCAGCTCGCCGGCAAGCGGGTGTTCATCCGCGCCGACCTGAACGTCCCGCAGGACGATCAAGGCAACATCACCGAAGACACGCGCGTGCGCGCGTCCGTGCCGGCCATCCAGGCCGCGCTCGACGCCGGCGCGGCCGTGATGGTCACGTCGCACCTCGGTCGTCCGACCGAAGGCGAATTCAAGCCGGAAGACTCGCTCGCGCCGGTCGCGAAGCGACTCGCCGAACTGCTCGGCCGCGACGTGCCGCTCGTCTCGAACTGGGTCGAGAACGGCGTGAACGTCGCGCCGGGCCAGGTCGTGCTGCTCGAGAACTGCCGCGTGAACAAGGGCGAGAAGAAGAATTCGGACGAGCTCGCCCAGAAGATGGCGAAGCTCTGCGACGTGTACGTGAACGACGCGTTCGGCACCGCGCACCGCGCGGAAGCGACCACCCACGGGATCGCGAAGTACGCGCCCGTCGCATGCGCGGGCCCGCTGCTGGCCGCCGAACTCGACGCGCTCGGCAAGGCGCTCGGCAACCCGGCGCGTCCGCTGGTCGCGATCGTCGCCGGTTCCAAGGTGTCGACCAAGCTGACCATTCTCAAGTCGCTGGCCGGCAAGGTCGACCAGCTGATCGTCGGCGGCGGCATCGCGAACACGTTCATGCTTGCGGCCGGCCTGTCGATCGGCAAGTCGCTCGCGGAAGCCGATCTCGTCGCCGAGGCGAAGGCGATCATCGACGAGGCGCGCGAGCGCGGCGCGTCGGTGCCGATCCCGAGCGACGTCGTCACCGCCAAGGAATTCTCGCCGACGGCAGCAGCCACGGTGAAGCAGGTCGCCGACATCGAAGCGGACGACATGATCCTCGACATCGGCCCGGATACGGCCCGCGCGCTCGCCAGCCAGCTCGAGAAGGCCGGCACGATCGTGTGGAACGGCCCGGTCGGCGTGTTCGAGTTCGACCAGTTCGGCAACGGCACCAAGACGCTCGCCGAAGCGATCGCCAAATCGTCCGCGTTCTCGATCGCGGGCGGCGGCGACACGCTCGCGGCCATCGCGAAGTACGGCATCCACGACCAGGTCAGCTACATCTCGACGGGCGGCGGCGCCTTCCTCGAGTTCCTCGAGGGGAAGAAGCTGCCGGCCGTGGAAGTGCTCGAAACGCGGGCGGCCTGAGCGTGGTGGCGCGCGCAGGGGTGACGAAGGCCGCGCGCTCCGCGAAAGCGGAGCAGCCGGCCGGCGCGGGCAAGCGCAAACGCGCGCCCGCGCGGGCGAACTCCACCCCGCGCGCACCGGCGGCCGCCGGCGACGCGGCCATGCAGCACCACGAGATTCAGAACAAAGCGATGCCGGGCGCAAGCACCGGCACGCCCCCCGGAACGGCCGCCGCTGGGCTCGCCGATTCCGGCTCTCGCAGCGTTTCACCCAGCGCATCCACCTTGATCCAGATGAGGAGTTTCATGCAGCGCGCCACCAAGATAGTCGCCACGATCGGCCCGGCTTCCAGTTCGCCGGAGATTCTGCTGCAGATGATGCAGGCGGGCCTCGACGTCGTGCGGCTCAATTTTTCGCACGGCACGGCCGACGATCACCGCCAGCGCGCCGAGATGGTGCGCGAGGCCGCCCGCAGGGTCGGCCGCGAGATCGCGATCATGGCCGACCTCCAGGGCCCGAAGATCCGCGTTGGCAAGTTCGAGAACGGCAAGACGACGCTCGTGCCGGGTCAGGCCTTCATCCTCGACGCGGGCTGCGAGCTCGGCAACGACGAGCGGGTCGGCCTCGACTACAAGGAGCTGCCGCGCGACCTGAAGCCGGGCGACCTGCTGCTGCTGAACGACGGCCTGATCGTGCTGACCGTCGAGCGCGTGCTCGGCGACGAGATTCACACGATCGTCAAGGTGGGCGGCGAGCTGTCGAACAACAAGGGGATCAACCGCCAGGGCGGCGGCCTGTCGGCGCCCGCGCTGACCGCGAAGGACATGGAAGACATCCGCACGGCGATGTCGCTCGGCGCGGATCTCGTCGCGGTGTCGTTCCCGAAGAACGCGACCGACATGGAAATGGCGCGCCAGCTCGCGAACATCGCGGGCGCGCCGTACGGCATCAAGCCGAAGATGATCGCGAAGATCGAGCGCGCGGAAGCGATTCCGGCGCTGCAGAGCATCCTCGACGCGTCCGACGGCATCATGGTCGCGCGCGGCGACCTCGCGGTGGAAGTCGGCAACGCGGCCGTGCCGGCGCTGCAGAAGCGCATGATCCGGATGGCGCGCGAGTCGAACAAGCTCGTGATCACCGCGACGCAGATGATGGAATCGATGATCCACGCGCCCGTGCCGACCCGCGCGGAAGTGTCGGACGTCGCGAACGCGGTGCTCGACGGCACCGACGCGGTGATGCTGTCGGCCGAGACGGCCGCCGGCAAGTACCCGGTCGTCACGATCGAGACGATGGCGGCCGTGTGCGTCGAGGCGGAAAAGTCGGAGCACGTCGAACTCGACAAGGATTTCCTCGACCGCACGTTCACGCGGATCGACCAGTCGATCGCGATGGGCGCGTTGTTTACCGCCTATCACCTGGGTGCCAAGGCGATCGTCGCGCTGACCGAATCGGGCGCGACCGCGCTGTGGATGTCGCGTCACTACACGCACGTGCCGATCTTCGCGCTGACGCCGCGCGTCGGCAGCGAGCGCACGATGGCGCTGTACCGTAACGTGACGCCGCTGCACGTCGACTTCAACAGCGACCGCGACTCGGCGCTGCAGGCGGCGCTCGAGATCGTCGTCAAGCAGGGCTACGTGCAGCACGGCGACATGGTCGTGCTGACCGTCGGCGAGCCGATGGGGCAGGCGGGCGGCACCAACACGCTGAAGATCGTGCGGGTCGGCGAACATTATTGAGCGCCGGCGTGCACCGGGCCGGTCCGTCGACCGGTCCGACGGCCGCCCGAACTGATCGGGCACCGTTTATTCGACGAAAGCCGCGTGGGGTTCGATGCCCCGCGCGGCTTTTTTTCTGTTTTTTGGCCGCATTGTGCCGTGCGAAGGTAACAAAATGCGAGTACGCGCCACCGGGCGGTCGGAATCGGAGGCGCTTCGCGATAAAATGCGGCTATTCGACGCTCAGCCGCGCTGTGCCGCCCCGGATTCGACGGGGAGCGAGCGCCGCGCCGGCGTCAGGGCGCACCGGTTTTCATTCCAAGGAGTTCCACAATGCCTCTCGTATCAATGCGTCAATTGCTGGACCACGCGGCAGAGCACGGTTACGGCCTGCCGGCCTTCAACGTGAACAACCTGGAGCAGGTCCAGGCGATCATGGCGGCAGCGGACCAGGTCGGCGCGCCCGTGATCATGCAGGCATCGGCCGGTGCGCGTAAGTACGCGGGCGAGCCGTTCCTGCGCCACCTGATCGAAGCGGCGGTCGAGTCGTATCCGCACATCCCGGTCGTGATGCACCAGGATCACGGCCAGTCGCCGGCGGTCTGTACGGCCGCGATCCGCAGCGGTTTCACCAGCGTGATGATGGACGGTTCGCTCGAAGCCGACGGCAAGACGGTCGCCTCGTACGAATACAACGTCGACGTGTCGCGCAAGGTCGTCGAGATGGCGCACTCGATCGGCGTGACGGTCGAAGCCGAACTCGGCGTGCTCGGCTCGCTCGAGACGATGAAGGGCGACAAGGAAGACGGCCACGGCGCGGAAGGCACGATGACCCGCGAGCAGCTGCTGACCGATCCGGAGCAGGCCGCCGACTTCGTGAAGCTCACGCAGTGCGACGCGCTCGCGATCGCGATCGGTACCTCGCACGGCGCGTACAAGTTCTCGAAGAAGCCGACGGGCGACATCCTGTCGATCCAGCGCATCAAGGAAATCCACGCACGCATCCCGAACACGCACCTCGTGATGCACGGTTCGTCGTCGGTGCCGCAGGAACTGCTGGCCGAGATCCGCGAATTCGGCGGCGACATGAAGGAAACCTACGGCGTGCCGGTCGAGGAAATCCAGGAAGGCATCAAGCACGGCGTGCGCAAGATCAACATCGACACCGACCTGCGTCTCGCGATCACCGGCGCGATCCGCCGCTACCTGTTCGAGAACCCGGGCAAGTTCGATCCGCGCGACTACCTGAAGCCCGCGCGCGAAGCGGCGAAGCAGGTCTGCGTCGACCGCTACCTCGCGTTCGGCTGCGAAGGCCAGGCCGCGAAGATCAAGCCGGTGTCGCTCGACAAGATCGCCGAACAGTACAAGTCCGGCGCGCTCGCGCAGGTCGTGCGCTGAGACTGTAGTACGATTGCCCCGCCCGGTTTCGCGCCGGGCCGGGGCTGACTGCCTTGGGGCCGGATCGGATCCGGCTCCGGCAGCCGTTCCGTCCGGCCGAACAAGGGCCGGCCGGCAACCGACGGGCGTGATCTCCCGGCGGTTCGCCGACGCATTGCAAGACCGCCGTTCCCGCCTGCCGCGGGGAACGGCGTTTCCCTTTTTGTTTGGCTCCTTATCTGCGAAAAGACGATGTCTACCCTTTACGAATCCACGCTCCGCTCGCTGCCGCTCCTCGGTCGCGGCAAGGTCCGCGACAACTACGCGGTCGGCAACGACAAGCTCCTGATCGTCACGACCGATCGCCTGTCGGCATTCGACGTGATCATGGGCGAGCCGATTCCGAACAAGGGCCGCGTGCTGAACCAGATGGCGAACTTCTGGTTCGACAAGCTCGCGCACATCGTGCCGAACCACCTGACGGGCGACACGCCGGAAGCGGTCGTCGCGGCCGACGAGGTCGAGCAGGTCAAGGGCCGCGCCGTGGTCGTCAAGCGCCTCGAGCCGATCATGATCGAGGCGGTCGTGCGCGGCTACCTGGCCGGCAGCGGCTGGAAGGAATACCAGGCGTCGGGCGCCGTGTGCGGCGTCAAGCTGCCGGAAGGCCTGCAGAACGCGCAGAAGCTGCCCGAGCCGATCTTCACGCCGGCCGCGAAGGCCGAGCTCGGCGAGCACGACGAGAACATCACGTTCGAGGAAACCGAGCGCCGCATCGGCACCGAGCTGGCCGCGACGATCCGCGACATCTCGATCCGTCTGTACAAGGAAGCAGCTGACTACGCGGCGACGCGCGGCATCATCATCGCCGACACGAAGTTCGAATTCGGCCTCGACAACCACGGCAAGCTGTACCTGATGGACGAAGTGCTGACGGCCGATTCGTCGCGCTTCTGGCCGGCCGACCAGTACCAGGTCGGCACCAACCCGCCGTCGTTCGACAAGCAGTTCGTGCGCGACTGGCTCGAGGCGCAGCCGTGGGGCAAGACCGCGCCGGCACCGGCATTGCCGGCCGACGTCGTCGAGAAGACGGCCGCGAAGTACCAGGAAGCGCTCGAGCGCATCACCGGCCAGCCGCTCGCCTGAACGAAGGAACGCACGAAATGAGTGAAGTCCAGACTGCCCACACGCACAGCGCGCCGCTCGTCGGCGTGCTGATGGGTTCGAGTTCCGACTGGGACGTGATGAAGAACGCGGTCGCGATCCTGCAGGAATTCGGCGTGCCGTACGAAGCGAAGGTCGTGTCCGCGCACCGGATGCCCGACGAGATGTTCGACTACGCGGAGAAGGCGCGCGAGCGCGGGCTGCGCGCGATCATCGCGGGCGCCGGTGGTGCCGCGCACCTGCCCGGCATGCTGGCCGCGAAAACCACGGTGCCGGTGCTCGGCGTGCCGGTCGCGAGCAAGTACCTGAAGGGCGTCGATTCGCTGCACTCGATCGTGCAGATGCCGAAGGGCGTGCCGGTCGCGACGTTCGCGATCGGCGAGGCCGGCGCCGCGAATGCCGCGCTGTTCGCGGTGTCGATCCTGTCCGGCAACTCGGTCGACTACGCGAACCGGCTCGCCGCGTTCCGCGTGCGCCAGAACGAAGCCGCGCACGCGATGGTGCTGCCGCCGCTCGCGTGACGGCGCACCGGCGGCCGCACTGCGATGCCAGCGGCCGCCTGATCCTCCCCACTGCGGCGGGCGTTGCCCGCTGCGACCGACCACTGACATGACCGCAACTCCTGATTCCGTTTCCCCGATCCTGCCCGGCGCGTGGCTGGGCATGGTCGGCGGCGGCCAGCTCGGCCGCATGTTCTGCTTTGCCGCCCAGTCGATGGGCTATCGCGTCGCCGTGCTCGATCCCGATCCGACGAGCCCCGCCGGCGCGGTCGCCGACCGTCACCTGCGCGCGGCCTACGACGACGAAGCCGCGCTCGCCGAACTGGCCGAACTGTGCGATGCCGTGTCGACGGAATTCGAGAACGTGCCGGCCGCGAGCCTCGATTTCCTCGCACGCACGACGTTCGTCGCGCCGGCCGGCCGCTGCGTCGCGGTCGCACAGGACCGGATCGCGGAGAAGCGTTTCATCGAGGCGTCGGGCGTGCCGGTCGCGCCGCACGTCGTGATCGAATCGGCGGCGGCGCTCGCCGCGCTCGACGATGCCGCGCTCGACGCGGTGCTGCCGGGCATCCTGAAGACGGCGCGCCTCGGCTACGACGGCAAGGGCCAGGTGCGCGTGAGCACCGCGCGGGAAGCGCGCGACGCGCATGCGTCGCTCGGCGGCGTGCCGTGCGTGCTCGAGAAGCGCCTGCCGCTGAAATACGAAGTGTCCGCGCTGATCGCGCGCGGCGCGGACGGCCGCTCGGCCGCGTTCCCGCTCGCGCAGAACGTGCATCACAATGGCATCCTCGCGCTGACGGTCGTGCCGGCGCCGGCCGCCGATGCCGCGCGCGTCGAGGAGGCGCAGCAGGCAGCCGTGCGGATCGCCGATACGCTCGGCTACGTCGGCGTGCTGTGCGTCGAATTCTTCGTGCTGGAAGACGGCTCGTTCGTCGCGAACGAAATGGCGCCGCGCCCGCACAACTCCGGCCACTACACGGTCGATGCGTGCGCAACGAGCCAGTTCGAGCAGCAGGTGCGCGCGATGACGCGCATGCCGCTCGGCAACCCGCGCCAGCATTCGCCCGCCGCGATGCTGAACATCCTCGGCGACGTGTGGTTTCCGAACGGTGCGGCCGAGGCAGTCACGCCGCCGTGGGACACGGTCGCCGCGATGCCGGCCGCGCACCTGCACCTGTACGGCAAGGAAGAAGCGCGCGTCGGCCGCAAGATGGGTCATGTGAACTTCACGGCCGAGACGCGCGACGACGCGGTTGCCGCGGCCACCGCGTGCGCGCAGCTGCTGCGCGTGCCGCTCGACTGAGGCACCGGCCGATGTCCATCGATCTCCCGAACACCGTGACGCCCGCGCAGATCGACGCGGCTGCCGCGCTGCTCGACGCGGGGCAACTCGTCGCATTCCCGACCGAAACCGTGTACGGGCTCGGCGGCGACGCGGCGAATCCCGAGGCCGTCGCGCGCATCTATGCGGCGAAAGGGCGGCCGGCGAACCATCCGGTGATCGTGCATCTGCCGCCCGGCGGCGACCCGGGCTACTGGGCCGACGACCTGCCGGCCGATGCGCAGGCGCTGATCGATGCATTCTGGCCGGGCCCGCTGACGCTGATCCTGAAGCGTCATGCGCGCATTCCGGATGCCGTGAGCGGCGGCCAGGATTCGGTCGGCCTGCGCTGTCCGTCGCATCCGGTCGCGCAGGCGCTGCTGGCCGCATTCAGCGCGCGGCGCGGCGGCCACGGCGGCGTCGCCGCGCCGTCCGCGAACCGCTTCGGCCACGTGAGCCCGACCACCGCTCAACATGTGCGCGAAGAATTCGGCGACACCGTGCACGTGCTCGACGGCGGTCCGTCGGAAGTCGGCATCGAATCGACGATCCTCGACCTGTCGCGCGGTTTTCCGGCGCTGCTGCGCCCGGGCCACGTGACGCCGCAGCAGATCGCCGACGTGCTCGGCCGCGCGCCGCGCCTGCCCGACGGCAGCGATGCGACCGCGCCGCGCGCGTCCGGCACGCTGAAGGCGCATTACGCGCCGCGCACGCCGCTCGCGCTGCTGCCGTTCGACGCGCTCGAGCCGCTGCTCGCGGCCGCGCAGACCGACGGCGAACGCGTCGCGCTCGTCGCGCGCGCGTCGCGCGCGGGACGCTGGGCGCAGGCCGACGGCGTGCATTTCGTCGCGGCGCCGGAAGATCCGCAGGCATATGCGCGCGATCTGTACGGGATGCTGCGCGCGCTCGATCGTGCGCAGGTCGCCCGCATTCTCGTCGAGAAGCTGCCCGAGACCGTCGAGTGGATCGCGGTCAACGATCGTCTCGGTCGTGCGGCCGCGGCGTTCGAAGCGCGCGACTGACGCGGCTTTCCGACGCCGTCCGCTCCGGAATGAAACAACGCCCGACCGGCGAACCGGTCGGGCGTTATTGTTTGCGCGCGTGGCGGGCGGCTTATTTGCCGACGCCCGAAGCCGCGATCTGCTTCTCCACGAACTGTGCGAACAGCGCGTGCAGGCGCGTCGTCGGGTGGACCGTGTCGGCGAACATGTAGGTCTGGTCCGCGTTCGGGACCGTGTAGGTCTGCGGCGAGCAGAACAGCGACGAGCCGAATGCGGTCGCGTTCGCGACGCCGTACTGCGTCGCGGCCGCGACCATCGCCTTCAGGTTGCACGCGGTGTCGGTGTTCGACACGCTGAAGCCGTTCGCCTGGTAGTTGGCCGCGATGCCGTCCTGCCACGTGAACGTGTCGAGCAACGCGACCTTCGTCGTGTCGACCTTCAGCGCAGCCAGCGTGCCGGCGAGCGTCTGGTTGAACAGCCCCGACAGTTGCGTGAACGCGGCCTGCGTCTGCGCGCCGCCCTGCAGCGCGAGCGGCGTGCCGCCGATGTCCGGCACGTTCGACACGTACACGTGCGCCGCGCCCGCCGCGACGATCTGCTGGACGATCCCGCCGAGCTGCTGCGCGGCCAGGCCGATCGCCTGCGCCGCCGCGAGTTGCGCGGCCGGCGTGTTGCCTTGCGCCTGCGCGACCTGCGCCTGGTAGAAGATGTCGTTCGCGCCGCCGTTGACCAGCACGATCTGGCCGGCGTTGAAGCTGCCGTGCTGCGTCAGGTACTGCTTGACCTGATCGGCGATCGGCGTCGTGGTCGCCTGCGCGTAGTCGGCGTTCGGCACGCTCGCGTCCGCGTGGCCGATGCCCGGCTGCAGCGTCACGCGCGAGCCGCCCTGTGCATAGCCGAGGCCGCCCGTCGCCTGCAGCGGAATGCCGAAGCCGCCCTGGTTCGCGGGCTGCAGCGTGTCGCCGTAGTACTGCGCGACATCCTGGGTCCACACCTGGCCGGGGTTGGTCGTGAAGCGGCCGCCGCCGAAGCCGAGCTTGATCTGCGAGTAGGTGCCGGCGTCCGACAGGCTGTCGCCGAACGATACGATCTGCATCTTCACGCCGGACGGCGGCGTGTTCGACGCGCTGCTGCTGTTGTTGTCGTCACCGCCGCCGCATGCGGCGAGCAAGGCGAGCGCGGCGCCCGCGATCGCGACTTGCGCGGTGCGCAGCAGGCGTTGGCGGTTGCGCGACGGAGTGTGTTGTCGTGACTGCATCGATGGATCTCCTCGTAGATATGGCCTGATGTATTGTGCATCTGCCGCGCGTCTCCTCCGGTACTGGCTGCGCGGCGGCCGTTGGCTGAAGCGGATTATTGGTCGCGCACGGCCGCGAGCGGCGTGGTGCGCGGATCGTGGTTTGCGGCCTCGGCGATCTGCGCATGATAAGCGCTCGCCCATTCGGGCGGGCCGAAAATCGCGCGCAGCTTGTTGCGCCATCCATGGACGCGCAACGCGTCGGCCGCCATCGACACCCACTCGTGAAACGTCGCGACGAGCGGGTTGTTCGAGCCGAGCGGCTCGACGATTCCGAATTGCGGCGGATCGTCGGGCGACTCCTCGACGTAGCTGCCGAACAGGCGATCCCAGATCACGAGCACACCTGCGTAATTGCGGTCGATGTAGCGCGGGTTGCGTGCATGGTGCGCGCGATGGATCGACGGCGTGTTGAGCACGTATTCGAGCCAGCCGAGCTTGCCGATCGCCTGCGTATGCACGAAGAACTGGAACGCGAGGTTGATCAGCACGACGCCGACGATCTGCTGCGGCGGAAAGCCGAGGAACGCGAGCGGCAGCCAGAACGCCCACATGCCCGCGACGGGATACATCAGGCTCTGCCGGAACGCGGTCGAGAAATTCATCCGCTCGGACGAGTGGTGCACGACGTGCGCGGCCCACAGCCAGCGCACGCGATGGCTCGCGCGATGGAACCCGTAGTAGAGGAGATCCTGGCCGACGAACAGCACGGCGAACGACAGCCAGCCGTCGTGCCACGTGAACAGCCGGAAATGTGCGTAGCAGTACGCATAAACGGGGATCACGAACAGCCACGCGAGCTTGTCGGCGGCCTGGTGCATCAGCGCGAGCGCCGCATTGCACAGCGTGTCGCCCCACGCATAGAGATGATCCTGCGCGCGCGTGCGGGCGAGGTGCCAGGCCTCCCACGCGATGCAGAGCAGGAAGACGGGCGCCAGCGCGAGCAGAAGCAATTCGACGTCGAATCGCATGGACGTGTCTCCTCCTTTCCCCTGCAAGCCGTGAGGCCGGGCGTATGGCCCGTTGTAGATATCGGTCAGGCCAACAGCCTACGCAATCGGCACGCGCTAGGCGAGGGGGCAGCGTAGAGGGTTCCCTCTGAGCGGCCCAAACCGGTCGCTTCGCGCCAGGCCGCCGAGGGGGCGTCGTGCGGGGCGGAAAACCTGGGGGCGGCCCGGCGTTTTCTTGAGGACAGGGTTTCTACGGAAGCCATGCGGAACGGGGCCGCGCGGTGCGGCCCCGTTTCATGGGCACGGCTGGCGGGCGCTGCGCGGCGCGCCGGCGGCCGGGACCGTTTCAAACCGCGCGGCGAGAACGCCCGGGGTGCGGGGCGCCCCGACATGTGGCGCCGCCCGCGATCGACGCAAGCCGGCAGCGCGGCATGCGTGCGCCGCTTCGCGGCGCGTGCGTCGTCAGTGCGCGCCCGCGTAGATCCATTCGAGCAGCGTGTCGTGCGCGGCACGCGCGCCTTCGGCGCGATCGTCGTTGATGAAGCTGACGACGATGTAGCTCTGCCCGTCGGCGCCCGCGACGTAGCCCGCGATCGCGCGCACGTCGCGCAGCGTGCCGGTCTTGATGTGCGCGTTGCCGAGCACGCCGGCGTTGGTGAGACGGTTCTTCATCGTGCCGTCGATGCCGGCGATCGGCAGCGAATCGATGAACGCCTGCGCGACGGGGCTCGCGTTCGCCGCCTGCAGCAGCGCGGCGAGCGACTGCGCGCTCACGTGTTCTTCGCGCGACAGGCCCGAGCCGTTCTCGAGGTCGAGGTCGGGCATCGCGATCCCGCTCTTCTGCAGGAACGCGCGAATCGCGCGACTCGACTGCTCGGGCGTCGCGGGCGGCTTGCCGGCGACCGCGCCGATCGTCAGGAACAGGTTGCGCGCCATCACGTTGTTGCTGAACTTGTTGATGTCGTAGACGATGCTGCCGAGCACGGGGCTGTGATGGACCGCGAGCGGCCGTGCGGTGGTTGGCACCTTGCCTTCGCTGACGGGGCCCGCGATCGTGCCGCCGTCCTGCTGCCACAGCGCGAGGAAGCCGCGTGCGAAGAACGTCGTGTGATCGAGGATCGCGAGGTTCGTGGTGTGCGCGCCGCAGCGCAGCGGATAGTCGCCGGCGAACGAGGCGGTCATTATGCCGCCGCCGCCCGCCGACAACGTCGGACGCGCGGCCGCGGCCGCCGCGCCGCACGACCCGGTGCCTTCGACCAGCTGGTTGTCGATCGACAGGTTCGCGAGCGGCGGCAGCACGTCGACGGCGATCTTGCCGTCGTCGCCCGGCGTCACCGTGAACGACACGGCCTTGAACGCATACAACAGCGGATCGGGGCCGACGTTGTACGGCGCGCTCACGTCGTCGTCGAACGACGGCAGGTCGCGTGTCGACGCGGCGAAATAGCTCTTGTCGAGCACGAGGCCGCCGGCCACGCGCTTGATGCCCGCCTTGCGGATCTTGTCGACGAGGTCGATCAGTTCCTCCGGTACGAGCTTCGGATCGCCGGTGCCCTTGATGTAGAGGTTGCCCTGCAGCGTGCCGTCCGGATCGACCGGGCCGTCCGCGTACGCGGTGGTGCGCCAGCGGAAGTCGGGGCCGAGGATCGACAGCCCCGAGAAGGTCGTGACGAGCTTCATCGTCGACGCCGGCATCATCGGCCGGCTCGCGTTCCACGCGATCAGCGGCTCGGGATCGCCGACGCGCTCGACGACGACGCTCATCGCCGAGGCCGGCACCTTCGCCCGCTGCAGTGCGACGAGCACGGACGCCGGCAGGCCGGCCGCCCGCGCGGCGGGCGACACCACGGCGGTCTTGCGCGCTTCCTTGTGGGACTTCTTGCGGGCCTGCGCGGACGGTGCGAACGCAAGGGCCGTGCAGGTGGCGACGACGGCGGCCGCCCGCAGGAAGGGGCGGGCGCGGGGGGCGAACCGGGCGGAAAAATCGGAAATCGGCATGGGCGAATACGGGAAAAGCATCGGGCTCGGGCAGGGCGCGCGCGGCGCCGGAGCGCACATTGTAGAGACAAGTGCGCACACGCCCCTTGCAATCCGCCTTTCTGTTGCATTGCAGGCGGCGCACCCGATTCGCGGCGCTACAATGGTCGCCATGTCTTACTCGTCAGATGGGTTCCGGTTCCGATGCGGATTCTGCTTGTTGAAGACGATCGAATGATCGCCGAGGGCGTACGCAAGGCGTTGCGCGCCGACGGCTTCGCGGTCGACTGGGTGCAGGACGGCGACGCCGCGCTCACGGCGCTCGGCGGCGAGACGTACGACCTGCTGCTGCTCGACCTCGGCCTGCCGAAGCGCGACGGCATCGACGTGCTGCGCACGCTGCGCGCGCGCGGGCAGTCGCTGCCGGTGCTGATCGTCACCGCGCGCGATGCGGTGGCCGATCGCGTGAAGGGGCTCGACGCGGGCGCCGACGACTACCTCGTCAAGCCGTTCGACCTCGACGAACTGGGCGCGCGGATGCGCGCGCTGATCCGCCGCCAGGCGGGGCGCAGCGAGTCGCTGATCCGCCACGGCGCGCTGACGCTCGACCCCGCGTCGCACCAGGTGACGCTCGACGGCGCGCCCGTCGCGCTGTCCGCGCGCGAGTTCGCGCTGCTCGAGGCGCTGCTCGCGCGGCCCGGCGCGGTGCTGTCGAAAAGCCAGCTCGAGGAAAAGATGTACGGCTGGGGCGAGGAGATCGGCAGCAACACGGTCGAGGTCTACATCCACGCGCTGCGCAAGAAGCTCGGCTCGGACCTGATCCGCAACGTGCGCGGGCTCGGCTACATGGTCGTCAAGGAAAGCTGACGCGTGCGGTCGATTCGTCATCAACTACTGATCTGGCTGCTCGCGATCGTCGTCGCGGGCGTGGGCGCCGCGGGCTGGCTGATCTACCGGCAGGCGCTCGCCGAAGCGAACGAGCTGTTCGACTACCAGCTGCAGGAAATCGCCGCGGCGCTGCCGTCCGAGCCGTTTTCGCAGGTGTTCGGTTCGCGCACCAACGGCGACGAAGGCATCGTGATCCAGATCTGGAACCGCAACGGCGTGCTGATGTACTTCTCGCATCCGCGCGCGCCGATCGCGCCGCGCGCGGAACTCGGCTTCTCGACCGAGCGCACCGATCGCGGCGAATGGCGCGTGTACGGCGCGATCGTCGGCGACAACGTCGTGCAGCTCGCGCAGCCGCTGTCGGTGCGCAACCGGCTCGCGGCGAACGTCGCGCTGCGCACGCTGTGGCCGCTGATCGTGCTGCTGCCGTTTCTCGGCGCGGCGGTCTGGATGATCGTCGGGCAAGGGCTCGCGCCGCTCGAGCGCCTCACGCGCGCGGTCGAGGCGCGCCGGCCGGAAGCGCTCGATCCGTTGCCCGATGCGCGCCTGCCGCTCGAGGTGCAGCCGCTTGTGCGCGCGCTGAACGGGCTGCTCGCGCGGCTCGCGGCCGCGCTCGACACGCAGAAGGCCTTCGTCGCCGATGCCGCGCACGAGCTGCGCACGCCGCTCGCGGCCGTGCAGATCCAGGCGCAGCTCGTCGCGCGCGCGAAGGACGACGCTTCGCGCCGCGAGGCGCTCGCCGATCTGCAGGACGGCGTCACGCGCGCGACGCGCCTCGCCGAGCAACTGCTCGCGCTGGCGCGCGCCGAACCGGACGGCGCGACGATGCGCGAGCCGGTCGACCTGCAGGCGCTGCTGGTCGAATGCGTGGCCGCGCATGCACCACTCGCGCAACGGCACAGCATCGATCTCGGCTTCGAGGAGACGCGCGCGGCGACCGTCGTCGCGGACGTCGGCGCGCTGCGCGTGATGTTCGGCAACCTGCTCGACAACGCGGTGAAGTACACGCCGGACGGCGGCCGCATCGACGTGTCGCTGACGCGCGACGCGGCCGGCCGCGCGTGCGTGCAGATCGGCGACAGCGGCCCCGGCATCCCGGCCGAAGAGCGCGAGCGCGTGTTCGACCGCTTCTACCGCGACAGCTCCGCGCGGGCGCGGGCCGACGTGTCGGGCAGCGGGCTGGGGCTCGCGATCGTCAAGCGCGTGGCGGCTCAGCAGGGCGCGACCGTGACGCTCGGCGACGCGGCCGCGGGCGGCCTGCTCGTGAGCGTCGTGTTCCGCGATGCCGAGCTGCCGCAGCCGGCGCCGCAGGCGTCCGAATCCGTATGACGAACGGCACACCGCGCGGGCGCCGCGCGGTAGCGGCGGCCTAAGCCCCGCTTAAGGTCGATTAAGCCTCCTTTAAGTCAGCGTCGTTACGCTGCGTCCTAACAACGAGGAGGTCCTACGATGAACACCCGATTCCTTGCGCGCGGCGCCGTCGCGGTCGCCGTGGCGGCCGCCCTGTCCGCCGGTTATGTCGCGGGCACCCGCCGCGCCGATCCGCAGATCATCACGCCCGCGCAGGCCGCCGCGCTGATGCCGGCCGAGGCCGCGGCGAAGACCGGCATTCCCGATTTCTCCGGGCTGGTCGAAACCTACGGCCCGGCGGTCGTGAACATCAGCGCAAAGCACGTCGTGAAGCAGGTGTCGCGGCGCGTGCCGCAGCCGCAGCTGCCGATGGATCCGAGCGATCCGTTCTACCAGTTCTTCAAGCACTTCTACGGCCAGGTGCCGGGCATGGGCGGCGACACGCAGCCGGACGACCAGCCGAGCGCGAGCCTCGGGTCGGGATTCATCGTCAGCTCGGACGGGTACATCCTCACCAATGCGCACGTGATCGACGGCGCGAACGTCGTTACGGTCAAGCTGACCGACAAGCGCGAGTACAAGGCGAAGGTCGTCGGCGCCGACAAGCAGTCCGACGTGGCGGTGCTGAAGATCGACGCGAGCGGCCTGCCGACCGTGAAGATCGGTGACCCGGCACAGAGCAAGGTCGGCCAGTGGGTCGTCGCGATCGGTTCGCCGTACGGCTTCGACAACACGGTCACGTCCGGCATCATCAGCGCGAAATCGCGCGCGCTGCCCGACGAGAACTACACGCCGTTCATCCAGACCGACGTGCCGGTGAACCCCGGCAACTCGGGCGGCCCGCTGTTCAACCTGCAGGGCGAGGTGATCGGCATCAACTCGATGATCTACTCGCAGACGGGCGGCTTCCAGGGCCTGTCGTTCGCGATCCCGATCAACGAGGCGATCAAGGTCAAGGACGAGCTCGTGAAGACCGGCCACGTGAGCCGCGGTCGCCTCGGCGTCGCCGTGCAGGGGCTGAACCAGACGCTCGCGAGCTCGTTCGGACTGCAGAAGCCGGACGGCGCGCTCGTCAGCTCGGTCGACCCGAATGGCCCGGCCGCGAAGGCCGGCCTGCAGCCGGGCGACGTGATCCTCGCGGTCAACGGCTCGCCGGTGGCCGACTCCACGTCGCTGCCCGCGCAGATCGCGAACCTGAAGCCGGGCTCGAAGGCCGACCTGCAGGTGTGGCGCGACAAGTCGACGAAGTCGATCAGCGTGACGCTCGGCGCGATGACCGACGCGAAGCTGGCATCGAACGACGGCGGCCCCGTCGAGCAGGGGCGCCTCGGCGTCGCGGTGCGTCCGCTCACGCCGCAGGAGCGCAGTGCCGCCAACCTGTCGCACGGGCTGATCGTGCAGCAGGCCGGTGGGCCGGCAGCCAGCGCGGGCATCCAGCCCGGCGACGTGATCCTCGCGGTCAACGGCCGCCCGGTCACGAGCCCCGAGCAGTTGCGCGACGCGGTCAAGGGAGCAGGCAACAGTCTTGCTCTCCTGATCCAGCGGGATAATGCACAGATCTTCGTGCCGGTCGACCTGAGCTGACCGGCGGCCGTTGCGGGCCGGCCTGGCCGGCCCCGACGGGCGTCGCCGGCGTTCGGCCCGTGGTGCTGTGTTCCGACCCGAAAGGAGGGAGCCATGCAATATCTACGCAACGTGTCCCGATTTGCCGTCGCGGCGGCGCTGGCCGCCGGCTTCGCCGCCGCCGTGCCCGGCGCGTACGCGCAATCGGACGGCTTGCCCGCGGCGAGCCAGCAGGGCGATGTCAGCTACGTGTCGGGCGGCATCGGCAAGGATCAATCGACGGCATTCGAGAGCAACGAGGCGGCGTGGCCGCTGGCGCTGCGGTTCACCGGCAAGGGCGGCGAATACCTGGCCGACGTCCATGTGCGGATCGTCGACGGCAAGGGCACCGAGCTGCTGGCGACGGACGCGCGCGGGCCGTACATGCTCGTGAAGCTGCCGCCGGGGCGCTACACCGTGCACGCGTCGTACCAGGGCAGCGACGAATCGCGCGCGGTCACGGTCGGCGCGAAGGGCGGCGCGAAGGTCGCGTTTCAGTGGAGTGCGCAGTAGCGCGTCGCGCGCAGGCCCGGCCGGGCCGCGCAATCGGGCCCAGTTTCGCCCATAATGAAGGCCACGGCACTTGTGCCGTGGCTTTTTCGTTTCCGGCCCGCGGCTTGCGCGCCGGGACCGCCGCCCGGAGGAGAAACGATGTCCGATGCCGCCGACCCTCGCCTCGAAATCGTGCCGAACCGCCATCGCGTGCGCGTGATCCATCGCGGCATCACGTATGCCGATTCGCACGGCGCGCTGACCGTGCGCGAAACGGGCCTGCCGGATATCCATTACCTGCCGCGCGGCGACGTGAACATGCACCGGCTCGTGAAGTCGAGCGTCACGACGGACTGTCCGCTGAGGGGCCGGGCCGTGTATTTCGACCTGCAGACCGAAGACGGCGTGATCGAGAACGCCGCATGGAGTTACGAGGAACCGGGGGCGACCGCGTCCGCGCTTGCGCACTACGTCGCCTTCGACGTCGCACGGGTCGACAGTCTCGTCGAGACGTCCTGATGCGGCGCGTGTTCATCGGGGAGGCATCATGGAACTGAACGACACGTTACGCGTACCGCTCGCGCCGGCCGTCGTGCGGGCGGCGCTCGAGGATCTCGCGCTGCTGCGGGCGAGCTTCGATCATTGCGAATCGTTCGTGAAGCTCGCGCGCGGCGAGTTCGCGCTGACCATCACGGTGCCGCTCGGCCCGCTGCGCGCGCGCTACGACGTGCGTGCGCATTCGGCGAGCGAGCAGGGCGACGCGGAAGGGCAGCCGCGCCGCGTGCTCAACTTCAAGGCGCGGGCCGACGGCCTCGGCGCGCTGCGCGGGCAGGTCGAGCTCGTGCTGCGGCCGGACGATGACGACACGGCCGAGACGTGCATCGAATACGTGGTGTGGGCGACGGCGAGCGGGCCGCTCGCCGAGCTGCCGGCGCGGCAGATCGAGAACGCGCTGCACGAGTGGACGGACGATTTCTTCCGCGAATTCTGCGCGGTCGTGCAGGCGAAGCACGGTCTCGTGCCGAACCGCGCGCGCTCGAGCCCGCAGCGTCGCCAGCATGTGTTCCTGCGGCCGGCGTCGCTGATGGCCGCGGCGAAGCGTCCGCTGCCGCCGCACCTCGGCGGGGCGCTCGGCGGCCGCGCCGCGAGCGCCGTGCATCATCGCGAATCGGGTCCGCTGCCCGTCTGGGCGTGGGCCGCGATCGTCGTGTTCGTGGCGCTGCTGCTGTACGCGGCGCGCTGGATCAACGGCACCTGAGCGCCTGCGCGCGCCGCCGCGCTGTCTCATTGTCCGGCCGGTCGCCGGCCGTTCGTCGGCGGTGCGGCCGCCGCTAGCGTCGGGCGTCGGGCCCGGCGCCGCGAAATTCCCGCCGATATGCCGACGGCGACGTGCCGAGCGCGCCCGCGAAATGCTGGCGCAGCGACACGCTCGAGCCGTAGCCGGCCGCTTGCGCGATCGCGTCGATCGATTGTCCGGTGGTTTCCAGCAGATGCTGCGCGCGCGTGAGCCGCTCGGCCTGCAGCCACGCGGTGACGGTCGTGCCCGTCGCCTGGCGGAAGTGGCGCGTGAAGGTGCGCCGGCTCATCAGCACGCGTTCTGCGAGCGAATCCACACTGTGCGCGACGTCGAGATGCGCGCGCACCCAGTCGAGCAGGCCCGCGAGGCGCGCGTCGCGCGGATGCGCGGCGACCGGCTGCGGCACGTATTGCGCCTGGCCGCCCTGGCGGTGCGGCGGGATCACGAGACGCCGCGCGATCCGGTTCGCGGCGTCCGAGCCGAAGCGCCGCCGCACGACGTGCAGGCAGCAGTCGAGCCCCGCGGCCGTGCCGGCCGACGTCATCAGGTTGCCGTCGTCGACGTACAGCACGTCGGGGTCGAGCTTCACGCGCGGAAAGCGCTGCGCGAAGTCGTCGGCCCACGCCCAGTGTGTCGTGGCCGGGCGCCCGTCGAGCAGCCCGGCCGCGGCGAGCACGTACGCGCCGAGGCACAGGCCGACCACCTGCGCGCCGCGCGCGGCGGCCGCGCGTACCGCATCGACCAGCACGTCCGGCGGCGCTTCGTCGGGATCGCGCCATGCCGGCACGATCACGATGTCCGCGTCGTCGAGCGCGTCGAGCCCGTAAGGCGCGGTGATCGTGAAGCCGCCCGTCGTCGACAGCGGGCCGCGCTCGGCCGAGCACACGCGGCACTCGAACGCGGGCATCGCGGCCGCATCGCGCTCCTTGCCGAACACGACGGACGGCACCGACAGGTGGAACGGGCTGATGCCGTCGTACGCGATCACGGCGACGACGGTCGAGGCGGGGGCAACGGACGACGCAGCGGCGCGCATGACGGGCTCCGGGGTGGCGATGGCCCGATTCTATCGAAGAATGGCTATCGGGCCACTGTCCGCCGGCGCGATGCAATCCGACAATGCATCGCATCGCGCTGCTGTCCGCCCCGTTCCGGAGCGGGGCGGCGCGGCCGAACCCGGAGCCTGCCATGTCGAACGCCGTATCGTCTTCCGCTTCCCGCCGTGCCCTGATCGTGATCGATGTCCAGAACGAATACGTGACCGGCAACCTGCCGATCGAATATCCGCCCGTCGACGCGTCGCTGGCGAACATCGGCCGCGCGATCGACGCCGCGCACGCGGCCGGCGTGCCGGTGATCGTCGTCCAGCACGTCGCGCCGGCGGGCGCGCCGATCTTCGCACCGGGCACCGACGGTGTCGCGCTGCATCCGGTCGTCGCCGACCGGCCGTATGCGCACCTCGTCGTGAAGGCGCAGGCCAGTTCGTTCGCCGGCACCGATCTCGCCGCGTGGCTCGACGCGCACGGCATCGATACGCTCGCGGTCGCCGGCTACATGACGCACAACTGCAATGCGTCGACGGTCTATCACGCGGCCCACGCGGGGCTCGCCGTCGAATACCTGGCGGACACGACCGGCGCGTTGCCGTACGCGAACGAAGCGGGCGCGGCGAGCGCCGAAGAGATTCACCGCGCGTACACGGTGGTGTTCCAGTCGAATTTCGCGGCCGTGATGTCGACCGACGCATGGATCGCGGGACTCGGCGGCGCGGCGATGCCGACGCGCGATTCGGTGGCCGCGTCGAACCGGCGGGCCCGCGCGCAACGCGCGAAGGCGGCCTGAGCCGGTCAGTCGCCCGTCTTCAGCATCGCCGGGCTGTAACGCATCATGTCGAAGCAGCCGTCGACTAGCTGTTCCGCATGCTGCTCGGCGTCGATCTCGTCGGGCAGCATCAGCATGTCGCGCACGAAACCGCTGACGAGCGTGTGCAGCATCAGCGTCGCGCGCCACGTGTCGAGCCGCTCGGGCAGCAGCTTGAGCCGCACGGCGCCCGCGAGATCGGCATCGATCGCGTGCAGCGCCTCGCTCATCCCCGCGCGGTTGCGCTGCAGCAGCGGCTCCATGTCCGCGACGTACTCGCACTTCATGAACAGGATGCTGAACACGCGCCGCAACTGCGAGTCGCGCTGCACGCCGAGCAGGCACCAGATCAGGATCTTGCGGATCTTCTCCAGCGGATTGCCGCCGGGCGCATCGAGCGGCATCCGCTTGAGTTCGTCGATCGGCAGGAACACGCGGTCGAACATCGCGTCGAACAGCTCGCTCTTGTTCGCGAAATGCCAGTAGATCGCGCCGCGCGTCACGCCGGCGTGATGGGCGATGTCCGCGAGCGACGTGTGCGACACGCCCTTCTCGAAGAACACGTGTTCGGCGGCGTCGAGAATGCGGTTGCGCGTCTCGAGCGCCTCCTCCTTGGTGCGTCTGACCATGTGCAGGCCTGAATGGATCGATCGTAGGTGAATATAGGGTCCGTAACCCTCGTCGCGGCTGTGCGGACGGGCTATGCTTGCGACTGGTAATAATTCGTAAGACTTGGCGGTTGGCGACGGACGAGCGGGCTTTTTACATACATTCGTGAATGTATATACAATACCACCCTACGATCGAATGACCAAAGTGGCAATCAGTTAATATCCCACTCTGCTGATTCCCGCCAAAGTACCAGTCCGCAGTTCGCGGCATCTCGTCGGCATGGAGGTCTCGTGCCGACTTGCTGTATCCAGTAGTCCAGTAATTCAGGTGTTCGATCTGCGCCGCGAGGCGCATCCGTGTGGCGCTCCGTCCGTGCGCCGCACTCATTCCATTGGTTACACACAGAGGTCGCTCCATGCGCGTCGAACGGGTTCCATACCGCTTGATCACTGTCGCGGCAGCCGCGGTTTTCCTGGCTGCATGCGGAAAAAAAGAATCGGCACCGCCGCCGCAAACGCCGGAAGTCGGCGTCGTCACCGTCCAGCCGCAAGCCGTGCCGGTCTACAGCGAACTGCCGGGCCGTACCAGCGCATTCCTCGTTGCGCAGGTCCGCGCGCGGGTCGACGGCATCGTGCTGCGCCGTGAATTCACCGAAGGCACCGACGTCAAGGCCGGCCAACGTCTGTACAAGATCGATCCGGCGCCGTACCTCGCTGCATTGAACAGCGCGAAGGCGACGCTCGCGAAGGCGCAGGCGAACCTCGTCACGCAGAACGCGCTGGTCGCGCGCTACAAGGTGCTGGTGGCCGCGAACGCGGTCAGCAAGCAGGACTACGACAACGCGGTGGCCACCCAAGGGCAGGCCGCGGCGGACGTCGCGGCCGGCAAGGCGGCGGTCGACACCGCGCAGATCAATCTCGGCTACACGGATGTGGTCTCGCCGATCACCGGCCGCGTCGGCATTTCGCAGGTGACGCCGGGCGCGTACGTGCAGGCGAGCCAGGCGACGCTGATGTCGACGGTGCAGCAGCTCGATCCGGTCTATGTCGACCTGACGCAGTCGAGCCTCGACGGGCTGAAGCTGCGCCAGGACGTGCAGAGCGGCCGCCTGAAGACGAGCGGCCCGGGCGCGGCGAAGGTGTCGCTGATCCTGGAAGACGGCAAGACGTACTCCGAAGCCGGCAAGCTGCAGTTCTCCGACGTGACGGTCGACCAGGCCACCGGCTCGGTGACGATCCGCGCGGTCTTCCCGAACCCGGGCCGCGTGCTGCTGCCGGGGATGTTCGTGCGCGCACGGATCGAGGAAGGCGTGAACGAGAACGCGTTCCTGGTGCCGCAGATCGGCGTCACGCATGACCAGAAGGGCCAGGCGATCGCGATGGTGGTGAACGCGAGCAACAAGGTCGAGCCGCGTCCGCTGAAGACGGCGGGCATGCGCGGCCAGGACTGGATCGTCGAAGGCGGTCTGCAGGCGGGCGACCACGTGATCGTGCAGGGGGGCGAGAAGGTGCGTCCGGGCGCGACCGTGAAGTCGGTGGAGGCACAACTCGCACCGGCGGCCGGTGCCGCATCGGGTGTCGCCGCTGCCACCGCCGCGCCGGCTGCCGCCGGTTCCGGCGCCGCCGCCGCGTCCGGCGCCGCCGCATCGGGCGCAGCGCCGGCGAGCGCCGCCGCTGCTTCGAGCGCGCAATAACAGGGAGCCTGTTTCATGGCAAAGTTTTTTATCGATCGCCCGATCTTCGCGTGGGTGATCGCCATCATCCTGATGCTGGCCGGGGTTGCGGCGATCTTCACGCTGCCGATCGCGCAGTATCCGACGATCGCGCCGCCATCGATCCAGATCACCGCGAACTACCCGGGCGCTTCCGCGAAGACGGTGGAAGACACGGTGACGCAGGTGATCGAGCAGCAGATGAGCGGTCTCGACAACTTCCTGTACATGTCGTCGACGAGTGACGACTCGGGCAACGCCACGATCACGCTGACGTTCGCGCCGGGCACCAACGCCGACATCGCGCAGGTCCAGGTGCAGAACAAGCTGTCGCTCGCGACGCCGGTTCTGCCGCAGGTCGTGCAGCAGCTCGGTCTGTCGGTGACGAAGTCGAGCAGCAGCTTCCTGCTGGTGCTCGCCTTCAACTCCGAAGACGGCAGCATGAACAAGTACGACCTCGCGAACTTCGTGGCGTCGCACGTGAAGGATCCGATCAGCCGGTTGAACGGCGTCGGTACCGTCACGCTGTTCGGCTCGCAGTACGCGATGCGGATCTGGCTCGACCCGACCCGCCTGACGAACTACGGCCTCACGCCGGTCGACGTGACGAGCGCGATCACCGCGCAGAACGTGCAGATCGCGGGCGGCCAGATCGGCGGCACGCCGGCCAAGCCGGGCACCGTGCTGCAGGCGACGATCACCGAATCGACGCTGCTGCAGACGCCCGAGCAGTTCGGCAACATCCTGCTGAAGGTCAACCAGGACGGCTCGCAGGTGCGCTTGAAGGACGTCGCGCAAATCGGCCTCGGCGGCGAAAACTACAACTTCGACACGAAGTACAACGGTCAGCCGACCGCGGCACTCGGTATCCAGCTCGCGACCAACGCGAACGCGCTCGCGACCGCGAAGGCCGTGCGCGCGAAGATCGACGAGCTCGCACCGTTCTTCCCGCACGGCCTCGTCGTGAAGTATCCGTACGACACGACCCCGTTCGTGAAGCTGTCGATCGAGGAAGTGGTCAAGACGCTGCTCGAAGGTATCGTGCTCGTGTTCCTCGTGATGTATCTGTTCCTGCAGAACCTGCGGGCGACGATCATCCCGACGATCGCGGTGCCGGTCGTGCTGCTCGGCACGTTCGCGATCATGTCGCTGGTGGGCTTCTCGATCAACACGTTGTCGATGTTCGGCCTCGTGCTCGCGATCGGCCTGCTGGTGGACGATGCGATCGTGGTGGTGGAGAACGTCGAGCGCGTGATGGCGGAAGAGGGGCTGTCGCCGAAGGAGGCGACCCGCAAGGCGATGGGCCAGATCACCGGCGCACTCGTCGGCGTCGCGCTCGTGCTGTCGGCGGTGTTCGTGCCGGTCGCGTTCTCCGGCGGGTCGGTCGGTGCGATCTATCGTCAGTTCTCGCTGACGATCGTGTCGGCGATGGTGCTGTCGGTGCTGGTCGCGTTGATTCTGACGCCGGCCCTGTGCGCGACGATCCTCAAGCCGATCCCGCAGGGCCATCACGAAGAGAAGAAGGGCTTCTTCGGCTGGTTCAACCGCACGTTCAACAACAGCCGCGACAAGTACCACGTCGGCGTGCACCACGTGATCAAGCGCTCGGGCCGCTGGCTGATCATCTACCTGGTCGTGATCGTCGCGGTCGGCCTGCTGTTCGTGCGCCTGCCGAAGTCGTTCCTGCCCGATGAAGACCAGGGCCTGATGTTCGTGATCGTGCAGACGCCGTCGGGCTCGACGCAGGAAACGACCGCGAAGACGCTCGCGAACATTTCCGACTACCTGCTGAAGGACGAGAAGGAAATCGTCGAATCGGCGTTCACGGTCAACGGCTTCAGCTTCGCCGGCCGCGGCCAGAACTCGGGTCTCGTGTTCGTGCGCCTGAAGGACTACTCGCAGCGCCAGCACGCGAACCAGAAGGTCCAGGCGCTGATCGGCCGGATGTTCGGGCGCTATTCGGGCTACAAGGACGCGATCGTGATCCCGTTCAACCCGCCGTCGATTCCGGAACTCGGGACCGCCGCCGGCTTCGACTTCGAGCTGACGGACAACGCCGGTCTCGGCCACGACGCGCTGATGGCCGCACGTAACCAGCTGCTCGGGATGGCCTCGAAGGATCCGACGCTGCAGGGCGTGCGTCCGAACGGGCTGAACGATACGCCGCAGTACAAGGTCGACATCGATCGCGAGAAGGCGAATGCGCTCGGCGTGACGGCGGATGCGATCGACCAGACGTTCTCGATCGCGTGGGCGTCGAAGTACGTGAACAACTTCCTCGACACCGACGGCCGGATCAAGAAGGTGTACGTGCAGTCGGATGCGCCGTTCCGGATGACGCCGGAGGACATGAACATCTGGTACGTGCGCAACGGGTCGGGCGGGATGGTGCCGTTCAGCGCGTTCGCGACCGGTCACTGGACGTACGGTTCGCCGAAGCTCGAGCGTTACAACGGCGTGTCGGCGATGGAAATCCAGGGTCAGGCCGCACCGGGCAAGTCGACCGGTCAGGCGATGACCGCGATGGAAGGGCTCGCGAAGAAGCTGCCGGTCGGTATCGGCTATTCGTGGACCGGCCTGTCGTTCCAGGAAATCCAGTCCGGCTCGCAGGCGCCGATCCTGTACGCGATCTCGATCCTCGTCGTGTTCCTGTGTCTCGCGGCACTGTATGAAAGCTGGTCGATCCCGTTCTCGGTGATCATGGTGGTGCCGCTCGGCGTGGTCGGCGCACTGCTCGCGGCGACGATGCGCGGCCTCGAGAACGACGTGTTCTTCCAGGTCGGCCTGCTGACCACGGTGGGCTTGTCCGCGAAGAACGCGATCCTGATCGTCGAATTCGCGCGCGAACTGCAGATGACCGAGAAGATGGGGCCGATCGAGGCCGCGCTGGAAGCCGCGCGCCTGCGGCTGCGTCCGATCCTGATGACGTCGCTCGCGTTCATTCTCGGCGTGATGCCGCTCGCGATCAGCAACGGCGCGGGTTCGGCGAGCCAGCACGCGATCGGTACCGGCGTGATCGGCGGGATGATCACGGCGACGTTCCTCGCGATCTTCATGATCCCGATGTTCTTCGTGAAGATCCGCGCGATCTTCAGCGGCGAGAAGGAAGACGTCGACCAGGCGCTGCGTCTGGCTCAGGAGCACTCGCACCACGAAGAGAAGCCGGGCAACGGCGACGAAGGCAACAAGGGACAGTGATGATGCAAAAACACGCTTTGACTGCAATCGCGGTCGCGCTGCTGGCCACGGGCTGCACGATGGCGCCGCACTACACGCGGCCCGACGCGCCCGTCGCGCAGGCGTACCCGGCCGGCGGCGTCTATGCGACGCAGCCGGGCGCTGCCGGCGCGCGCAGCGCGAACGGCCAGGCGGCGACCGCCATCGGCTGGCGCGAATTCTTCGTCGATCCGCGCCTGCAGCGGCTGATCGAGATCGCGCTGAAGAACAACCGCGACCTGCGCGTGTCGGTGCTGAACATCGAGGCGGCGCGCGCGCAGTACCAGATCACGCGCGCGGGCCTGTTCCCGACGCTCGACGGCACGGGCACGGGCAGCATCCAGCGCGTACCGCAGGGCCTGTCGCAGACGGGTGCGCCGTATATCTCGCGGGCCTACAACGTCGGCGTTTCCGCGTCGTGGGAACTCGACCTGTTCGGTCGCGTGCAGAGCCTGAAGGACCAGGCGCTCGCGCAGTACCTGTCGACGTCGTACGCACGGCAGGCTGCCGAGATCTCGCTGGTGTCGCAGGTGGCGGATCAGTACCTGACGCTGCTGTCGACCGACGACCTGCTGCAGGTCACGGAAAACACGCTGAAGTCGGCCCAGGCGTCCTACGACCTGACCAAGCTGCAGTTCGACAACGGCACGGGCTCCGAGCTCGAGCTGCGTCAGGCGCAGACGGTCGTCGAGACGGCGCTCGCGAACCAGCAGGCGCAGGCGCGCGCGCGTGCGCAGGCGCTGAACGCGCTGGTGCTGCTGATCGGCGAGCCGCTGCCGGACGATCTGCCGGCGGGCATGCCGCTCGACGCGCAAAACCTGCTGACGGACGTGCCGGCCGGTCTGCCGTCCGACCTGCTGACGCGTCGTCCGGACGTGATGCAGGCCGAGCAGACGCTGCTGGCCGCGAACGCGAACATCGGCGCGGCGCGTGCGGCGTTCTTCCCGCGCATCTCGCTGACGGGCGCGTTCGGTACCGGCAGCCCGACGCTCGGCGGCCTGTTCAAGGCCGGCACCGCGGCGTGGTCGTTCGCGCCGCAGATCACGATGCCGATCTTCGAAGGCGGGCAGAACATCGCGAACCTGAACCTCGCGAACGTGCAGAAGCGCATCGAGATCGCCAACTACGAGAAGGCGATCCAGTCGGCGTTCCGCGAAGTGTCGGACGGGCTGGCCGCACGCGGCACGTACGACCAGCAGATCGCCGCGCTCGAGCGCAACGAGCACGCGCAGCAGCGTCGCTTCGACCTGTCGGACCTGCGCTACAAGAACGGTGTCGACAGCTACCTGTCGGTGCTGACCGCGCAGACCGACCTGTACTCGGCGCAGCAGTCGCTGATCAGCGCGCGCCTGGCACGCTGGACGAACCTCGTCACGCTGTACCGCGCACTGGGCGGCGGCTGGATCCAGCACGCGGGCGAGACGCCGCGCGCACCGGACGAGACGGTCGACTACGACAAGGCGGCTGCTCCGGCTGCTGCGTCGGCGGCAGCGACGAACGGGTAAGCGCGACGGCGGGCAGGAGCGGGCGACCGCGCCGGTTCGCCGAAGTCGCGGTCCCCGGGATGCGACAACGCCACGGACGAAGGTCCGTGGCGTTTTTTTTGTGCGGCCGGTTCGGTTGGCCGCGACCGCGGATCGTCATCACCGGCACCTCCGCTATCGTCGCTCAATCACTCGCCGCAAAGCAAAACGCCACGGCAAGCCGTGGCGTTTTTCCTTTTCCGTATCGCGCCGTCCTTCGGCGCGTCCGGGTCGGACCGATCAGTGATGCACGTCGGCCGGGCGTCCGTCGAAGTCGTGCCCTGCGCGGCGGATCTCGCAACGCGCGTCTTTCTCGCCTTTCACGCCGTTGAACACGACGTTCAGGATCACGGCGGTGGCCGACGCGAGCAGGATGCCGCTATGCAGGATCGGCGCGAGCGCCGGCGGCAGCTTCGAGAAGAAGTGCGGCGACACGACCGGCACGAGGCCCATGCCGACGCTCACGGCGACGATGAACAGGTTGTGCGAGTTGTTCACGAAGTCGACCTTCGACAGCACCTTGATGCCGTTCGCGGCCACCATCCCGAACATCACGATGCCCGCGCCGCCGAGCACGAACGGCGGCACCGACGCGACGACCTGCGCCATCTTCGGGAACAGGCCGAGCAGCACCAGGATCACGCCGCCCGTCGCGCAGACGAACCGGCTCTTCACGCCCGTCACGCCGATCAGGCCGACGTTCTGCGAGAACGACGTATGCGGGAACGAGTTGAAGATGCCGCCGATCAGCGTGCCGAGGCCGTCGACGCGCAGGCCGCGCACGAGGCGGTCCTGGTTGACCGGACGATCGACCATGTCGCCGACCGCGAGGAACATGCCGGTCGATTCGATGAACGTGACGAACATCACCGTGACCATCGTCGCGATCGACAGCGGGTCGAAGTGCGGCAGGCCGAAGTGGAACGGCATCACGAAGCCGACCCACGGTGCGTGCGCGACGCCGTCGGTATTCACGCGGCCGATCGCGAACGCGATCACGAAGCCGGCGACGATGCCGAGCAGCACCGAGATGTTCGCGAGGAAGCCGCGGCCGTACTTGTTGATCAGCAGGATCAGCGTGAGCACGAGCAGCGACAGGCCGAGGTAGACGGGGCTGCCGTATTCGGGGTTGCCGACGCCGCCGGCTGCCCAGTTGATCCCGACTTCCATCAGCGACAGCCCGATCACCGCGATCACGGTGCCGACCACGACCGGCGGGAAGAACCGCAACAGCTTGCCGATCATCGGCGCGAGCACGATGCCGATGATGCCGGCCGCGATGGTCGAGCCGAAGACGTCGAGAATGCCGAGGCCGGGGTTGGTGCCGATCGCGATCATCGGGCCGACGGCCGCGAACGTGCAGCCCATGATGACGGGCAGGCGGATCCCGAAGATCCACAGGCCGAGCGTCTGGATCAGCGTGGCGATGCCGCACGAAAACAGATCGGCGCTGATCAGGAACGCGATCTGGTCTTTCGGCAGCTTCAGCGCGCCGCCGACGATAAGCGGCACGGCGACGGCGCCGGCGTACATGACGAGGACGTGCTGGAGACCAAGCGTTACAAGCTTGCCGGTCGGCAGCACCTCATCGCACGGATGGACCGTGTTCGATTGCATCTGTCTCACTCCATGATCTTGTTTTCGGGGTGGTACGAAGTTATGCGGAATGCCACATCGCAACAAGAGCGCTGGGTTCTATTCCGTTCTTTGCTGGTTCGATATGCCTGGTCGGCATGAAACAGGGTGTCGATCATCGGGAAACTGCCGCTGGAGTGAGGTTCCCCGGTTTTATAGCCCTACAAAATAGCGCGGACCCCCGTGTCAAATATCGGCCGCTTTATGGTGTGTATCGCGACCGCGGCATAGTGGCAAAAACGACCGGAGCAAGATCGCGCCGGGTTAACCCGCGGGCGGCTGTTTTGGCGGGCAAGGTGCGGCCCGGCGAAGCCGGTCGTTCACGACCGTGTTTTCGCGTCGCCGCGCGGCCGAAAGCGTCGCAAAAATCGGGGCGCATGGCGCGATCCCGCTATCATCGATATCCGTCCACTCGACTACGCCATCCCGTCATGCGCCTGCTCGGAATCGACCTCGGCACCGGCTCCGTCAAACTCGTCACGCTCGATGCCGATGGCATCGAGCGCGCGGTGGCGAGCGAACCCTATGCGTTGTCGTCGCCGCAGCCCGGCTGGGCCGAAATCGCGCCCGACGTCTGGTGGCAGGCGCTCGTGCGGGCCGCCGCGCGGCTGCCGGCCGGCGAGCGCGCGCAGGTCGCCGCGATCGGCTTCTCCGGCCAGATGCATGGCGTCGTGCTGATCGACGCGGCCGGGCAGCCGGTGCGGCCCGCGCTGTTGTGGCCCGATACGCGCGCGGTGCGCGAAGCGGACGCGGCGGATTGGCCCGCCGCCGGTTTGCCCGTCGCACCGAATCCCGTCGCGCCCGGCATGGCGGGGCCGCTGTTGCGCTGGCTGGCCGCACACGAACCGCAGGCGCTGCGGGCCGCACGCTGGGCCGTGCAGCCGAAGGACTGGCTGCGCGTGGCGCTGGGCGGCGAGGTCGTGGCCGATCCGAGCGACGCGTGCGCGACCGCGCTCGCGACGCCGGACGGCGCATGGGATACGGCGCTGATCGAGTCGCTGGGCCTGCCGCTCGACCGATTCGCGCCGGTGCGGGCGTCGGGCGCGCGCTGCGGCGTGCTCGATGCGAAGGCCGCGGCGGCACTCGGGCTGCCGGCCGGCGTGCCGCTGGCGACGGGGGCGGCCGATACCGCGTGCGCGGCGCTCGGCAGCGGGCTCGTCGCGGCCGGCGACGCGCTGCTGACCACCGGCAGCGGCGGCCAGATCGTCGTGCTCGCGGATGCGCTGCCGCCCGCGCGGCGTGGGCTGCACCGCTATCGCGCGGCAGCCGGCGATGGTTATTACACGATGGCCGCGATGCAGAACGTCGGGCTCGCGCTCGAAGCCGTGCGCGGCTGGCTCGGCTATCCGGGCTGGGCGGATGCGTACGACGACGCGTTCGCGCAGCCGGCGTCCGAGCGGCTGTGCTTCCTGCCGTACCTGACGGGCGAGCGCTCGCCGTGGATGAATCCCGATGCGCGCGGCGGCTGGCTCGGGCTCGGGCTCGGCGACACGCGCGGCGCGATGATGCGCGCCGCATTCGAAGGTGTCGCGTTCGCGCTGCGCGCGGGGCTCGATGCGATCCGCGCGGCGAACCCGGCCGATCCGGTGACGACGCTGCGCCTCGCCGGCGGCGGCTCGGTCGATCCGCGCTGGCGCCAGTTGCTCGCGGATGCGCTCGGCGCGTCGCTGGACGCGGTCGATTGCCCGAACGCCGCGACGCGCGGTGCCGCGCTGCTCGCCGGCGTCGCGATCGGACACTGGCGCGACGACGCGCTGCGCACGCTGGCGCCGGCTGCGTCACCCGTCGCCGCGCCGCGCGACGATCGCGCGCTGGCCGCCCGTCATGCGCGTTTCATCGATCTGTATGCGCGAACGGATGCGTGGTTCACGAGCGGCGTTTAAACTCGGGCACTTGTCCTGGATTGTCCTGTTGCGACAGCGGTGACGCCTCGCGGCAAGCCGACGACCGTTTCCCGCGCGCGACGGGCAGCGGGATCGGAGATCATGCCGGACACGATACGGCTTCGCCGTGTCGCGCGGTACGGCTCGACCTGATCACGCATGCGCTGCCGCGCGAGATGCTCGACGACGGCGTCGACCCGATGAAGAAGGGCGAATCGATTCGCCCGATCGTGCTGTATTGAACGGAAGGGAACCCCATGCTCGAACTCGTTTCTTCGCATGCTTGCCACGGTGGCGAGCAACGCTTCTATCGCCACGATTCGAAGGCGATCGGCCTGCCGATGAAGTTCTCGGTGTACCTGCCGCCGCAGGCGGCGCACGGCCGCGTGCCGGCGCTGTTCTATCTCGCGGGGCTCACCTGCACCGAGGAGACGTTCGCGATCAAGGGCGGCGCGCAGCAGTACGCGGCGCAGCACGGCCTCGCGCTCGTGATGCCCGACACGAGCCCGCGCGGCGCGGGTGTGCCGGGCGAGTCGGAGGCGTGGGATTTCGGCGTCGGCGCGGGTTTCTATGTCGACGCGACGCAAGCACCGTGGTCGACGCATTACCGGATGGAGTCGTACGTGACGGGCGAGCTGCGCGAACTCGTCGCGGCCGAGCTGCCGATCGACGGCGCGCGGCTCGGAATCTTCGGCCACTCGATGGGCGGGCACGGCGCGCTGACGCTCGCGCTGCGTCACCCCGACCTGTACCGGTCGGTGTCGGCGTTCGCGCCGATCGCCGCGCCGACGCGCTGCCCGTGGGGCGAGAAGGCGTTCTCGGGTTATCTGGGTGCCGACCGCGAAGCGTGGAAACAGCACGACGCAAGCGAGCTCGTCGCGCGCGCGGATGCGCCGAAGTTCGCGGACGGCATTCTCGTCGACCAGGGCCTCGCCGACCAGTTCCTCGCGAACCAGCTGAACCCCGACGTGTTCGAAGCCGCGTGCGCGAAAGCCGGCCAGCCGCTGACGCTGCGCCGCCATGCGGGCTACGACCACGGTTACTACTTCATCTCGACGTTCATCGCCGATCACGTCGCGCATCATGCGCGGGTGCTGGCACGTTAGTGCGATAAACCGGCCGCGCCATCCGCCATCAGCGAGTGGCGCGGCGCTTCCACTTTCGCAGCGTGCGCAAGGCGAGCCAGGTCACCGGTATCACGACCGCAAGCGCTATCAGCAAATGCACGACGATGACGAGATCATCGCCCGACTCGCCGTCCCAGAATCCGGGAACATGCGTGACGAGCCAAGCCCACGCGCGCTCGGGTATCGGCAGTGCGAACGACTCGTGAGTGAGGCACAGCCGTGCAAGCGACACGGATGCCACGAGTACCCAAGCGGTCACCGCGGCTCGGTACGCGACTCGCTTCATTTGACTGTAATCGTGCCGTACGCACGCACGGAGGAGCCGGGGATCGGAACCGGCTTCTGCGCGATCAGCAAGTTTCTCAGTCGCGCGTAATCGATCGTCGATTCGATGGTCACGCATACCCTGCTGATTCCCTGCACGCCTTTGGGGGCGTGCCGACATGCGCGATTGCGCACCCTGTCGAGCGCCCGCTGAACGTCATGTGCGTCGCCGCAACAGGCTCGCCCCATACACGAGCGCGGACAGCGCGGTGATCCAGAAACTCGTCGGCCAGTCGGTGTGATACGCGAGCGCGATCCCGGCCCACGCTTCGAACAGCGCGAACAGCGCGGCGAGCAGCACGCCGGTCGACAGCCGCGTCGACACGTTCTGCGCGGCCGCGGCCGGCCCGACCAGCAGCGTGAACACGAGCAGCACGCCGACGATCTGCGTCGCCGCGGCCACCGCGAGCGCGCACACCGCGAGGAACAGCATCGACACCGTGCGCAGCGACACGCCCTTGGCTTCGGCCAGTTCGGGCTGCAGCGACGCGAACAGCAGCGGCCGCGCGATCAGCGCGAGCGCGACGAGGCTCACCGCGCCGATGCCTGCCAGCACCGCGAGCGTATCGTGGCTGACCGCGAGCACGTTGCCGAACAGCAGCGCGGTGACCTGCGTCGCGAACGACGTGTAGAAATGCAGGAACAGCAGCCCGAAGCCGAGCGCGCCCGACAGGATCACGCCGATCGCGACGTCGCGGCCGGCGAGCCGTTCGCCGAGCGCGCCCATCCCGATCCCGGCCGCGAGCGTGAAGCCGACCATCCCCCAGATCGGCGAGATGCCGAGCAGCACCGCGCCGGTCGCGCCGGTGAAGCCGACGTGCGACAGCGCGTGGCCGGCGAAGGTTTGTCCGCGCAGCACCAGGAAGTAGCCGACGATGCCCGCGAGCACCGCGACGATCCCCGACGCGGCGAACGCGTTGATCATGAAGTCGTATTCAAACATCGTGCGAATGCCCGGGATGAGCGTGTCCGTGGTGGTGGTGACCGTGATCGTGACCGCCGCCGCCGTGCGAGTGGCCGTCGTCGTCCTCGTGTTCGTGATCGTGCTTCTCGATTTCGACGTCGCCCGACATCACGAAGATCCTGCCGTTCACGCGCATCACGTCGATCGGCGAGCCGTACAGGCGCGACAGCACGGGTTTCGTGATCACCTCGTCGACGGTGCCGAGCGCCGCGACGCCGTTGCCGAGATACAGCACGCGGTCGAGCGCGTTCAGCAGCGGATTCAGTTCGTGCGCGGAAAACAGCACGGTGATGCCGAGCTCGCGCTGGACGTTGCGCACGAGTTCGACGACGCCGCGCTGGTGGTTCGGGTCGAGGCTGATCAGCGGCTCGTCGAGCAGCAGCAGCTTCGGGCTGCCGAGCAGGCACTGCGCGAGCAGCAGGCGCTGCCGCTCGCCGCCCGACAGTTCCGACAGCGGCCGGCGCGCGAGCGTCGGGCCGCCGACGAGGTCGAGCACGCGGTCGACGTCGCGCCGCGTCGCGGCGTTCGTGTGCGGCAGCCCCCAGCGGTGGCCGTCGGCGGCCATCGCGACGAAGTCGTAGCCGCGCATCCGGCGATTCGCGAGGCCGCTTCTGATCTGCGGCATGTAGCCGATCGACGCGTTGCCGCGCACGACCGGCACGCCGCCGACCGACAGCGTGCCACCCGTGACGGGCACGAGGCCGAGCACCGCGCGCATCAGCGTCGTCTTGCCCGCGCCGTTCGGCCCGAGCACGCCGACGAATTCGCCGGGTTCGATCGAGAAGCTCACGTTGCGCAGGATCGTGCGTCCGCCCAGTTCGAGCGTGACGCGATCGAGTGCGAGTGCGTGGGGAGTGGCGGTCATGTCGTAGCGTGAATCATTTCTTGCTGGCGGAAAGCGCGGCCGCGAGCGCGTCGAGCTGGCCGGCCATCCATTGCTGGAAGGTCTTGCCGGCCGGTTGCGTCTCGGTGACGCTGACGCTCGGCACGCCGCCGTCGCGCGCGACCTTCAGCAGGCGCTTGGTCATCGGCGCTTCGGCCTGGCTGTTGTAGATCAGCACGCGCACCTGCTTCTTGCGCAGGTCGTTCTCGAACGCGGCGACGTCCTGCGCGCTGGCTTCGGTGTCGTTCATCGTCGCGAGCTGGAAGCGCTGGTTGCGCATGTCGAGGCCGATCGCATCCGACATGTAGCCGAACACCGGCTCGGTGGCCGTCACCGGCACGCCCTTGTACTGCGCGCGCAGCGCGGCGACCTTGTCGTCGATCGGCTTCAGCGACGCGACGAACTTCTGCAGGTTCGCGTCGTAGTCGGCCTTGTTCGCCGGGTCGGCCCGGCCGAGCTCGGCCGCGATCGCGCGCGCCGCGGCCGGCATGGTCGCCGGGTCGTACCACAGGTGCGGGTTGTCGCCGGCCTTCTTGCCGACGAGATCCGCGACGACGATCGTCGCGCGCTTCGCCTGCTTCGATGCGGACAGCAGCTTGGCCATCCACGGGTCGTAGTTCGCGCCGTTGTAGATCACGACCTGCGCGTGCTGCAGCGCGCGCGCGGTCTTCGGGCTCGCTTCGAACAGGTGCGGATCCTGGTCGGGACTGCTGAGGATGCTGGTTACCGCGACATGGCGGCCGCCGATCTGCGACGCGACGTCGCCATAGAAATTCTCGGCGGCGACCACGTTGACGGTCGCGGCCTGCGCGAACGCGGGCGCCGCGATCGACAGCGCGGCAGCAGCAGCGGCCAGCAGGCGGGCAAGCGGCAGGGCGCGCCGCGGCGCGCGCTTCAGGGCAATGGACATGGAACTCCTCGTTGGAAGGGGCGGCGCCGTGCGCCGCGCGGTGCGGTGTCAGCGTTGCGCGGGCTTGCCCTTGCAGTGCCCGCACAGGCCGTTCAGCTCGACGACCTGGTGGTGGACTTCGAACCCGTGCGCGGGCTCGCTCGCGGACAACTGTTTCGCGAGGTCGCTGCCCGGGATCTCGACGGTCTCGCCGCACGAATCGCAGATCAGGAACTGGCCTTCGTGCGGCACGCCGATCTCGCAGCACGCGAAGAACGCGTTCTTCGATTCGATCCGGTGGATGAAGCCGTGCTCGACGAGGAAATCCAGCGCGCGATAGACGGTCGTGGGCGGCACGCGGCCGCGTTGGGGCTCGAGCTCGGCGAGCAGGTCGTACGCGCCGATCGGGCGCTGCGCGGCCAGCACGCGTTCGTAGACCTGGCGGCGCAGCGGCGTCCACGCGAGCCCGTGCTCGGCGGCGAATGCGTCGGCCCGGGACAGCCGGGCGTCGATGGGCGATGAGGTGGCCATGGCGTGAAGCAGGCAATGAAACGAAGTATCGCGATGATATAACGTATCTCCATGCCGTGCAGCCCGAATTCCTGCCGATGCACGCGCTCTGTCCCCTTCAGCGCCGTTTCAGCCGCGCCGCACCCAGCCCGCCGCGCCTTGCCGGGCGCGGGTCGCCGGCCGGCGCACGGCGCGGCCGTGCCGCAGCGCATCATCGAAAGCCGCCGTGTCGCCTTGACAGCATGAATCGCGTATCCGATCATTCGATCAACAACAGAGCAATTGATCGGCCGGCGAGCGTTCGCTCACCTCGCGGCCTTCGTGCAGCAGAACGAACCGGAGACAACCAGTGAGACTGGCAGACAAGGTCGCGATCCTGACGGGCGCGGCAAGCGGCATCGGCGAAGCGGTCGCGCAACGCTATCTGGACGAGGGCGCGCGCTGCGTGCTGGTCGACGTGAAGCCGCCGAGCGGCTCGCTCGCGCGGCTGATCGAGCAAAATCCCGGCCGGGCGGTGGCCGTTACCGCGGACGTCACGCGCCGCGACGACATCGCGCGCATCGTCGCGACCGCGGTCGAGCGCTTCGGCGGCGTCGACATCCTGTTCAACAACGCGGCGCTGTTCGACATGCGCCCGCTCCTCGACGAATCCTGGGACGTGTTCGACCGGCTGTTCGCGGTCAACGTGAAAGGGCTGTTCTTCCTGATGCAGGCGGTCGCGCAGCGGATGGTCGAGCAGGGCCGCGGCGGCAAGATCGTCAACATGTCGTCGCAGGCGGGGCGTCGCGGCGAGGCACTCGTTTCGCACTACTGCGCGACCAAGGCCGCGGTAATCAGCTATACGCAGTCGGCCGCGCTCGCGCTCGCACCGCACCGGATCAACGTGAACGGCATCGCGCCGGGCGTGGTCGACACGCCGATGTGGGAGCAGGTCGATGCGTTGTTCGCGCGCTACGAGAACCGGCCGCTCGGCGAGAAGAAGCGGCTCGTCGGCGTTGCCGTGCCGCTCGGGCGGATGGGCGTGCCGGGCGACCTGACGGGCGCCGCGCTGTTCCTCGCGTCGGCCGACGCCGACTACATCACCGCCCAGACGCTGAACGTCGACGGCGGCAACTGGATGAGCTGAAGTGGCGCCGCTCGCACGCTTACCCCTGGCGTTCGTGCCGCGCGCGGCCGCCGCCGCACGAGGACACGCATGATGGCGGAGATCGTGGTTGCCGGCGAACTGCTGGCCGAATTCGTCGCCGCCGAGCGCGGCCAGGGCTTCGACGTGCCGGGCCTGTTCGCGGGCCCGTTCCCGAGCGGCGCGCCGGCGATCTTCGCCGACCAGGCCGCGCGGCTCGGCGTGCGCGTCGCGTATGCGGGCTGCGTCGGCCGCGACGCGTTCGGCGACGCGATCGTCGCGCGGCTCGAGCGCGATGGCGTCGACGTCGCGCGCATCCGCCGCGTCGCACGTCCGACCGGCACCGCGTTCGTCGCGTATCGCGACGACGGTTCGCGCAGCTTCGTGTTCAGCCTGTCGACCAGCGCGGCCGCGTGCGTCGACGCATCCGACGTCGACACCGCGATGTTCGACGGCTGCCGCTACTTCCACGTGATGGGCTCGTCGCTGACGAGCGAATCGGCGATCGCGGCGGTCCAGCGCGGCGTGATCGAGGCGGCGCGCGCCGGCGCGAAGGTGTCGTTCGACCCGAACGTGCGGCCCGAGATGCTGAGCTTCCGCCCGATGCGCGCGGCGCTCGACACGCTGCTCGCCGCGTGCCACCTGTTCCTGCCGAGCGAGGCCGACCTGCCGTTCTTCTGCGGGCCGCAGCCGGCCGAGCGCGCGATCGCCGGGCTGCTCGCGACGCATCCGCTGCTCGAACGCGTCGTGCTCAAGCGCGGCGCGGCCGGCAGCGTGGCGTTCGACCGCGCGAGCCGCGTTGACGCGCCGGCTTATCCCGTCGACGAACGCGACCCGACCGGCGCCGGCGACTGCTTCGGCGGCACGCTGGTCGCGAGTCTCGTCACCGGCCTGCCGATCGACGTCGCACTGCGCCGCGCGAACGCGGCCGGCGCGATCGCGGTCACGCGGCGCGGCCCGATGGAGGGCAACAGCAGCGCGGCCGAGATCGACCGCTTCCTGACCGAACGAGGTGTCGCATGCCCGGCCTGACTTCCACTGCCGAACGCCCGCGCAGCGCGCACGCCGGCGCCGTGCTGCGAATGATCTTCGACGCGAACCGCGCGCAGGCGCAGCGCGGCATCTATTCGGTCTGCAGCGCGCACCGGCTCGTGCTGGAGGCCGCGTGCGAGGCCGCGCGCGCGGACGGCTCGCCGCTCCTGATCGAGGCGACCTGCAACCAGGTGAACCATCTCGGCGGCTATACGGGCATGACGCCCGCCGATTTCCGGCGCGACGTCGATGCGATCGCGCAGCGCTGCGGGCTCGCGCCGTCGGCGCTGGTGCTCGGCGGCGATCATCTGGGACCGAACCCGTGGCGGCACCGCCGCGCGGCCGACGCGATGCGCGAAGCGGCCGCGATGGTCGCCGCGTATGTCGAAGCCGGGTTCGAGAAGATCCATCTCGATGCGAGCATGGCGTGTGCGGACGATCCGGCGCGGCTCGACGACCGGACGATCGCCGCGCGCGCGGCCGGGCTGTGCCGCGCGGCCGAAGACGCGGCGGCGCGCGCCGGCGTCGCGCCCGTCTACGTGATCGGCACCGAGGTGCCGACGCCGGGCGGCGAAGTGGCCGGCGACGCAGCCGGCGATGCGATCGCGCGGATCGCGGTCACGCGCAGCGACAGCATCGCGGCGACGCTCGACGCGCATCGCAGCGCATTCGCGGCGGCCGGGCTCGACGACGCATGGACGCGCGTGGTCGCGATCGTCGCGCAGCCGGGCGTCGATTTCGACGATCGCCACGTGCTCGACTACGACAGCGCGAAGGCCGCATCGCTCGGTGCAAGCATCCTGCGCACGCCGCGCCTCGTGTTCGAAGCGCATTCGACCGACTACCAGACCGAAGGCGCGCTCGCCGCGCTCGTGCGCGACCACTTCGCGGTGCTGAAGGTTGGCCCCGCGCTGACCTTCGCGCTGCGCGAGGCGCTGTTCGCGCTCACCTTCATCGAGGACGCGCTGATCGGCGACGGCGCGCAGCGCTCGCGGTTGCGCGACGTGGTCGATGCCGCGATGCGCGCGCAGCCCGAGCACTGGGCGCCGTACTACCGCGGCGACGAGACCGAGCAGCGGCTCGCGCGCCAGTTCAGCTACAGCGACCGGATCCGCTACTACTGGCTGCAGCCGGCCGTCGCGGCGGCGGTCGAGCAGTTGTTCGACAACCTCGCGCGGCAACCGGTGCCCGAAACGCTCGTCGCGCAGTGGCTGCCGGACGTGTACGCGGCGTGCCGCGCGGGTGGCCTCGCGAAGGAGCCGCGCGCCTGGGTGCGCCACCGGATACGCGACGTGATCGCGCACTATGCGCGCGCGTGCGGGATGCAGCGGCCGGCGTGACGGGCCGCGAAGGAAGTGCAGCAACGCGACACACGCAATACGCAATACGCAACACCGACGACAGTTCGAACAATCACAGGAGACATGCCATGCAACGAAAGATGCTCGATGCCGCCGTACGCTGCTTCGCCGGGGCCGCGCTCGCGACGGCCGCGTGCGCGGCGTCCGCCGGCACGCTGACGATCGCGACGCTGAACAACCCGGACATGATCGAGTTGAAGAAGCTGTCGCCGGCGTTCGAGAAGGCGAACCCGGATATCAAGCTGAACTGGGTGATCCTCGAGGAGAACGTGCTGCGCCAGCGCGCGACCACCGACATCACGACCGGCAGCGGCCAGTTCGACGTGATGGCGATCGGCACCTACGAGACGCCGCAGTGGGGCAAGCGCGGCTGGCTCGCGCCGATCACGGGGCTGCCCGCCGACTACGACCTGAACGACATCGTGAAGACCGCACGCGACAGCCTGTCGTACAACGGCCAGCTGTATGCGCTGCCGTTCTACGTCGAGAGCTCGATGACGTTCTACCGCAAGGACCTGTTCGCTGCGAAGGGGCTCAAGATGCCCGACCAGCCGACCTACGACCAGATCGCCGAGTTCGCGGACAAGCTCACCGACAAGGCGAAGGGCACCTACGGGATCTGCCTGCGCGGCAAGGCCGGCTGGGGCGAGAACATGGCGTACGTGTCGACGGTCGTGAACACGTTCGGCGGGCGCTGGTTCGACGAGAACTGGAACGCGCAGCTCACGTCGCCGGAATGGAAGAAGGCGATCGGCTTCTACGTGAACCTGCTGAAGAAGGACGGCCCGCCGGGAGCGAGCTCGAACGGCTTCAACGAGAACCTGACCCTGACCGCGTCGGGCAAGTGCGCGATGTGGATCGACGCGACGGTCGCGGCCGGGATGCTCTATAACAAACAGCAGTCGCAGGTCGCCGACCGGATCGGCTTCGCCGCCGCGCCGGTCGCCGCCACGCCGAAGGGCTCGCACTGGCTGTGGGCGTGGGCGCTGGCCGTGCCGAAGACGTCGAAGCAGCAGGACGCCGCGCGCAAGTTCATCGCGTGGGCGACGTCGAAGCAGTACATCGAGATGGTCGGCAAGGACGAAGGCTGGGCGTCGGTGCCGCCGGGCACCCGCACGTCGACCTACCAGCGCGCCGAGTACAAGGCCGCCGCGCCGTTCTCGGACTTCGTGCTGAAGGCGATCGAGACGGCCGACCCGAACGATCCGTCGCTGAAGAAGGTGCCGTACACGGGCGTGCAGTACGTCGGGATTCCTGAATTCCAGTCGTTCGGCACGGTGGTCGGGCAGGCGATCGCGGGTGCGGTGGCCGGCCAGATGACGGTCGACCAGGCGCTCGCCGCCGGGCAGGCGGCGGCCGACCGCGCGGTCCGGCAGGCCGGCTACAAGAAGTAACGCGGCTGGCACCGTGCGCGCCGCCGCGCACGGTGCGCGTCGCCGATGCAGAAAGGCGGGCCGCCCGTTCGTGCCCGCGTCTCAACCGGAGGGACTCCGATCATGCGTCATTTGCGTCTTCCCCTGAGCCACGCGTCGCCGGTCGGCGATGCATCGTCGCCGCCGGGCGCGCCGCGCCGCGCGCGCGGCGGCGCCAGCTGGCTCGTGTCGCCGTCCGTCGCGGTGCTGCTGCTGTGGATGTCGATCCCGCTCGCGATGACGATCTGGTATTCGTTCTCGCGCTACAACCTGCTGAACCCGGACGTGAAGGGCTTCGCCGGGATCGACAACTACCGCTTCCTCGCGACCGATCCGTCGTTCCTGCCCGCGATCTGGCACACGCTCGTGCTGATCGGCGCGGTGCTCGCGATCACCGTGGTCGGCGGCGTGCTGATGGCCGTGCTGTTCGACCGCAAGTTCTACGGGCAGGGCGTGGCCCGCCTGCTCGCGATCGCGCCGTTCTTCGTGATGCCGACGGTCGCCGCGCTGATCTGGAAGAACATGATCCTGCATCCGGTGTACGGGCTCGTCGCGAACGCGATGCGCGCGCTCGGGATGACGCCGATCGACTGGTTCGCCGATTACCCGCTCACCGCCGTGATCATCATCGTCGCGTGGCAGTGGCTGCCGTTCGCGTTCCTGATCCTGTTCACCGCGATCCAGTCGCTCGACCAGGAGCAGAAGGAAGCCGCGCGCATCGACGGCGCGGGCCCGATCGCGATGTTTTTCTACATCACGCTGCCGCACCTGAAGCGCGCGATCGCCGTGGTCGTGATGATGGAGACGATCTTCCTGCTGTCGATCTTCGCGGAGATCTACACGACGACGGGCGGCGGCCCGGGCGATGCGACGACCAACCTGTCGTACCTGATCTATGCGCTCGGCCTGCAGCAGTTCGACGTCGGCCTCGCATCCGCGGGGGGGATCATCGCCGTCGTGGTCGCGAACGTCGTGTCGTTCTTCCTGGTGCGGATGCTCGCGCGCAACCTGAAGGGGGAGTACGAGAAATGAGCGACCTGACTTTGGAAGGCCGGCGCGCGCCGGCTGCATTCGACCTCGTGCGGCGCGCGCTGCCCGGTGCGCTCGCGTGGCTGCTCGCGCTGCTGCTGTTCTTCCCGATCTTCTGGATGGCGATCACCGCGTTCAAGACCGAGCAGCAGGCGTATGCGTCGACGCTGTTCTTCATGCCGACGCTCGACAGCTTCCGCGAGGTGTTCGCGCGCAGCAACTACTTCTCGTTCGCGTGGAACTCGGTGCTGATCTCGGCCGGCGTCACGGTGATCTCGCTGCTGCTCGCGGTGCCGGCGGCCTACGCGATGGCGTTCTTCCCGAACCACCGCACGCAGAAGGTGCTGCTGTGGATGCTGTCGACCAAGATGATGCCGTCGGTCGGCGTGCTCGTGCCGATCTACCTGCTGTGGAAGAACGCGGGGCTGCTCGATACCGTGTCGGGCCTCGTGATCGTGTACACGCTGATCAACCTGCCGATCGCGGTGTGGATGACCTTCACGTACTTCAACGAGATCCCGAAGGACATCCTCGAAGCGGGGCGCATCGACGGCGCGTCGACGTGGCAGGAGATCGTCTACCTGCTGATGCCGATGGCGCTGCCGGGGCTCGCGTCCACCGCGCTGCTGCTCGTGATCCTGTCGTGGAACGAGGCGTTCTGGAGCATCAACCTGTCGAGCTCGAACGCCGCGCCGCTGACCGTGTTCATCGCGTCGTACTCGAGCCCCGAGGGGCTGTTCTGGGCGAAGCTGTCCGCGGCTTCCCTGCTCGCGGTCGCGCCGATCCTGATCGTCGGCTGGCTGTCGCAGAAGCAGCTCGTGCGCGGGCTCACGTTCGGGGCGGTCAAATGAGCGCTACCGGCGAAGGTGCGGCCGGCGAACGCGCGTTCGGTCACGGGATGAACGTGCTGATCTGCGACTGCGACGGCGTGCTGATCGACAGCGAGGCCGTCGCCGCCGACGTGATCGTGCGCGAGCTCGATGCGCGCTGGCCGGGTGTCGACGCGCGGCCGGCGGTGATGCCGCTGCTCGGGCTGCGCATCGAGCGCGTGCTGGCCGGCGCGGGCGAGGCCGTCGGCCGCACGCTGTCGGCCGGCGACGTCGACGCGATCCGCCGCGCGGTCGAGGCGGCGGCCGTCAACGCGCCGATGGTCGACGGCATCGACAAGGCCCTCGCGGCGCTCAACCTGACGACCGCGTGCGCGAGCAACAGCTACCGCGCGTACGTCGAGGCGGCGCTCGCGCGCACCGGCCTCGCGCGCTTCTTCGGCGACCGGCTGTTCTGCGCGGACGCCGTGGCGAGGCCGAAGCCGGCGCCCGACGTGTATCTCGCGGCCGCGCGTGCGCTCGGCGCGGTGCCCGCGCAGTGCCTCGTCGTCGAGGACAGCGTGACCGGCATCACCGCGGCCGCCGCGGCCGGCATGACCGTGCTCGGCTTCGTCGGCGGCGGGCATGCGTCGGCCGCGCAGATCGACGCGTTGCGCGGGATCGGCGCGCGTCACGTATTCGACGACATGCACGAGCTGCCCGGCTACGTCGCGCGCTGGCAGGCGACTGGCGCGGTGCTGCCGGGCTAGCAACCAGGAACGAATGCGCGCCGCCTTCAACGCGGCGCATCACGAACGAACGGAGACAGACCATGGCAAGCGTGCTCCTGCGCAACATCGCGAAGCGCTACGACGACACCGAAGTGCTGCGCAACGTGAACCTCGACATCGCCGACGGCGAATTCGTCGTGTTCGTCGGGCCGAGCGGCTGCGGCAAATCCACGCTGATGCGGATGATCGCCGGGCTCGAGGACATCTCGAGCGGCGAGCTGCTGATCGACGGCGCGAAGGTCAACGACGTGCCGAGCGCCAAGCGCGGCATCGCGATGGTGTTCCAGTCGTATGCGCTGTACCCGCACATGACGCTGTACGACAACATGGCGTTCGGCCTGAAGCTCGCCGGCGCGAAGAAGCCCGAGATCGACCAGGCGGTGAAGCAGGCCGCGAAGATCCTGCACATCGACCACCTGCTCGACCGCAAGCCGAAGCAGCTGTCGGGCGGCCAGCGGCAGCGCGTCGCGATCGGCCGCGCGATCACGCGCAAGCCGAAGGTGTTCCTGTTCGACGAGCCGTTGTCGAACCTCGACGCGGCGCTGCGCGTGAAGATGCGGCTGGAATTCGCGCGGCTGCACGACGAGCTGAAGACCACGATGATCTACGTGACGCACGACCAGGTCGAGGCGATGACGCTCGCCGACAAGATCGTCGTGCTGTCGGGCGGCGCGGTGCAGCAGGTCGGCACGCCGAACGCGCTGTACCACGCGCCGGCCAACCAGTTCGTCGCGGGCTTCATCGGCTCGCCGAAGATGAACTTCCTGAAAGGCACCGTCGAGTCGGTCGACGCGGCCGGCGTGCTGGTGCGCTTCGGCAGCGGCGAGACGCAGCGCGTCGCGGTCGAGGCGGCCGGGCTGCTGCGCGGCGCGGCGGTGACCGTCGGCGTGCGGCCCGAGCATCTGATGGTGGGGCAGGCGGAGACCGGCGTGGCCGCGCGGACGATGGCCGTCGAATCGCTCGGCGATGCCGCGTACCTGTATGCGGAGTCGGCGGTCGCGCCGGACGGGCTGATCGCGCGGATTCCGCCGCTCGACATGTACCGCACCGGCGAGGCGCTGCACGTGCATGCGCAGGCCGAGCACTGCCACCTGTTCGACGAGCAAGGCCAGGCGTTCCGGCGCTTGAGCGCGCACGCGAAGGCGGCGTGAGGGCGCGCGCCGGTCAGAGCCGCAGGTGGTCGGCCATGTAATCGACGAAGGCACGCAGTTTCGGCGTCGGATGGCGGCCTGACGGCCACAGGACGTAGATCGGCGTGCAGCTCGCGACGTGTTCGTCGAGCACCGCGCACAACGTGCCGTCGTCGAGCGCGTCGCGCACGAAGAACTCGGGCAGGCACGCGATGCCGAGCCCGCGCAGCGTGAAGCACAGGCGCGCTTCCGCGCTGTTGCTGACCATCGCGACCGGCACCTCGGGCGGCGTACTCGCATGCGGCACGCGCAGCGGCCAAGTCTCGAGCTTGCCGCTGCTCGGAAAGCGGTAGTGCAGGCAGCGATGCTGCGCGAGATCGGCCGGCGTGCGCGGCGTGCCGTGCCGCGCGAGGTAGTCGGGCGACGCGACGAGGTGCTGGCGGAAATGGCGGAGCAGCCGCGACGACAGCCGCGAATCCGTCGGCTGGCCGGTGCGCAGCACCGCGTCGAAGCCTTCCTCGACGACGTCGACGAGGCGGTCGCTGAAATCGATGTCGAGTTCGATCTCCGGATATGCGGCCATGAAATCGGCGAGCAGCGGCAGCAGCAGCGTGCCGATCGTCGGCAGGCTCACGCGCAGGCGCCCGCGCGGCGCTTCGGCGCTGTGCGTCAGTTCCTGCTCGGCCGCGTCGATCTCGGCGATCACGCGTCGGCACCGTTCCAGGAAGCGCGTGCCTTCCGCGGTCAGCGTGATGCTGCGCGTGCTGCGGTGAAAGAGCCTTACGTTCAGCCGCGCCTCGAGCCGCGCGATGCGCTTGCCGATCGCCGACGCCGACAGCCCGAGCGCGCGGCCGGCCGCGACGAAACTGCGCGTTTCCGCGACCTGGACGAACACGACGAAGCCGCCAAGATTTTCCATGCTGGTTCTCGATTGCGGACATCGATGTCCGGAGTGTCCGGAACTCTAACCCGGTTTTTCTTCTCGCGCCGGCTCCCTACGATGGGCGTTCCTTCACTGTTCGAGGTCACGCCATGTCATCCCTGCCTGTCACCGCCCACCGCGCCGAACCGGATGCCGACGCCGCGCTGCCCGAGCGCCTCGACGCCGCGCTCGATCGCGCGCTGGCCGATGCGCGCGTGGTCGGCGCGGTCGTGCTGGTCGCCCGCCACGGCCAACTTCGCTATGCGCGCGCGGCCGGTCTGGCCGATCGCGAGGCCGGCTCGCCGATGCGGGAGGACACGCTGTTCCGGCTCGCATCGGTGTCGAAGCCGATCGTGACGGCCGCCGCGATGCGGCTGGTCGCGGCGGGGCGCATCGGGCTCGACGAGCCGGTCGCGCGCTGGTTGCCCGCGTTCCGGCCGACGCTGCCCGACGGCACGCCGGCCGACATCACGTTGCGTCATCTGCTGTCGCATACGGCCGGGCTCGGCTACCGCTTCCTCGAAGCCGACGCCGACGGCCCGTATGCGCGTGCCGGCGTGTCCGACGGGATGGACCGCGCGGACCTGTCGCTCGCGGAGAACGTGCGGCGCATCGCCGGCGTGCCGCTGCGGTTCGCGCCCGGCACGTCGTGGGACTACTCGCTCGCGACCGACGTGGTCGGCGCGCTGATCGAGGCGGTCGACGGCCGGCCGCTCGCCGAAGCCGTGGCCGCGCTCGTCACGACGCCGCTCGGGATGACCGACACCGCGTTCTACTCGAATGACGCCGCGCGCTTCGCGACGCCGTACGTCAGCACGCCGGGCGCGCCGCGCCGGATGGCCGACGACGATCTCGCGCCGGTGTACGACGGCACGGTCGGCATCCGCTTCGCGCCGGCGCGCGCGTTCGACGCGGCCGCGTGGCCGTCGGGCGGCGCGGGAATGGTGGGCACCGCGCTGGACTGCATGACGCTGCTCGATGCGTTGCGCACCGGCCGCGACGGCTGGCTCGCGCGCCGCTGGATCGACGAGATGGCGCGCGTGCAGCCGGGCGCGCACGACCTGCCGGACGCGCCGGGATTCGGTTTCGGGCTCGGTTTTTCGGTGCTGCGCGATCCGGCGGCCGCGCAGTCGCCGGAGTCGGTCGGCACGTGGCGCTGGGGCGGTGCGTACGGGCATGCGTGGTTCGTCGACCGCGCGGCCGGGCTGACGGTCGTCGCGCTGACCAATACGTTGTACGAAGGGATGCACGGGCGTGTCGTCACCGACGTGCGCGACGCGGTGTATGGCGTCGACGACCGGAGCGCGGCATGAGCGGGTGCGTATCCGTTCCCGACCGCGCTTCCGACCGCGTCGCCGACCCGGCGTCCGGTCTGTCCGCACCGGTGCGCGAACGCCTGCCGGTCGCGAACCTGCTGGCGCTCGCCACCGCCGGGTTCATCACGATCCTCACCGAAGCGTTGCCGGCCGGCTTGCTCCCGTTGATGAGCATCGACCTGCGCGTGACCGAGGCGTTGATCGGCCAGCTCGTGACCGTCTACGCGCTCGGCTCGATCGTCGCGGCGATCCCGCTCGTCGCCGCGACGCGCGCGATGCGCAGGCGCCGGCTGCTGCTCGCGGCGCTTGCGGGGTTCGTCGTGTCGAATGCGTTGACGGCAGCGTCGCCGTATTACGCGCTCACGCTCGCCGCGCGCTTCGTCGCGGGCATGTCGGCCGGGCTGTTGTGGGCGCTCCTGGCCGGCTATGCGAGCCGGATGGTCGACGCATCGCTGCGCGGCCGGGCGATCGCGGTCGCGATGCTCGGCGCGCCGGTCGCGATGTCGATCGGCATCCCGGCCGGCACCGCGCTCGGCGCGATGTTCGGCTGGCGCATCGCGTTCGCGGGCATCACGGTCGCGGCGCTCGCGCTGATCGGCTGGATCCGGCTGCGCGTGCCCGACTATCCGGGGCAGCCCGCCGGCGCCCGCGAGCCGGTGCTCGGCGTGATCGCACTGCCCGGCGTGCGGCCGGTGCTGGTCGTGATGTTCGCCTATGTGCTCGCGCACAACATGCTGTACACGTACGTCGCGCCGTTCCTTGCCGGCGTGCGGATGGGCGCGCAGGTCGATGCGGTGCTGTTCGTGTTCGGTATCGCGTCGCTGGTCGGCATCGCGCTGACGGGCGCATGGATCGGCGCCGCGCAGCGGCGGCTGACGCTCGCGAGCATCGCGCTGTTCGCGCTTGCGGCGGCGATGCTCGGTGCCGGGTCCGGGATGACGATCGTTTATGCGGGTGTCGCGCTGTGGGGGCTCGCGTTCGGCGGCGCGCCGACGCTGTTCCAGACGGCCACCGCGAACGCGGCGGGCGATGCGGCCGACGTCGCGCAGTCGATGCTCGTGACGGTGTGGAACCTCGCGATCGCGGGCGGCGGCATCGCGGGCGGGATGCTGCTCGGCGCGACGGGCGCGGGCGCGATTCCGTGGGTGCTGGTCGCGCTGCTGGCGGCGGCGTGGCTCGGCGCATGGTGCGCGCGCCGGCATGCGTTTCCGGCGCCGCGCGCGGCCGCGTGAGCGTGCGGCGGCGTCAGGCCGCCTTCGCGTCGAGCGCCGCGCGTGCGCAGGTTTCGTCGGTGACGAGCCCCGACAGCCAGCCGCCGCGCAGCGCGGCGATCACCGCGTCGCGCTTCTTCGGGCCGCCCGCGAACGCGATCGTCGGGCGCTTCGGCGGCGCGTCGAGCGCGACGCTCGTCACGCGCGCGCTCGTCGACACGTCGACGAGCCGGCCCTGCGCATCGATCGGCACGCCGAGCAGTTCGGCCACCGCGCCGAGCGCGGTCATCTCGTCGCGTTCCTGTTCGGTGATGAAGCCGTCCTCGTAGAGCGGGCAGTGCGGGCCGATGTTGCCGATCCCGACGAACGCGACGTCGGCCTGCGCCGACAGCGCGTCGACGATCCGGTACAGCCGGTGATTGCACCATTGCGCGCGCTCGGCGTCGCTGTCGGCGAACAGCGGCGCGGGCAGCAGGAAGTGCTTGCCGCCGGTCTTCTCGGAGATGTACTGCGCGACGTCGTAGCGGTTCGACGAGCCGTCGGCCGCGATCGCGCCGACCATCGACACGAGCCGGTGCTGCGGCCGCTCGATCTGCGCGATCTGCGCGACCGCCGCCTTCAGCGTCCGGCCGCTGCTGACGGCGATCACCATCGGGCGCGTCTCGTTCAGGTAGCGCTCCATCACCTGCGCGCCGGCGACCGCGAGCTTGCGGTCGATCGCTTCGGCCGCATCGGCATCGACGGGCACGACTTCGCACATCGTGAGCCCGTAGCGTTTCGACAGCTGCGCGCCGAGCTCGAGGCAGTCGGCGAGCTGGTGATCGACGCGCACGCGGATCAGGTTCTTCTCGACCGCGAACGCGACGAGGCGCTGCGCGACCGGGCGCGACACCTGCAGCTTCTCGGCGATTTCGTTCTGCGTGTCGCCCGCGACGTAGTAGAGCCACGCGGCACGCGTGGCGAGATCGAGTTTTTCTGAGGACTTGGACAAGATAGCGGTTCGGTTCGGATCTGGGGGGGCCGCCCGCGGACCGGCCGTCGGGCGGCGCAATGGCATCCACTGTAACGCATGCGCGGCGTGCGGCCGACGGCCGCCCTGCGTCGCCGCCTACGCGAGCCGCGCGCGCGACGGTTCGTAAAGCGGGCGCACGTGGCGATACAGCGCGCGGAACGCGTCGAGGCGCTCGCGCAGCAGCGCATGACGCGCGGCGTCGGGCACGTATTCGGCGCGCACCGGCGGCTTGGTCAGCACGACTTGCGGATCGCCGCCGACGGCGAGCCAGCCCAGCCGCGCGGCGCCGAGTGCCGCACCCGTTTCGCCGCCGCCGTGCTGGCAGGTGCGCACGTCCAGCGCGTCGGCGATCAGCTGCGCCCAGAACGCGCTGCGCGCGCCGCCGCCGATCAGCGACAGCCGGTCGGTTTCGACGCCGGCCGCGTGCAGCGCGTCGAGGCCGTCCGCGAGGCCGAGCGTCACGCCTTCGAGCACCGCGTAGCCGAGATGCGCGCGCTCGGTCGCATGCGTCATCCCGAAGAACACGCCCTGCGCATACGGATCGTTGTGCGGCGTGCGTTCGCCGGACAGGTAGGGCAGGAACAGCGGCGCCGTCGCGAGTGCGTCCGCGTCGAGCGCCGCGATTTCGGCGAGCAGCGCCGGCTCGTCGGTGCCCGTCAGCTTGCAGACCCAGCGCAGGCAACTCGCGGCCGACAGCACGACGCTCATCAGTTGCCAGCGATCGGGAATCGCGTGGCAGAACGCATGCACGGCCGACGCCGGATTCGGCATGAAGCGGTCGCCGACCACGCTCAGCACGCCCGACGTGCCGAGCGACACGAAGCCGTCGCCCGCGTGGATCGCGCCGATGCCGAGCGCGCTCGTCGCGTTGTCGCCGCCGCCGCCCGCCACCACGACGGCCTCCGACAGCCCGAGTTCGCGCGCGACGTCGGCGCGCAGCGTGCCGGACGGCGCGTTGCCTTCGACGATGCGCGGCATCTGGTCGCGCGTCATGTCGCACGCGGCGAGCAGCGCGTCGGACCAGTCGCGGCGCGCGACGTCGAGCCACAACGTGCCGGCCGCGTCGGACGGATCGGACACCTTCGCGCCGGTGAGCCGGAAGCGCAGGTAGTCCTTCGGCATCAGCACGCAGGCCGTTGCGGCAAACACGTCGGGTTCGTGCTTCGCGACCCACAGCAGTTTCGGCGCGGTGAAGCCGGGCATCGCGAGGTTGCCGGCCAGCGCGTGGAGATCGGGCGCGCGTTCGGTGAGCAGCGCGCATTCGTCGGCGCTGCGCATGTCGTTCCACAGGATCGCGGGGCGCAGCACGCGGTCGTCGCGGCCGAGCAGCACCGCGCCGTGCATCTGGCCCGACAGGCCGATCCCGCGCACCTGCGCGAAGGCCTGCGGATGCCGTTCGCGCAGCGCCGCGAGCGCGGCGAGCGTGCCTTGCCACCAGTCGTCCGGATGCTGTTCCGCCCAGCGCGGGTGCGGCCGCGACACGCTGAACGGCGTGCCGGCGGTGCCGACCACGGTGCCGTCCGGAGCAAGCAGCAGCACCTTCACTTCCGAGGTGCCGAGGTCGATGCCGAGATACATGAGCGATCCGTTCCGTCAGTGAGGAGCCGCTACTTTAGCCGCACGCGCGCGCGCCTGCCAACGCAGGTTCGCCCGGATGCGCGGCCGCTCGCGGGCGGCCGGCTGCGAGGCCGCGGGCCGCCATGCGTCAGCGCTGCGCGAGCCATGCGTCGACGCGTGCGAGCCCGGCGCGCAGCGCGTCGAACAACGCCGCGTTGCCGGCGAGCGAGCCCCACAGCGCGCGGCTCGCGCACAACGCGACGACCGGGTCGTCGGCCTCGACGATCGCCCGCGCGGCGCCGTCGTCCATCACGCCGTCCTGGTACGCATACGGCAGCAAGCCGCGCGCCCAGCGTTCGAGAAAGCGCAGGAACAGCGCCGGCAGCACCGCGGTGGCGACCGGCGCCGCGCCGCGAGCGAGCGATTCGGCGAGCGTCGGCGCGATGAAGCCGGGAATCTTCGAGAAGCCGTCGGCCGCGACGCGCTGGTTCGTGTCCAGCACGTACGGATTGCCGAACCGTTCGAGCACGACGTCGCGGTAGCGTTCGAGGTCGAGCGGGCTCGGGCTGAGACACGGGATCACGTCCTGCGTCACGTAGTCGTGCGCGAAGCGGCGGATCGCCGCGTCGTGCGTGCCTTCGTGGATGTACGTGTGGCCCGCGAGCGTGCCGGCCCACGCGATGCAGCTGTGCGTCGCGTTGAGGATGCGGATCTTCGCTTCCTCGTACGGATGCACGTCGTCGACCAGTTCCGCGCCGGCCAGCTCCCAGCGCGGCCGGCCCGCCGCGAAGCGGTCCTCGATCACCCACTGGATGAACGACTCGCCCATCACCGGACACGCGTCGTCGACGCCGGTTGCCGCGCGCACCCGTTCGCGCACGTCGGCGGTCGGGCGCGGCGTGATGCGGTCGACCATCGCGCTCGGTGTCGCGACGTTCGCATCGAACCACGCGAGCAGATCGGTCTCGCCGCGCCGCTCGAGGAATTCACGCATGCCCGCGCGAAAGCGCGCGCCGTTGTTGCGCAGGTTGTCGCAGCTCTGCAGTGTGAGCGGGCCCGCGCCGCGTTTCGCGCGTTCGGCGAGCAGCGCCGCGAGCGCGCCGTACAGCGTCGTGCGCGCGCCCTGCAGGTCGGCCGCGAGATCGGCGTTCGCGAGGTCGAGCCGGTTGTGTTCGTTGAGGTAGTAGCCGCCTTCGGTGACGGTGAACGACACGATCCGGCACGCCGGGTCGGCGCCGGCGTCGATCAGCGCGGCGAGATCGATCGACCACGGCAGCACGCGCGAGATCGCGCGGACCGTCTCGTACGCGCGCTCGCCCTGCGGCGTGACGGTTTCGAGCGTGTAGGCGCCGTGCTGCGCGGCGAGCGCGTCCATCGTCGCGCGCATGTCGTCGCGGATGTTGCCGACGGTCAGCGACCAGCGTTCGTCGGCCGGCACGGCCGCGTTCACGCGGTGCAGATACCACGCCTGGTGCGCGCGGTGGAACGAGCCTGCGCCGATGTGCAGCAGCACGGGCGCGTGGGCGGAGGGCGATTCGCTCATCCGGTGTCTCCTGTTCGTGCCAGTCTTTCCTGTCGAATACGATCATTTGCTCTTTATGTGAGCGAATGATCGTATTCGGGCGAGCGAAAGTCAAGGCGCGGGCGCGGCATTTCGATGGTGCGCTGCGGCGGCGCGTGGGCGGGGCGGAAGCGGGGGCGGAAGGCGGAAGGCGGAAGGCGGAAGGCGGAAGGCGTCAGCGTCCGTCGCGCATCGATGCGACGAGTTCGTCGGGCAGCGAGCGTGCTGGCCGCCCCGGCAGGGTGCCGTGACGCGTCGGAACACGGTGAGCGTGAGTAGCGGATGGTGCGGCGCCGCAACGATATGGCGATATGCCGGCGATCGTCCCGGTGGCTCGTCGGCTCGTCGGCTCGTCGGCACGTCGATATGTCGGCCCGTCGGCCCGTCGGAAACGCGGCGACCGCGTCGGCATCGGATCCCGCACGCGGACGGCGCGAGGCCGATCCCGTGCGTGCCCGGCCCTTGCGCGAGCCGGCGGCGCCGGCTGCGGCGGCACATTCCGCGGCGTGCACACGAACGCGCGTTGCCGCGCGAAGGGGAGGCGCCGGCCCGCACGTCGTCGTGACGCGCGGGCGCGAGGCGTGCGTTACAGCGTGGTGCGCACGTGCCAGAGCTCGGGGAACAGCACGACGTCGAGCATCTTGCGCAGATACGGCGCGCCGCTCGTGCCGCCGGTGCCCTGCTTGAAGCCGATGATGCGCTCGACGGTCGTCACGTGACGGAAGCGCCACTGGCGGAACGCATCCTCGAGATCGACGAGTTCCTCGGCCATCTCGTAGAGCTCCCAGTGCTGCTGCGGGTGACGATAGACCTCGAGCCACGCGGCCTCGACCGTTTCGTCGTGACGCATCGGCTGCGTCCAGTCGCGCTCGAGCCGTTCGGGCGCGATCGGGAAACCGCGCCGCGCGAGCAGGCGCACGACTTCGTCGTAGAACGACGGCGCCTCGAGCGTCGCGCGCACCTGTTCGAGGATGTCGGGCCGGTGCGCATGCGGCTGCAGCATCTGCACGTTCTTGTTGCCGAGCAGGAATTCGAGCTGCCGGTACTGGTACGACTGGAAGCCCGACGACTGGCCGAGATACGGCCGCATCGCCGAATACTCGGACGGCGTCATCGTCGACAGCACGTTCCACGCCTGCACGAGTTGCTCGAGGATCCGCGACACGCGCGCGAGCATCTTGAACGCGGGCGGCAGCGCGTCGCCGCGCACCGCGTCGAGCGCGCCGCGCAGCTCGAACAGCGCGAGCTTCATCCACAGCTCGCTCGTCTGATGCTGGATGATGAACAGCATCTCGTTGTGATCGGGCGACAGCGGATGCTGCGCGTCGAGGATCGCGTTCAGCGACAGGTAGTCGCCGTAGCTCATCGACTTCGAGAAATCGAGCTGCGCATCGTGCCAGCCGGCTTGAGCGGTGGCTTCGCCAGGCACGTGCGGCGCTTCATGAGCCGGTTGGGCCGCGCGTGCGCCCGAGAACGGGCAGCCCGCCGGCGCGTCGTCGCCGGGTGGCTGAATATGACCAGAATTCACGACTTTCTCCAGATTTGAATGACGGGGCGCGGCGCGCAATCCGCACGTCGCGGCGGCGCGCGCCGGGCTGGAAGCGGTCAGGTCACCGCGCCGCGCTCGGCGAACTCGGGCGCCTTCCACGCGTCGGTGGCGAGGATGTCGCGCAGCGTCTCGACGGCATCCCACACGTCGACGAAGCGCGTATAGAGCGGCGTGAAACCGAAGCGCAGCACGTAAGGCTCGCGGTAGTCGCCGATCACGCCGCGCGCGATCAGCGCCTGCATCACCTCGTAGCCGTGCGGATGCTCGAAGCTCGCCTGCGAGCCGCGCTGGTGATGCGCGCGCGGCGTGACGAGCTTCAGCGACAGGCCCGCGCAGCGCGTTTCGACGAGCGCGATGAACGCGTCGGTCAGCGCGAGCGACTTGCGGCGGATCGCGTGCATGTCGGTCTGCAGGAACACGTCGAGCCCGCATTCGACCATCGACATCGACACGATCGGCTGCGTGCCGCACAGGAAGCGCGCGATGCCCGGATCGGGCGCGAAGCCCGGCTGCATCGCGAACGGTGCGCGGTGGCCCCACCAGCCCGACAGCGGCTGCGAGAAGTGAGCGAGATGACGCCGCGGCACCCACACGAAGGCCGGCGAACCGGGGCCGCCGTTCAGGTACTTGTACGTGCAGCCGACCGCGCCGTCCGCGTGCGCGCCGTTCAGGTCGACCGGCACCGCGCCGGCCGAATGCGCGAGATCCCACAGCATCAGCGCGCCCGCATCGTGCACGAGCTGCGTGACGGCCGGCATGTCGTGCATGTAGCCGGTGCGGTAGTTCACGTGCGTGATCATCGCGACGGCCGTGTCCGCGCCGAGCGCGTCGGGCAGGTCCGCCGGATCGTCGATCAGGCGCAGCTCGTAGTCGCCGCCGAGCTGTTCGATCAGCCCTTGCGCGATGTACAGGTCGGTCGGGAAGTTCGAGCGCTCCGACACGATCACGCGGCGCTCCGGCGCGCGTTCGGCCTGGTGGCGCAGCATCGCCGACAGCAGCTTGAACAGGTTGATCGAGATGGTGTCGGTCACGACGGTTTCGCCGGGCGCGCCGCCGATCAGCGTCGCGAGCTTGTCGCCGAGGCGGCGCGGCAGCGCGAACCAGCCGGCGGTGTTCCAGCTGCGGATCAGGCCTTCGCCCCATTCGGCGCCGATCACCTGTTGCGCGCGGGCGGCCGATGCGCGCGGCTGCGCGCCGAGCGAGTTGCCGTCGAGATAGATCACGCCGTCGGGCAGCGCGAACTGGTCGCGCAGCGCGGCGAGCGGGTCGTCGCGGTCGAGGGCGAGCGCGTCTTCACGGGTCTTGATGATCATGATGTCGGGTCAGTAGTTCGCGGACGAGTGGTTCGCGGGTCGATGGTTGGATGAATCAGGAGGACCGGCCGGGCAGCGCGCGCAGCACCGCACGCACGGGGCTCGCGTCGAGCGTCGCGAATTTCAGCGGCAGCGCGATCAGCTCGTAGTCGCCGGGCGGCACGTCGTCGAGCACGATCCCTTCGAGGATCGCCATCCGGTGCGCGCGCACGCGGTGATGCGCATCCATGGTCTTCGAGTCCTGCGGGTCGAGCGACGGCGTATCGATGCCGATCAGCTTGACGCCGTGCGCGGCGAGCAGGTCGACGGTCTCGGGCGCGACCGCGCAGAAGCTGCTGTCCCATTGCGCGACGCTGGCGCGCGCATAGGTGCGCAGCAGCACGCGCGGCGGCACGCCGGCGAGCGCGGCCTCGAGGTCGGCCGGACGCACGACCGGCGATGCGCCGATGCAGTGGATCACGCGGCACGGGCCGAGATAGGTGTCGAGCGGCACCGCGCCGATCGGCGCGCCGTCGGCGTCGTAGTGAAGCGGCGCGTCGCAGTGCGCGCCGGTATGCGGCGACAGCGTCAGGCGCGCGACGTTGACCGGCGAGCCGGCCTCCATCCGCCATACGCGTTCGACGGAAACCGGCGTGTCGCCCGGCCACACGGGGGTGGCGGGGCTGACGGGCGGCGAGATGTCCCAGAGTGTGTCCATGGCATGACGAGTCGGTGAATCGATGCTTCGAATGATAGGTGGACACTCGCAGAAAGTGCTTGCGAAATAAACATGGACAATCCGCCCGATTGGCAGATAATTCGACTCAGAGGGAAAACGGGGACCAAAAATGCACGCGATCACGCTCGATGCCACCGACTGCCGGATTCTGGCGGTCCTGCAGGAAGAGGGCAGAATCAGCAATCTCGATCTGGCGGAACGCATCTCGCTTTCGCCATCCGCCTGTCTGCGCCGGATGCGCCTGCTCGAGGAGCAGGGCGTGATCGAGCACTATCGCGCGTGCCTGAGCCGCGAGAAGCTCGGCTTCGAGCTCGAGGCGTTCGTGCAGGTGTCGATGCGCAACGAAGAGAATCAATGGCACGAGCGCTTCGCGGAGGCGCTGCGCGAATGGCCGGAGGTGGTCGGCGCGTTCGTCGTGACGGGCGAGAGCCACTACCTGCTGCGCGTGCTCGCGCACAACCTCAAGCACTATTCGGATTTCGTGCTGAACCGGCTCTACAAGGCGCCGGGCGTGATGGACATCCGTTCGAACATCGTGCTGCAGACGCTGAAGGACGAAGCGGGCGCGCCGGTCGGGCTGGCGCGCATGGGGGCGATCAAAGCGGTGTGAGGCCGTGGAAGCCGCCGCCGTGGAACACGAGCGGCGGAGCGGCATCCGACACGGCACGCACGCCGCAGCGTTCCACTTCGCCGACGAAGATCACATGGTCGCCTTCGTCGTAGCGGCTGCGGTTGTGGCATTCGAACCACGCGAGCGCACCGTCGAGCACCGGCATGCCCGAGTTGCCGGCCGCGTGCGCGATCCCTTCGAAGCGGTCGCCCTTGTAGGTCGAGAAGCGCTTGCACAGGTCGAGCTGCGACGCCGCGAGCACGTTCACCACGTAATGGCTGTTGCTGCGGAACACCGGCGTCGACGCCGATTTGTGCGCGAGGCTCCACAGCACGAGCGGCGGATCGAGCGACACCGAGTTGAACGAACTCGCGGTGATGCCGATCAACTGCCCGGACGGCGCACGCGTCGTGATGACCGTGACGCCGGTCGCGAACTGGCCGAGCGCCTGGCGAAAGGCGGCCGAGTCGAAATCGGGCGGGGTGGCATGCTTCATCGGGCGGCCATCCGGATCGAAACGGACAGGCGCGGCGCGCGGCGGGTGCGGGAGGCGCGGCGGACGAAAGGCGGCAAGGCCAGGGCGGTCGGTCGGGAAGTGGTGCGCATGGCGCGATTTTAGCGGAATCGCGACCGCCGGGCCCGTGCGGACGGTGCATTGCGGGGCCAGCGTGAGGTAGCGAACACAGTCGCGCGGCGCCGCGATCGGGCCCGCCGAGGCGTTTCTGGCGTGTTTTATCGCGCGCGGTCGGTGGCCCGCCCATGCGGCAGGCCATCCGCCACGCCCTGCATCACGCGCGACCGCCGCGGCAGCCATCGCGCGTGCGCTACCGCGCCGCCGCCAGCCCGAGCGACAGCGCACCCGTCAGGATCAGGCTCGACGCCCACACCGCATCGAGGTTGAACCAGCTCCGCGCGACGAACTTCAGCCCGAGATAGCGGTACACGAGCCACGCGAGCACGCCGCCCGTGCCGATCATCGCGGCCGCGTGCACGGCCGCGACGACGAGCGCCATCCCGAGATGCGCGTCGACGAGCGTGGCCGCCGCGCGATCGCCGGCGTCCGTGTCGAGCCCGCAAAGCCCCAGATAGATCGGCACCAGCATCAGCCCGGCGCCGTGCGCGAGCGCGACCGCGAACGACCACAGCCCGAGCCGCGCGGGCGGAATCCGCGCGAGCGCACGCGGGTGACGCCGCCGGATCAGCAGCACCGCGCCGAAGCCGATCACGAGCGCGCTCGCGCCGATCCGGATCGCCGACTGCCATGCAAGCAGCGCGGCGAGCAGCCCGAACGGCAGCATCACCATGAATACCGCGAGCGCATGGCCGAGCGCGAGATAGCCGAGCGCCGCGACGAGCGCGCCGTCGCGGCGCGTCATCAACGCGTTCGACACCGCGAGCGGCCAGCCCATCGCCGGATTGAGCCCGTGATAGACGCCGCTCGCGAGCACGGCCGCCCACAGCGCGAGCGGCGCGGAGAGGCCGGCGCTCAACGCTTGACCGACGGATAGCAGAACGAGTCGGTCGAGCAGTCGCCGCCTTCCAGCCGGATCTGGTGCGCGCGATAGCCGTCGGGGAACTCGACCCAGTAGTCGTCGGCGAGCGTCAGCCCGCCGTCCGGCCCCGCATGCGCGAGCACCTGCGCGGCCGGCACGCCGTCCGGATAGAACTGGTCGTCCCACGTCGAGTAGAGCGAGTTGGTCCAGTACACGCGCCGGCCGTCGCGGCTGATTTCCACCATCTGCGGGCCGCCGGCGAACGCGCGGCCGTTCGAGTGCGGCGCGCGGCGCACGATCCCGCCGATGCGCACCGACCCGGCGAGCACCGGGTGACGCGGATCCGACACGTCGTACTGACGCATCTCGCCCGTGCCCCAGCACGATACGTACAGGAAACGGTCGTCGAGCGACAGGTCGATGTCGGTCACGAGCGGCGGCACCGCGCCGAATCCCTGGAGCAGCGGCGGCAGTTCGTCGGCGGCGGCCGGCTCGGGCGGAATCGTCGCGGTCTTCTCCACATGGAACTGGCCGTCCTCGCGCCACCAGGTCCAGATCGATCCTTCGAGATTGGTCGTGTCGACCACGACGCCGACGAACCCGTATTCGCGCACCGGATCGTGCGCGGGCCGCACTTCGAGCGCCATCTGGTGCTGCGCGCCGAGATCGATCGTCTGCACGTTGCGCCGCGCGCGCAGGTCCCAGAAATGCAGCCGGTGGCCGTAGCGGTTCGCGAGCAGGTCTTCCGGCACGATGCCGTTCTCGAATTGCGGCGGCAGCGCCCATTCGCTCGACACCATGTAGTCGCGCGGCAGGTTCCACCAGAAGTCGTAATGCTTGTCCTGCGGGCCGCGGTCGATTTCCCAGCGGCCGAGCACGTCGAAGGTCTCGCAGTCCATGATGAAGATGCCGGGCGCGCCGTCGGTGCCGTCCGGGCCCGCGCCGCCGAGCGTGCTCACGTAGATGCCCTCGGGGCCGCAATGAACCGTATGCGGCCGCGAATAGCCGGTCTTCGCGAACACCTCGCCGGGCTCGATGATCTTGTGGATACGCGCCTGCGTCGGGTGCGGCTTCGTGTCGATCACGTAGATCCGCGACGAGCGCAGGCCCGGGATGATCAGGAAGCGGCGCTCGAGAAACGCGTGACCGGTCAGCGGCGACAGCGACGACGAGCACGCATTCCAGCCGAAGTGGTGGAATTCGTCGCCGGTGTTCGGCATCGTCACCGTGTGCACGATCTTGCCGTAGGTCGCCGAGCCGGGTTTCACGTCGATCACGGCGAGCGCGTCGGGCCTGGAAAAATCGGGGCTCAGCAACAACGTATAGGCAAATTCCTCCGCCGGCGCCTGCATCGCAAGTTCCGGCGAAGCGTGAAAGGTCGGGTCAGGCCGCATGCTCATCGTGGTGCCTCTCTCGGTTGTATCGGATCACGGGCGCACGGCCGTTCACTGCGGGCGTGCGGGTCGAACAGGTTGCGTGACGGGAATGCACAGGCGGTGGCGCGCGATTGCAGGACGCGCGGTGCGGTGCATCAGGTCGGGAAAGCGGGGAAACGCGGCGCGCCGGATCGTCGCGCAGGCGGCGCAACGGGCGTACGGTGACGCGAGGGTGCGGTGAAGGCGACGGCGCGCGGGGCACCGGCGGCCGGGCCCGTCATGCGGGCGATTTCTGCTGAGGCGTGCATATCGATGTTCCGGCAGATGTTGTTGGCATCAGGGCGGGCATGCATCGGACGCTGCGTGCAGCCGGACGGTGTGCCGTCGCGGCGAAGCGTGCCTAAGTGTAGTCGAGAAACGCGCAGCCGGTGGCGCGCGGCGCGCATGCGGTTCTGCCGGATTCGCGCGCGAGTGAGATACTTGAACGCTGCCGCTGCGCGCCGGGCAACCGGGCAGCGACGATAAGGACCGGCGGCGCCGGCGCGTGCCTGCGTGCCGGCCGCCGTCTTCAACGAGGTACTGATTTCATGGTGAACGAGATGCTTGAAACCGCGACTGTGGGCGGCGGGTGCTTCTGGTGCACGGAGGCCGTGTTTCTCGACGTCGACGGCGTGACGGCCGTCCAGTCGGGCTATGCGGGCGGCCATACGCGCAATCCCGGCTATCGCGACGTCTGCGACGGCGACACCGGTCACGCCGAGGTCGTGAACGTGACGTTCGATCCGGCGCGCATCGGTTATCGCGAGATCCTCGAGATCTTCTTCGCGACGCACGATCCGACCCAGCTGAACCGGCAGGGCAACGACGTCGGCACGCAATACCGGTCGGTCGTGTTCACGCATTCCGACGCGCAGCGCGACGTCGCGCTCGACGTGATCCGCGAACTGGAGCGCGAGCAGGTGTTCGGGCAGCCGATCGTCACGCAGGTCGTGCCGCTCGACGGCAACTACTGGCCGGCCGAGGACTATCATCAGAACTATTACGCACGCAATCCGGGGCAGGGCTACTGCTCGGTCGTGATCGGGCCGAAGCTCGCGAAATTCCGCCAGAAGTTCTCGCACCGGCTGAAGTCGCAGCGCGGCGCGTAATCGGCGCGTCAGCCGCAAGCGGCGCGGGCACCCGCGCCGCGACCCCTACGCCGCCTCGCTGCGCCAGTGCGCGCACGCGGCGGCGATCTCGCGCGCGAGCGCGAGGCACGACAGCGGCGCGGAGCCTTCCGCCTTGTTGTTGATCGTGATGATCACCGGCTGTCCGGCCAGCGCGTAGCGCGCGGCCAGCTCGGCGAGCGCCGCGCGCGTGGCCGGGTCCTCGTCGACGAGCTTGTCGAACGGCTCGTACTTCGCTTTCGCCTGTTCGTACTTGAAGCCGCCGTGCAGGCTCCAGCGCACGATCAGCGGGCCCGGCGCATCGCCGTCGAGCAGCGCGAGCGCGGCCGCCTGGCGCAGCGGGTCGGGCATCCGCGCGTGCAGGCCGACGCAGTAGCGCACGCCGAGCGCCGCGAGCGCGCGGATGAAGCGCGGCGTGAGCAGGCTCGCGTCGCGGATCTCGATCGCGTAGCGCGTGCCGTCGGCGTCCGGCGGCAGCGGCGGCAATGCCGCGAAGAATGCCGACAGCCGGTCGATCAGCGCGGCCGGCTCGGCGAGCAGTTGATCGGGCATCGGCGAGAACTGGAACACCAGCACGCCGGCCTTCCGGCCGAGCCCTTCGAGGCACGGCTGCACGAATTCCCGGGTCGCGAGCTGCGCGTCGAGGAAGGTCGGGTTCGGGCCCGACGGCTCGCCGCGCCTGCCGCGCACGACCGCATCGGTGACGGACGCCGGCGCCTTCACGACGAAGCGGAAGTCGTCCGGCACCTGTTGCGCGTAGCGCAGATAATCGGCCACCGACAGCGGCCCGTAGAACGAGCGGTCGAGGCTCACGCTCTTCAGCAGCGGATGCGCGCCGTACGCCTCGAGCCCTTCGCGCGACAGCTTCGTCTGCGCGAAATCGCCGTCGTAGACGATGCCGTCCCAGCCGGGGAAATACCACGACGACGTGCCGAGCCGCACATTGGGCGGCAGCGCGGCCGCGGCGGCGGCGACTTCCGCGGAAACCGGGGCGGGCGGCACGCCGCGCCGGCGCCGGCTTTTCTTCGGCGGCGCGGCCGGTGGAGACGGTTCGTCCCACAGCAGGCCGGAGGCAGGGGGCGGTTCCGCCGGTTCCTGGTCGGCGGAAGGACGGGGCGATGCACGGCCGGCGCGCGCAGGCGACTTTGCCGGCCGCGCAGTGTCGTGTTCGTCCGGCGTCACGCGTGCGCCGGCACCTGCAGCGCTGTCGCCATCCGCGGGCGCGGCCGCGCGCGCGTCGTCGGGCGCCGCGCCGCCGAACAGGTCGAACTGCCCGTCGGCGTGCGATCCGTCCGGTTCGTCGCGCTGCTGTCGTTGCGGCGGCGTGTTGCGCCGCGTCCTGCCGTCACCCATGCATGCCCAGCGTGAAGTGCCGCCTAGCGCGGCAGCGAGTGTTCGTACATGTAGCGCCGCGACCACGGCAGCGTTTTCGCGCTGCGTCCGGCCTTGCGGCACACGATCTGGAAGATCGACACGTCGTCGTGTTCGAACGCATACGCGCAACCGGCGAGGTACACGCGCCAGATGCGGAATTTCTCGTCGTCGACGAGCGCGCGCGCCTGGTCCGCCTTCGCCTCGAAGTTCTCGGTCCAGATGTCGAGCGTGCGCGCATAGTGCCGCCGCAGGCTTTCGACGTCAATCGCCTCGAGCCCGCCGCGCTGCGCCGCTTCGAGCGCGAGGCTGATGTGCGGCAGCTCGCCGTCCGGGAACACGTAGCGGTCGATGAATTCGCCGCCGCCGAGCGCCGTTTCGCCGCTTTCCGCGTCGGTCGACGTGATCCCGTGGTTCATCGCGATGCCGTCGTCGGTCAGCAGGTCGTGCACGCGTGAGAAATAGAGCGGCAGGTTCTTGCGGCCGACGTGCTCGAACATCCCGACGCTCGTGATGCGGTCGAACTGCCCGTCGATCTCGCGGTAGTCCTGCAGGCGGATCTCGATCTTGTCCTCGAGCCCGGCGGCCTTCACGCGCGCGGTCGCGAGATCGAACTGGTTCTGCGACAGCGTCACGCCCAGGCACGTCGCGCCGAACTTCTGCGCGGCGCGCAGCACGAGCGCGCCCCAGCCGCAGCCGATGTCGAGCAGGCGCTGGCCGGGCTCCAGCTGGATCTTGGTCAGGATGTGGTCGATCTTCTTGATCTGCGCGGTCGCGAGATCCTCGTCGCCGTTCTCGAAGTACGCGCACGAGTACACCATGTTCTCGTCGAGCCACAGCTGGTAGAACTCGTTCGAGACGTCGTAGTGATACTGGATCGCCTTCCGGTCGGTGTTCTTCGTGTGATTGAAGTAGCGCTTCACGCGCGCGAGCTTGCTCGCGCTGGTGACCGTGCTGCGCGCGAGCGAATAGCTGATGTTGATGATGTCCGACAGCCGGCCTTCGATGTCGATCTTGCCCTTCACGTACGCCTCGCCGAGATTGTCGAGGCTCGGTTCGAGCAAGAGCGGCAGCGCCGACGCGCTGTTGACCTTCAGCGTGACCTGCGGTGCGCTGAAGGTGCCGAAATCGAGTTGATCGCCGTTCCACAGCACGAGGCGCGCCGGTATGTTCGCTTTCGCCCGTACTTCGTCCGCCCACTGTGCCAGCTTCTTTTCCCAGAACATTTGGATTCTCCGTTTGTTCGTTGGATCGAATACAGCCAAGTATCTTGACCGGCGCCCGCCTCCTGCGAGGCGGGCGCCCGGATGCAACACGAGACACGACCGGCAAGCGGCACCGCGGCCGCGGTTCGGCTTACGGCGACAGGCGCGAGATCGTCCAGCCCGACGCCGCAGCGGCGTCGCGCGTATAGAGCAGGCGGTCGTGCAGCCGCGACGGGCGGCCCTGCCAGAACTCGATCGCGTCGGGCACGACGCGATAGCCGCCCCAGTGCGGCGGGCGCGGCGGGTTCTCGCCGTAGCGTTCGGCCACGTCCTTCTCGCGCGCTTCGAGCGTCGCGCGGCTGTCGATCACGGCGCTCTGCTCGGACGCCCACGCACCGATGCGCGAGCCGAGCGGGCGCGACGCGAAATAGCGGTCGCTTTCGTCGGCGCTGGTCTTTTCGATCCGGCCCTCGATGCGCACCTGGCGCTCGAGTTCGATCCAGTAGAACAGCAGTGCCGCGTACGGATGGGCGGCGAGGTCGCGCCCCTTGCGGCTTCCGTAATTGGTAAAGAAGACGAACCCGCGTTCGTCGACAGCCTTGATGAGCACGATGCGTGCCGACGGCCGGCCGTCGTCGCCGACGGTGGCGAGCGTCATCGTGTTGGGCTCGGGGAGCTTGGCGGCGAGCGCCTCCTTGAACCAGCGATCGAACTGGGCGAAGGGGTCGGGGGCGGCATCGGCTTCGTCGAGCGAAGCACGCGAATAGTTGATGCGGAGATCGGCGAGAGTCGTCATGTTATGCGAACGCTTCAATCTGGGGCCAGTATAGCTAACGCGCGAGAATCGTGCGTGCACAGTGGCGCGTGCCGGCGGGGAGTTCAGGCAAAATAGAGGGCTGCTCGACTTACGTTTTCCTTGCTGCCATGTCCGCTGCCGACACCGCCCCGCTCAGTTCCTCTGATCTTACCCCGACCCCGACAATCCAGCTTGACGTGGATCGCGAGCGCCGCTTCGGCGGCATCGCGCGGCTGTACGGCGCCCCGGCGCTCGCCGCGTTCGAGGGCGCGCACGTGGCCGTGATCGGCATCGGCGGCGTCGGGTCGTGGACGGCCGAGGCGCTCGCGCGCAGCGCGATCGGCACGCTGACGCTGATCGATCTCGACAACGTCGCCGAAAGCAATACGAACCGGCAGATCCACGCGCTCGACGGCAATTACGGCAAGCCGAAGGTCGACGCGATGGCCGAGCGGATCGCGCTGATCGATCCCGCGTGCCGCGTGAACCGGATCGAGGATTTCGCGGAACCCGACAACTTCGACGCGCTGCTCGGCGGCGGCTTCGACTACGTGATCGACGCGATCGACAGCGTGCGCACGAAGGTCGCGCTGATCGCGTGGTGCGTCGCGAAAGGGCAGCCGCTCGTCACGGTCGGCGGCGCAGGCGGGCAGCTCGACCCGACGCGCATCCGCATCGACGATCTCGCGCTGACGATCCAGGATCCGCTGCTCTCGAAGGTGCGTGCGCAGCTGCGCAAGCAGCACGGCTTTCCGCGCGGGCCGAAGGCGCGCTTCAAGGTCAGCGCCGTGTATTCGGACGAGCCGCTGATCTATCCGGAAGCGGCCGCGTGCGACATCGAGGATGGCGCGGAACCGTCCACCGCCGCGCATGTCGCGGGGCTCAACTGCGCGGGGTTCGGTTCGAGCGTGTGCGTGACCGCGAGCTTCGGTTTCGCGGCCGCCGCGCATGCGTTGCGGGCGATCGCGGCGCGGGCCGCGGGTTGATCGGGGCGTCGAGCGACGCGCCAGGGAATGTTGCGGCGCGGCGGACCCGCCGCGCGCGACGAGGCGAGTCGGCCAGGCCATCGCGGCCCGGCCGTTCGTTCGTCAGTTGAGCGCCATGCTCAGCTTGCGCCGCCACGCGGCGACGAGTTCCGGGCGATCGCCCGCTAGCTCGAACACCGAGATCATCGTACGGCGGCCGAGGTCGTCGCCATACGCGCGGTCGCGCAGCACGATTTCGAGCAACTGCTCGAGCGCGCCTTCGTACGCGCGGCGCGCGATCAGGCTCTGCGCGAGGTCGAAGCGTGCGTCGAGATCGGCGGGGTTCGCCGCGATGCGCGCCTCGAGCGCGTCGGTCGGCGGCAGGTCGGCCGTCGCGTCGAGCGCATCGAAACGGGTCTTGATCGCCTGGTAGCGCGGATCGGTGCCCTGCACGGTCTGCGGCGACAGGCGTTCGGCCTCGGCGCGTGCGGCGTCCACCTGGTTGTTCGCGAGCAGCAGTTCGATCAGGTCGAGCCGCGCGTCGTCGAAGCCGGGGTTCAGCGCGAGCGCCGCTTCGAGGTGGGTGATCGCATCGTCGTAGCGCGATTCGGCGATCGCGTATTGTGCGGCGCGGCGCTCGGCTTCGTCGGGCGCGGGCAGCAGCCGGTCGAGGAACGCACGCAACTGGCCTTCCGGCAGCACGCCGATGAACTGGTCGACCGGGCGCCCGTCGGCGAACGCGATCACGTGCGGGATGCTGCGCGTCTGGAAGTGCGCGGCGAGCTCCTGGTTCTCGTCCACGTTCACCTTCACGAGCTTCCAGCGGCCTTCGTAGTCGGCTTCGAGCTTTTCGAGCAGCGGACCGAGCGTCTTGCAGGGGCCGCACCACGGCGCCCAGAAGTCGACCAGCACGGGCGTGTCCAGCGACGCCTCGATGACGTCTTTCTCGAAAGTGGCAAGCGTGGTGTCCATGTCGTTCTCTTCGGTTCGAATGTCGTCAGGATGGGGGCGGCGCGCCCCTTTTTCAACGCGGCTTCGACTCGGGCAGCGGAATCCACTCGGTTTCGCCGGGCACCTTGCCCATTTCCTGGTTCGTCCACGCCCGTTTCGCGCGCTCGATCGCGTCGCGGCTGCTGGCGACGAAGTTCCATTCGATGAAGCGCTCGCCGTCGATCTTGTCGCCGCCCAGCAGCATCGCGCGCGCGCCGTTGCCGCTCGCGAGCGTGACGGTGGCGCCCGGTGCGAGCACGGCCATCTGCTCGGCCGGCACCGGCGTGCCGTCGATCGACAGGTCACCGTCGACCACGTAGACCGCGCGTTCCTCGTGCGACGCGTCGAGTTCGAGGCGGCCGCCGGCCGCGAATTCGGCGGCGACGTACAGCGTGCGCGAGAACGTCGTGACGGGCGAGCGCAGGCCGAACGCGTCGCCGGCGATCACCGTCAGCGACACGCCGTTCTCGTCGCGCTTGGGCAGCGTGTCGGCCGCATGGTGCTCGAACGACGGCTCGGTGGTCTCGTGGGCAACCGGCAGCGCGACCCAGGTCTGGATCCCGTGCACCGTGTGGCCGCTCGCGCGCTGCGCGTCGGGCGTGCGCTCCGAGTGGACGATGCCGCGGCCGGCCGTCATCCAGTTCACGTCGCCCGGCACGATCTCCTGCAGCGAGCCGAGGCTGTCGCGGTGCAGGATCGCGCCGTCGAACAGGTAGGTGACGGTGGCGAGCCCGATATGCGGATGCGGGCGCACGTCGAGCCCGGTGCCGGCCGGCAGCGTCGCGGGCCCCATGTGATCGAAGAAGATGAACGGGCCGACGAGGCGTGCGGCGAGCGCGGGCAGCGTGCGGCGCACCTGCAGGTTGCCGATGTCGCGGATGTGCGGCTTCAGCAGGGCTTTGATCGGATCGGTCATGGCGGGCCTCGTGGGGAACGGCAGGAATGCCGGTCATTGTACTGGCGGCACGGCGGCCACGCGTGCAACGGGCAGCCGGATGTCCGCCGCGCGATGCGGCCGCGGGGCAGGCACGCGTCGTGCGGCGCGGCCACGGCGCCGTGCCTGGCGCCGATTCCATGTGCACCGCGCGGGTATCGGGTCGCGCGGCGAAATTCGGTAGACTGAGCGGCGTTCAGGAAACCATCCGACAAAATCGAGGAGACGCCGATGATGGCCCCGAAGGACTTGCTGCTCGCGCTGGTCGTGATCCTGGCGTGGGGCGTGAACTTCGTCGTGATCAAGGTCGGCCTGCACGGCATGCCGCCGATGCTGCTCGGCGCGCTGCGCTTCACGCTCGCCGCGGTGCCCGCGGTGTTCTTCGTGCGCCGGCCGCAGATTCCGTGGCGCATGCTGATCCTGTATGGCGCGACGATCCAGCTCGGCCAGTTCGTGCTCCTGTTTACCGGCATGTACGTCGGCATGCCGGCCGGCCTCGCGTCGCTCGTGTTGCAGTCGCAGGCATTCTTCACGCTGGTGTTCGCGATGCTGTTCCTCGGCGAGCGGCTGCGCGTGCAGAGCCTGGTCGGGCTCGCGGTCGCCGCGGCCGGACTCGTCGTGATCGCTGCGCAGGGCGGCCGCGCGATGACGCTCGCGGGCTTCCTGCTGACCCTCTGCTCGGCCGCGATGTGGGCGTTCGGCAATATCGTCACGAAGAAGCTGGGCAAGGCCAACCTGGTGTCGCTCGTCGTGTGGGCGAGCCTCGTGCCGCCGGTGCCGTTCTTCCTGCTGTCGCTGTGGTTCGAGGGGCCGCAGCGGATCGAGGCCGCGCTGCTCGGGCTGAACGGCGCGTCGATCTTCGCGGTCGTCTATCTCGCGTTCGTCGCGACGCTGCTCGGCTACGGCTTGTGGAGCCGCCTGATGTCGCGTTATCCGGCCGCCCAGGTCGCGCAGTTCTCGCTGCTGGTGCCGATCGTCGGGCTCGCGTCGTCGGCGCTGCTGCTCGACGAGCATCTGACGGACGCGCAGCTGATCGGCGCCGCGCTCGTGATGGGCGGGCTCGCGGTGAACGTGTTCGGCGGGAAGCTCGCGCGCCGCTTCGCGGCGTTGTGACGCGCCGGCACGCAGCGCGTGCCGGCGGCGGGGCAGGGTGGCCGGTCAGGCCATCCGGCTCTTCGCGAGCGGCGGATTCGCGGCGAAGTAACGCTTGATGCCGCGGAAGATCGCGTCGGCCATCTGGTCGCGGTAGCTGTCGTCGTTCAGCCGGCTTTCCTCTTCCGGATTGCTGATGAACGCCGTCTCGACGAGGATCGACGGAATGTCGGGCGCCTTCAGCACCGCGAACCCGGCCTGCTCGACCGAGCCCTTGTGCAGCTTGTTGATGCCGCCGACTTCCTTCAGCACGTAGTTGCCGTAGCGCAGCGAATCGCGGATCTGCGCGGTCGTCGACATGTCGAACAGCGCGCGGCTGACTGCCGCGTCCTGGGTCTTGATGTTGATGCCGCCGATCAGGTCGGACGAGTTCTCCTTGTTCGCGAGCCAGCGCGCCGCGGCGCTCGACGCGCCGTGGTCGGACAGCGCGAACACCGACGAGCCGCGCGCGGACGGCGTCGTGAACGCATCGGCGTGGATCGACACGAACAGGTCCGCGCCGACGCGGCGCGCCTTCTGCACGCGCACGTTCAGCGGCACGAAGAAGTCGGCGTCGCGCGTCATCATCGCGCGCATGTTCGGCGCGCCGTCGATCTTCGCGCGCAGCTTCTTCGCGATGTCGAGCGCGACGTGTTTCTCGTACGTGCCGCCGCCGCCGATCGCGCCCGGATCCTCGCCGCCGTGGCCCGGGTCGATCGCGACCGTCAGCAGGCGCACGGTGCCGCCCTTGCCGGATTTCGGCGCGGTGAACTTGTAGGTGTCGCCGTCGTCCTCGCTGTCGTCGCGGCGCGCGATGACGGGCGGCGGCTTGACGGCCGGCTTCGCGGGCGTGGCAGGCGAAGACGGCGTCGCGGCGGCCGGCGGCGTGCGCGGCGCGGCCGGCGTGTTCTGCGCGAAGCGCTGGAAGAACGCGTCGCTGTTGTCGTTGCCCGCGACGGGCGGCGTCGCCGGCCCGTTCAGCGCGCCCGGCGGCTGCACCTGCTGCGCGCGCGCGGTGTCGTTGAGCGCCTGTTCCTTGCGTTCCGTCTGCGCGATCAGGTCGGTCAGCGGATCGGGCGCGACGGCCGGATACAGGTCGAACACGAGCCGGTACTTGTAGGTGCCGACCGGCGGCAGCGTGAACACCTGCGGCTTCACCGAGCCTTTCAGGTCGAACACCATCCGCACCACGTGCGGCTGATACTGGCCGACGCGCACCGACTGGATCTGCGGATCGTTCGGCGCGATCTTCGACACGAGGTCGCGCAGCGCCTGGTCGAGGTCGAGCCCGTTCAGGTCGACGACGAGCCGGTCGGGACCCTGCAGCAGCTGTTGGCTATTCTGCAGCGGCTGGTCGGATTCGATCGTGACGCGCGTGTAATCGCGCGCGGGCCATACACGCACGCCGAGCACCGACGACGCGTGCGCGAGCCGCGGCGCGACGAGGCCGAGCACCAGCGTCGACGCGCCCGCGCACAGGATCTGGCGCCGCCGCCAGTTGTGCGTGGCGGTGGCCGCCGATTCGATCGAGCGGAACGGTTTGATCAACATCTTTCGAGACATGCCTTTCCTGAAGCGCTGTACGCACGGACGGTGAGGGCGCGGCCGTCGCCATCCACGTCGAGCGAGAAAACCAGATCGGGCACGCCGAGCAGGGGGCCCGCCTGCTGCGGCCATTCGACGAGGCAGATCGCGCTGGAATTGAAATACTCGCGAAAGCCTGCATCGGACCATTCGGCCGGATCGTTGAATCGATACAGATCGAAGTGATAGACCTCAAGTTCCCCGTCGTCGCGCGCGAACGCGTACGGTTCGACGAGCGTGTAGGTCGGGCTGCGCACGCGCCCCGGGTGGCCGAGGCCGCGCAGGATCGCGCGCACGAGGGTCGTCTTGCCCGCGCCGAGGTCGCCGATCAGCTGGATCTGCAGCCCGTTGAACGCGTGTGCATGGGCGAGTTCGCTGCGCGCCGCGTCGAGCGCGTGCGCGAAGCGGGTGCCGAAGGCCTCGGTCGCCGCTTCGTCGGCGAGTGCGATCACGCGCTCCGCGAGCGGGGCGGGCAGCGTGTCGGCATGAGGCGTATGGGACGTGGCTGGCATTCTCGTAAAATAGTGCGATGAACCGATTACCGGAACTCGCCGCATCCGACAGGCCTTCGACTCGTGCCGAAGGCGCGGCGCCGTGCGCGCTCGATGATGCGACGTTGGCTGCGCTCGCCGCGCGCATCAGGGCGTGGGGGCGCGAATTGGGTTTCGGGGCGATAGGCATCAGCGATACCGATCTCTCGGATGCCGAAGCAGGCCTCGCCGCCTGGCTGGAAGCCGGGTACCACGGCGAAATGGATTATATGGCGAAACACGGGATGAAACGCGCGCGGCCGGCCGAACTTGTGGCCGGTACGCGACGCGTGATTTCCGCGCGGCTCGCCTATCTGCCGGCCGAAACGCTCGCCGCCGACCCACCCGATGCGTCATCCGGCGCGCTCGCGCCGCACGACTGGCGCGCACGCGAGCGCGCGCGTCTCGACGATCCGCAGGCGGCCGTCGTGTCGATCTACGCACGCGGCCGCGACTATCACAAGGTGCTGCGCAACCGGCTGCAGACGCTCGCGGAGCGCATCGAGCGCGAGATCGGCGCATTCGGCTACCGCGTGTTCACCGATTCGGCGCCGGTGCTCGAGGTCGAGCTCGCGCAGAAGGCCGGGGTCGGCTGGCGCGGCAAGCACACGCTGTTGCTGCAGCGCGACGCGGGTTCGCTGTTCTTCCTCGGCGAAATCTACGTCGACGTGCCGCTGCCGACCGACGCGCAAACGGCGCCCGAGCGCGCGCCCGAGACGCCCGGCGCGCACTGCGGCAGCTGCACGCGCTGCATCGGCGCGTGCCCGACGGGCGCGATCGTCGAACCGTATCGCGTCGACGCGCGCCGCTGCATCTCGTACCTGACGATCGAACTGAAAGGCAGCATTCCGGAGCCGCTGCGGCCGATGATCGGCAACCGCGTGTACGGTTGCGACGACTGCCAGCTCGTGTGTCCGTGGAACAAGTTCGCGCAGGCCGCGCCCGTCGCCGATTTCGACGTGCGGCACGGGCTCGACCGCGCGACGCTCGTCGAGCTGTTCGCGTGGGACGCCGACGCGTTCGACACGCGGATGCAGGGCAGCGCGATCCGGCGCATCGGTTACGAAAGCTGGCTGCGCAATCTCGCGGTCGGGCTCGGCAATGCGTTGCGCGCGCCGGCCGATCGGCTCGCACCCGAAGCGCGCACCGCGATCGTCGCCGCGTTGCGCGCGCGGGCCGACGATCCGTCGCCGGTCGTGCGCGAGCATGTCGAATGGGCGCTGCGTGCCGCATGAAGGCGGCGTAAAGTGTCGTCGGCGCGCGGCGGCGCCGCGTGTTTCACCGGTCAGGAGAAGTTCATGTTCAACGCAGTCATCGACGCGCCGTTCGGCAAGGTCGGCATCCGCACCGATGCCGCGGTGGTGCGCGAGATCGTCTATCTACCCGAGTCGGTCAAGTCGGTCGATCCGGATTCGCCGCTCGCGAAGCGCGCGGTCGAGCAGATCGAACGTTATTTCGAGCGTGCGTCGGCGCGCTTCGACCTGCCGCTCGCCGACGTCGGCAGTGCATTCCAGCACCGCGTGTGGAACGTGATCAGCGACATTCCGCCGGGCACGGTGCTGACCTACGGGCAGGTCGCGAAGCGGATCGGCAGCGCGCCGCGCGCGGTCGGCCAGGCGTGTGGCGCGAACTATTTCCCGCTCGTGATCCCGTGTCATCGTGTCGTCGCGGCCGGCGGCCTCGGCGGTTTCGCGAATCACGACGACAATGGCTATTACCAGAAAGTGAAGCGCTGGCTGCTGGCGCATGAAGGCGTGCCGTACTGATGAGCGAACCGTTGCTTTCCCCCGATTCCGATTCCGCATCCGACGCCAGCGATGCCGCGGCCGCCGCATCGCCCGCGCTGCTCGCGAGCCGCGCGTCGATCGACGTGTTCTGCGATGCGCTGTGGCTCGAGCATGGGCTCGCGCGAAACACGCTCGATGCGTACCGGCGCGACCTGGCGCTGTTTTCGCAATGGCTGGCCGCGACGCACGACACGTCGCTCGACTCGGCCGACGAAGCGATGTTGACGGGCTACATCGCCGCGCGCAGCGACGGCAAGGCGACGTCGTCGAACCGGCGGCTGTCGGTGTTCCGGCGCTATTACGGCTGGGCCGTGCGCGAGCGTCACGCGAGCGCGGACCCGACGCTGCGGATCACGTCGGCGAAGCAGGCCGCGCGGTTTCCGTCGACGCTGTCCGAGGCGCAGGTCGAAGCGCTGCTCGGCGCGCCCGACATCGGCACGCCGCTCGGCCTGCGCGATCGCACGATGCTCGAGCTGATGTATGCGAGCGGGCTGCGCGTGAGCGAGCTCGTGACGCTGAAGACCGTCGAGGTCGGGCTCAACGAGGGTGTCGTGCGTGTGATGGGCAAGGGTTCGAAGGAGCGGCTCGTGCCGTTCGGCGAAGTCGCGCACGGCTGGATCGAACGCTATCTGCGCGACGCGCGGCCCGCGTTGCTCGGCGCGCGCGCGGCCGACGCGCTGTTCGTGACCGCGCGCGGCGACGGGATGACGCGCCAGCAGTTCTGGAACATCATCAAGCGCCACGCGCAGCAGGCCGACGTGCGCGCGCACCTGTCGCCGCATACGCTGCGCCACGCGTTCGCGACGCACCTGCTGAACCACGGCGCCGACCTGCGGGTCGTGCAGCTGCTGCTCGGCCACAGCGACATCTCGACCACGCAGATCTACACGCACGTCGCGCGCGAGCGGCTGAAGACGCTGCACGCGCAACACCACCCGCGCGGCTAGCGCGGCGCGCGCCGGCCCACGCGCGGGATGCGGCCGGCGCCGCACGTCACGCAAGTTCGCGCAGCTTGTGCTTCAGCACCTTGCCCGTCGATGCGGCGGGCAGCGCATCGAGCACGCGGATGTGCGCAGGGCGCTTGTACGGCGCGAGCCGTTGCGCGCACCACGCCTGCAGCGCGGCCTCGGTCGCGGCCGCGCCCGGCACCAGCTCGACGAACGCGAGCACTTCCTCGTTGCCCTCGACCGCACGGCCGACGACGGCCGCCTGCACGACGTCCGGGTGCGCGTTCAGCACCTGTTCGACCTCGACCGGATACACGTTGAAGCCCGAGCGGATGATCAGCTCCTTGCTGCGGCCCGCGATCGTCACCGAGCCGTCCGCTGCCTGGCGCGCGAGATCGCCGGTGCTGAGCCAGCCGTCCGGCGACACGGCCGCGCGCGTCGCGTCCGCGTTGCGGTAGTAGCCGAGCATCACGTTCGGCCCGCGCACGCGGATTTCGCCTACTTCGCCCGGCGGCACGTCGGTGCCGTCCGGTGCGACGATCCGCATCTCGACGCCCGGGATCGGCACGCCGACCGAGCAGTCGGTACGCGGCGCGTCGAGCGGCGTCTGCGTGATCGTCGGGCTGCTCTCGGTCATGCCGTAGCCGTTGTGCAGCGGCACGCCGTACACGCGCTCGACGCGCGCCTTCAGGTCGGCGTCGAGCGGCGAGCCGCCCGAATACGCGAAGCGCAGCCGCGGCGCATGCCATGCGTGCGCGTGCGTGTGCAGGTGCTCGAGCAGTTTCGCGTGCATCGCGGGCACGCCCTGGAAGATCGTCACGCCTTCGTCGGCGAGCGCGACGCGCACGGCCTCGGGCGCGAAGCGCGGCGCGAGCCGCAGCGTCGCCCCCGCGTACAGGCTGCCGAGGCAGACCGATGCGAGCCCGTACACGTGCGACACGGGCAGCACCGTATAGACGACGTCGTCGGGCGACACGCCGCGCAGCGCGCTCGACGTCGCCGCGATGAACAGCAGGTTGCGGTGCGACAGCATCACGCCTTTCGGCGTACCCGTCGTGCCGGTCGTGTAGATCAGCGCCGCGCACTGCGCGGCGCCGTCGGGTGACACCGGCTCGTCGGGCGCGCTCGCGTCGACGCGGTACGACCACGTGCCGATGTCGACCGGCAGCGCGTCGGCGGGCGTCGCGCCGTGGCGCGCCGCGTGCGTGCGCGCATCGGGCGATGCTTCCGTCGCGAACGCGATCAGCTTCGGCCGCGCGTGCGCGGCGATCGCATCGAGCTCGCCGGCCGACAGCCGCGCGTTCGACACGAGCGCCCAAGCGTCGACGCGCGCGGCTGCGAACAGCAGCACGATCTGCGCGACGCTGTTTTCCGCGACGATCATCACGCGATCGCCGCCGCGCACGCCGAGGCGCGCGAGCCGCTCGGCGGCCGCATCGACGGCCCGCGACAGCTCGCCGTACGACAGGCGGCGCGCGTCCTCGATCAGCGCCGGGTGCGCGGGCGCTTGCGCGGCCCAGCGGGCGGGCACGTCGGCGATGCGGCCGGGCAGCGCGGCGAGCAGTGCCGCGACGTCGAGCGGCGCGGATGAGCGGACAGGCGAGGACATGGCGTCTCCAGAAGAAGGCCGTGCAGTGGCGCGGCGAGTTTTGCGAGCGATCGTGCCATGGCGGCGGGCGCGCCACAATCGGTCAATCGGGCAATAGCACTTCGCGATGTCCGCAATGATGCCGGTGTGGTGTGGTGTGGTGTGGTGCGGTGCGGTGCGGTGCGGCGCGGCGCGGATCGGCTCGACGCGGCTGCGGCTGCGCTCGCCCGGGACAAAAGGGCCGCGAGTATACCGCCGGCGCCCGGTACGCTGTCGCGAAGGCGAAGGCGAAGGCGAAGGCGAAGGCGAAGGCGAAGGCGAAGGCGAAGGCGAAGGCGAAGGCGTGATGCGCTCGTGCGCAATGGCGGGCGATGCATGCGATGGCCGCAACGCCGCCCGCCCGCCGGTCGTTCGCCATTAAAATGCCGCCATGAGCAAATCCAGACACGTGTCCGAGACACCCGCGACCCAGCTGCTGCGCCGCCACGGCGTCGCGTTCGGCGAGCATCCGTACGATTACGTCGAGCACGGCGGCACCGGCGAGTCGGCGCGCCAGCTCGGCGTCGACGAGCATAGCGTCGTGAAGACGCTCGTGATGGAGGACGAGCACGCGAAGCCGCTGATCGTGCTGATGCACGGCGACCGCACGGTGTCGACCAAGAACCTCGCGCGGCAGATCGGCGCGAAGCGCGTCGAGCCGTGCAAGCCCGACGTCGCGAACCGCCATTCCGGCTATCTGGTCGGCGGCACGTCGCCGTTCGGCACGCGCAAGACGATGCCCGTGTACGTCGAGTCGACCATCCTCGAATTGCCGACGATCTACCTGAACGGCGGCCGCCGCGGCTACCTCGTCAGCCTCGCGCCGGCGGTACTCACGACGCTGCTCGGCGCGACGCCCGTGCAGTGCGCGAGCGTCGACTGAGGGTTTCACCTTCGTGGCAGGCCGCGCTCGTTCGGTAGAATGGGCGCCGTTTCGGCCGGTCGGCCCGCACGGCCGGCTGCCGCGGCCTGCCGGCGGTTCGCCGCGGCGGCGCCTGCCCCGACGGGCCGGCCCGCCGCGCCCGGCCGTCCCTTTACCGATACGTTGAAAGAAGAGTTTTCCGCATGCAGATCCTGCTCGCCGCACTTGTTGCCTACCTGATCGGTTCGGTGTCGTTTGCCGTCGTCGTCAGCGCCGCGATGGGCCTGGCCGATCCCCGTTCGTACGGGTCGAAGAATCCCGGCGCGACCAACGTGCTGCGCAGCGGCAACAAGAAGGCCGCGATCCTGACGCTCGTCGGCGACGCGTTCAAGGGTTGGTTCGCCGTCTGGCTCGCGCGGCACTTCGGGTTGTCCGACGTCGCCGTCGCGTGGGTCGCGATCGCCGTGTTCCTCGGCCACCTCTATCCGGTGTTCTTCCGCTTCCAGGGCGGCAAGGGCGTCGCGACAGCGGCCGGCGTGCTGCTCGCCGTGCACCCGGTGCTCGGCCTCGCGACCGCGCTGACCTGGCTGATCGTCGCGTTCTTCTTCCGTTACTCGTCGCTCGCGGCGCTGGTGGCGGCCGTGTTCGCACCGGTGTTCGACGTGTTCCTGTTCGGCACCGGCCACAACCCGGTCGCGTGGGCCGTGCTCGCGATGAGCGTGCTGCTCGTGTGGCGTCACCGCGGCAATATCTCGAAGCTGCTGGCGGGGCAGGAAAGCCGGATCGGCGACAAGAAGAAGGCGGCATCCGACGGCGGCGCGCAGGACGGCGGGAAGGCCTGATGAAGGGGATTGCCGCCGCCCGCCGGGGCGCCCCGCATGCGGGGCCCGGCGGCGCGGCGTGACTGTTCGACGGCGTGGTCGACGGCGCGCTTGACGGCGCGGCCGACCGCGTCGATCAGTCGCGGAAGTTGTTGAAGTCGAGCGGGGTGTCGGTCACGTCCTTGCGCAGCATCGCGATCACGCTCTGCAGGTCGTCGCGCTTCGTGCCGGCCACGCGCACCGCGTCGCCCTGGATGCTCGCCTGCACCTTGATCTTGCTGTCTTTCACGAGCCTGACGATCTTCTTCGCGAGGTCGCCCGTCACGCCCTTCTTCACGGTGACGACCTGCTTGACCTTGTCGCCGCCGATCTTCTCGACCTTGCCGTAGTCGAGGAAGCGCACGTCGACGTTGCGCTTCGCGAGCTTGTTGATCAGCACGTCCTTGACCTGGCCGAGCTTGAAATCGTCGTCGGCGAACAGCGTCAGCTCGCGCTCCTTCTGCTCGACGCGCGCGTCGGAGCCCTTGAAGTCGAAGCGCGTCGAGATTTCCTTGTTCGACTGCTCGATGGCGTTCTTCACTTCGATCATGTTCGCTTCGGAAACGACGTCGAACGATGGCATGGCATTCTCCCTTGAGATGCGGGCGCCCGGCTCGCGCGCGGGCACTCGCTATAATTGCGGACTGTTTGCCATTTTACCGATGCCCCTCCGTTTGCCCAAGGCCGGCCGTATGCCCGCCCGGCGGACGTGACCGCGAATGCCGATGCCTCCTGACGATTCCGCCCTGTCGCTGCTCCCCGACCATCCGCTCGCCGCGCATAACACGTTCGGCATTGCCGCGAAGGCGCGCTTTGCCGCGCGCGTCACGCATGCGGCGCAGTTCGAGGCGCTGCACCGCGACCCGCGCGTCGCATCGCTGCCGCAGCTCGTGCTCGGCGGCGGCAGCAACGTCGTGTTCACGCGCGATTTCGACGGCGTCGTGCTGCTCGACGAGATCGCCGGCCGTCGCGTCGTGCGCGAGGACGACGACGCATGGTACGTCGAGGCCGGCGGCGGCGAGACCTGGCACGCGTTCGTCGCGTGGACGCTCGAGCACGGGATGCCGGGCCTCGAGAACCTTGCACTGATTCCGGGCACCGTCGGCGCCGCGCCGATCCAGAACATCGGCGCATACGGCCTCGAGATGAAGACCTATTTCGACTCGCTGGTCGCCGTCGAGCTCGCGACGGGGCGCAGCGAGCGCTTCGACGCCGCGCGCTGCGGGTTCGGCTATCGCGACAGCTTCTTCAAGCGGGAAGGGCGCGGCCGCTTCGCAATCGTCGCCGTGACGTTCCGGCTGCCCAAGCGCTGGACGCCGCGGCTCGGCTACGCGGACGTCACGCGCGAGCTCGACGCACGCGGCATCGCGCCGGACGCCGCGACCCCGCGCGACGTGTTCGACGCCGTTGTCGCGATTCGCCGCGCGAAGCTGCCCGATCCGCTCGTGCTCGGCAACGCGGGCAGTTTCTTCAAGAATCCGGTGATCGACGTCGCGCAGTTCGACGCGCTGCGCGCGCGCGCACCCGAAGTCGTGTCGTATCCGCAGCCGGACGGGCAGGTGAAGCTCGCGGCCGGCTGGCTGATCGACCGCTGCGGCTGGAAAGGGCGCGCGCTCGGCGCGGCGGCCGTGCACGACCGGCAGGCGCTCGTGCTGGTCAATCGCGGCGGCGCGACGGGCGCCGACGTGCTCGCGCTGGCGCGCGCGATCCAGGACGACGTGCGCGAGCGCTTCGGCGTCGAGCTCGAACCCGAGCCCGTGTGCCTGTAACGCGGTGTTGCGCCGCGCGGTTCATTCGCGTTCGTCCGACCCAACAAAAAAGCGCCGATCGACGACGATCGGCGCTTTTTTCCGCATGTCGCGCGGATGGCGGCATGCGCGCGTAATGCGCACGTAATGCGCGCGGCGGTCAGTGCTTGAGGCGGCCGAGCAGCAGGAACTCCATCAGCGCCTTCTGCACGTGCAGGCGGTTTTCCGCCTCGTCCCACACGACGCTCTGCGGGCCGTCGATCACGCCGGCTGTCACTTCCTCGCCGCGGTGCGCGGGCAGGCAGTGCATGAAGAGCGCGTCGGGATTCGCGTGCCCCATCATTTCCTCGTCGACGCACCAGTCGGCAAACGCCTGCTTGCGCGCTTCGTTCTCGGCTTCGAAGCCCATGCTCGTCCACACGTCGGTCGTCACGAGATCGGCGCCCTTGCACGCTTCGTTCGGATCGTCGAACACCTCGTAGAACGGCGCGCTGTCCGGCGCCACCAGCTTCATGTCGAGCGCATAGCCCGGCGGCGTCGACAGGCGCAGCTTGAAGCCGAGGATCTGCGCGGCTTCGATCCACGTGTACAGCATGTTGTTCGCATCGCCGACCCACGCGACCGTCTTGCCGGCGATCGGGCCGCGGTGCTCGTAGTACGTGAAGATGTCGGCGAGCACCTGGCACGGGTGGTATTCGTTGGTCAGGCCGTTGATCACCGGCACGCGGGAGTTTTCCGCGAAGCGCGTGATCACGTCCTGCTCGAACGTGCGGATCATGATGATGTCGACCATCCGCGAGATGACCTGCGCGGAATCCTCGACCGGCTCGCCGCGGCCGAGCTGCGTGTCGCGCGTGCTCATGAAGACCGCGTGGCCGCCGAGCTGGAAGATGCCGGCTTCGAACGACAGGCGCGTGCGCGTCGAGCTCTTCTCGAAGATCATCGCGAGCGTGCGGTCGTGCAGCGGGTGATAGGTCTCGTAGTTCTTGAACTTGCGCTTCAGGATACCCGTGCGTTCGAGCACGTACTCGTAGTCTTCCAGCGAGAAATCCTTGAACTGCAGGTAGTGACGAATGGTTTTGGCGGTCATGAAACGAAATACGGCGGGTCTGAACCGGCCGCGCGGCCGGACGGCGCCGCCGTCGGGTGTGGATAACTCAAAGCAGCATAAAGGATTTTCTGTGCTTTGACGAGCCGCGACGAAAACCGGGTTGGGATCGTGGCGCACGCTGGAAGGCGCCGGAAGAGGGGCGGCGAGACGACGCGCGATGCCGCGCTGCGGTATAATCCAAAAGTTTTCTCCAGCCCGGCAGGCAAGCCTCTTCGCGCTCTGCCGGACACAAGCCATGCGCTGCACAAATCCGGTGCGGCGCGTCGGCGGCACGCCTCGACAGCCTGTTTTTTCGGGATATCGGAGCGCGAGTGCCGCTGTCCGCTCGAGCTTTGTGTTCGCGTATCCGGGCGCTGTCGCCTGGACATCGCCGGGCCGTCACTTGGGTAACCACATGGCTGAAACCCCTCCGACCGAATTCTTCATCCAGGGCATTACGAAAGACGGGAAAAAGTTTCGCCCGAGCGACTGGTCGGAGCGTCTGGCCGGCGTGATGGCCTGCTTCGGGCCCGGTGCGAGCGGGCCGAACGCGCGCCTGAAATATTCGCTGTACGTGCGCCCGACGATGCTCGGCGACCTCAAATGCGTGATCCTCGATTCCCGGCTGCGCGACGTCGAGCCGATGGCGTTCGATTTCGTGCTGAATTTCGCGAAGGACAACAACCTCGTCGTCACCGAGGCGTGCGAGCTGCCGGACTACCACGAGAAGAAGTGAGTTCGACGGGCGAGGGCGCGTGCCGCGCCCCTGCCTGGCGGTCGCCCGGCGCGATGCGCGGGCGACGCACAGCAAAAAAGCCCGCCTAGGCGGGCTTTTTTGCGATCGCAGGAAACAGGAGCGCCCGCCGAAGCGGGCACGCCGGATTTACGCTGCTGCCTGCAGACCCTTGACGGCTGCGGCGAGGCGGCTCTTGCTGCGAGCGGCCTTGTTCTTGTGAACGATCTTCTTGTCGGCGATCGTGTCGATCGTCTTCACGGCAGCCTTGAACAGCTCGGCAGCCTTTGCCTGGTCGCCGGCTTCAACAGCCTTGCGAACCGACTTGATCGCGGTACGGAATTTCGAGCGCAGCGCCGAGTTGTGCGAATTTGCCTTCGCGGCTTGGCGGGCGCGCTTGCGTGCTTGTGCGGAGTTAGCCATGACGGTTCCTTATCCTGTCCTGTTTCCAGAGCTTGGAGCCTGACGGCCAAGCGCTGCTTTTCGATCCGTCCCCTGAGAGCGATTGCCCAGGGGCGCATAAAAAACGGTGATTTTAACCGAGGCCGAGACATGAAAACGACAGGCGCCGTGCATGTAACAGGCTCAGAAACCGGCGATTATAGCAACAAAATCAAGCGCGTGGCAAGGTCAACGTGACGTCGGCCCGACGGGGGCCGCCGGCGACGCGCGCCCTTTTCGCCATCCGTCCGTGCCGGGCCACGCAACGTCCGTATAATAAGCGCCCCATGAATCTATTCCGAGCCCTGCTGACGGTCAGCGGCTTCACGCTGCTGTCGCGCGTGACCGGACTGGCCCGCGAGACGCTGATCGCCCGTGCGTTCGGCGCCAGTCAATACACCGACGCGTTCTACGTCGCTTTCCGCATTCCGAACCTGCTGCGCCGCCTGTCTGCCGAAGGCGCGTTCTCGCAGGCGTTCGTGCCGATCCTGGCCGAGTTCAAGAACCAGCAGGGGCACGATGCGACCAAGGCGCTCGTCGACGCGATGTCGACCGTGCTCGCGTGGGCGCTCGCCGTGTTGTCGGTCGTCGGGATCGCCGGCGCGTCGTGGGTCGTGTTCGCGGTCGCGTCCGGCCTGCATACCGACGGGCAGGCGTTCCCGCTCGCGGTCACGATGACGCGGATCATGTTCCCGTACATCGTGTTCATCTCGCTGACGACGCTCGCGTCAGGCGTGCTCAATACCTACAAGAGCTTCTCGCTGCCGGCGTTCGCGCCGGTGCTGCTCAACGTCGCGTTCATCGCCGCGGCCGTGTTCGTCGCGCCGCACCTGAAGGTGCCGGTCTACGCGCTCGCGTGGGCCGTCATCGTGGGCGGCGTGCTGCAGTTCATCGTGCAGCTGCCGGGGCTGAAGAAGATCGACATGGTGCCGCTGATCGGCCTCAACCCGGTGCGCGCGCTGCGTCATCCCGGCGTGAAGCGGGTGCTCGCCAAGATGGTGCCCGCGACGTTCGCGGTGTCGGTCGCGCAGCTGTCGCTGATCATCAACACCAACATCGCGTCGCGGCTCGGGCAGGGCGCGGTCTCGTGGATCAACTACGCCGACCGCCTGATGGAGTTCCCGACCGCGCTGCTCGGCGTCGCGCTCGGCACGATCCTGTTGCCGAGCCTGTCGAAGGCGCACGTCGACGCCGATTCGCATGAATATTCGGCGCTGCTCGACTGGGGGCTGCGCGTCACGTTCCTGCTCGCGGCGCCGAGCGCGCTCGCGCTGTTCTTCTTCGCGACGCCGCTCACCGCGACGCTGTTCAACTACGGCAAGTTCGACGCGCATACGGTCACGATGGTCGCGCGCGCGCTCGCGACCTACGGGATCGGTCTCGTCGGCATCATCCTGATCAAGATCCTCGCGCCGGGCTTCTACGCGAAGCAGGACATCAAGACGCCGGTGAAGATCGCGATCGGCGTGCTGATCGTCACGCAGATCTCGAACTACGTGTTCGTGCCGCTGATCGGCCATGCGGGCCTCACGCTGAGCATCGGCGTCGGTGCCTGCCTGAACTCGCTGCTGCTGTTCCTCGGGCTGCGCAAGCGCGGCATCTACCAGCCGTCGCCCGGCTGGCTGCGCTTCTTCGTGCAGCTGATCGGCGCGGCGCTCGTGCTCGCCGGCCTGATGCACTGGTGCGCGATCAACTTCGACTGGGCCGGCATGCGTGCGCAGCCGCTCGATCGCATTGCACTGATGGCCGCGTGCCTCGTGCTGTTCGCTGCACTATATTTCGGTATGTTGTGGGTGATGGGCTTCAAATACGCTTACTTCAGAAGGCGCGCCAAGTGACGACCGCAATGACCCGCGTCCTCGACTACTTCAGCACGCTCGTGGCGGACGACGACAGTCTGCCCGTCACGGAAACCGCGCTGTCGCTTGCGCAGGACGCGTATCCCGACCTCGACCTGCAGGGTACGCTGGCCGAAATCGACATCCTGGCCGCGCGGCTGAGCCGCCGGCTCGGCGACGATGCGGACCTGAAGGACCGCGTCGCCGCGCTCAACGCGTTCTTCTTCCGCGAACTCGGCTTCGCATGCAATCACAACGATTACTACGACCCCGATAACAGCCACCTGAACGCGGTGCTGAAGCGGCGGCGCGGGATTCCGATCTCGCTGTCGGTGTTGTACCTGGAGCTCGCCGAGCAGATCGGCGTGCCGGCGCGCGGCGTGTCGTTCCCCGGCCACTTCCTGCTGCGCGTGACGCTGCCGGACGGCGACCTAATCATCGATCCGACCAACGGCCATTCGCTGTCCGAGGCCGAGATGGTCGAGATGCTCGAGCCCTACGTCGCGCGTGCGGCGGGCGCGGTCGACAGCGCGTTGCGCGCGCTGCTGCAGCCGGCCACCAGCCGCGAGATCATCGCGCGGATGCTGCGCAACCTGAAGACGATCTATCTGCAGACGGAACGCTGGCAGCGGCTGCTCGCGGTGCAGCAGCGGCTCGTGATCCTGCTGCCGGAACAGCTCGACGAAGTGCGCGACCGCGGCTTCGCGTATGCGCGGCTCGACTACCTGCGCCCCGCGCTCGAGGATCTCGAGCAGTATCTCGGCGAGCGGCCCGATGCGGAGGACGCGACCGTCGTCGAGTCGCAGGTGACCGAGTTGCGGCAGCGGATGCAGCGCGACGGCGAGGACTGAGCCGTCGCAGTCTCACCGGCGCCCCGAACGTCGACACGCCCGCATCGCGGGCGTTTTTTTGCAGCTGCTTGCTTGCACTTACTTCGGCTGCATCCGGATCGCACCGTCGAGGCGGATCACTTCGCCGTTGAGCATCGGATTCTCGACGATCTGGCGCACCAGCATCGCGTATTCGTCCGGTTTGCCGAGCCGCGGCGGGAACGGCACCATCGCGCCGAGCGCGTCCTGCACGTCCTTCGGCATGCCGAGCAGCATCGGCGTCTCGAACAGCCCGGGCGCGATCGTCATCACGCGGATGCCGTGGCGCGACAGGTCGCGCGCGATCGGCAGCGTCATGCCAGCGACACCGGCCTTCGACGCCGCATACGCGGCCTGGCCGATCTGCCCGTCGTAGGCGGCGACCGACGCGGTGCTGACGATCACGCCGCGTTCGCCGCCGGCGTTCGGCGCGGTCGCGGCCATCGCGGCGGCCGCGAGCCGGATCATGTTGAAGGTGCCGACCAAGTTGACGTTGATCGTCTTCGCGAACACGTCGAGCGGATGCGCGCCGTCCTTGCCGACGGTTTTCGCGGCGGGCGCGATGCCCGCGCAATTCACGAGGCCGCGCAGCGTGCCCGCGCGCGTCGCGGCGTCGACGGCCGCCTGCGCATCGACCTCGCTCGATACGTCGCAGCGCACGAATACGCCGCCGAGTTCGCCCGCGAGCGCCGCGCCGGCTGCTTCGTTGAGGTCGGCGAGCACGACCTTGCCGCCGGCCTGAGCGAGCATGCGGGCCGTTCCGGCGCCGAGGCCCGATGCGCCGCCCGTGATCAGAAAGACGTTGTCGCGAATCTCCATCACTGTCTCCTTGGTTGGGTCCGATGCCGGTCGATCGGAGGCACGGCCGCCGCGCCGGTTCGTGCGGCGCACGTATTCGATCGATTGTACGGGGCGCCGCCGGATGCCGGCGAGACCGGCGCGGTCGTGCGAGGTCGTGCGAGGTCGGACGAAACGGATGGCGCAGGCGAAAAAAAGGTTCATCGAAGATTGCCGGCGAACACGTGGAAGACCGTCGGCGCTCGGCGGTCTCCAGCCGTTGGCCAGTTCAGCCGTCAACCGAAGCTGATGCTGAAGCCGCGTGTACCAGCGTCACTGCCTGTTCGCGCGCAGCCTCCCTGCCCGCGTGATCGATTTCGGGTCCAAACAGCGTTTTCTCGACGACGATCGATTCGATGTCGGTGATACCGATGAAGCGCAGCCACGCCTCAAGAAACGGCCGCTGATAGTCGAACGACTCGGCGGGCGTGCTCGATTGCCTTGAATAGTCGAGGCCTCTCGCATAGATCACGACGGCTTTCTTGCCGTTCAGCAATCCCGCCAACCCACGCTCGTCGAATGAGAAGAGGAGGCCGCGGTGGGACACGGCGTCGATGAAATGCTTGAGTTTGTACGGGATGGAAAAATTCCACAGCGGCACGGAGAACAGCAGCGTATCCGCGTCGTGCATCCGCTGCGCCAGCTGGCGGAAATCCGCCCACGCTTGCTGCTGGCCTTCGCTGAGCGGCGTACCGCTCAAGTCCGCGTATTTGGCATCGAGCGCATCGCCGTCGAGTTCCGGCAATTGCGTCGCCCACAGGTCGAGCACGTCGACCCGATGCTCCGGATGCGCGTCGCGCCAGGCTTCCAGATACGCGTGCGCAACGTCGAGTGATGCGGACCGCGACTTGCGCGGGGACGATTCGATATGAAGCAAGGTCGACATGGAACGACTCCTGACGGGTTGACGGCCCTCATCAGAACATAGTTCGATTCGAAATATAAACGAAGTATCATCACGCTACTCAGTAGCATTCGCACTGTATTGCGGGACATCTCATGTTCGATACCGTTTTGCTGCGCTCCTTCGTGGCCGTCGTCCAGGAAGGCGGGTTCACGCATGCCGCGGCCCGTCTGAATCTGACGCAGTCCGCGGTCAGCGCGCATCTGCGCCGCCTGGAAAAACAGGTCGGCCGTGACCTGCTCGTGCGCACCACGCGCTCGGTCGCGCTCACGGTGGACGGCGAGCTGCTGCTGGGTTACGCGCGCGCCATCCTCGCGCTCAATCAGGACGCGCGGGCGCAACTGCTGCGCGAACCGAGCGCGGGCACGATCCGCGTGGGTCTGTCGGAAGACCTCGCCAACGTCAGGCTGATGCATGTGATGAAGGCGTTTGCCGGGCGGTACCCGCGCATCGCATTCAGCATCAGAGTGGGTATCCCGGGCGATCTGCTCCAGGCGCTGGATCACGGTGAACTGGATGTGGTGATGGGCGGGCGCTGCCACGGCGGGCCCGCCGGACGCGTGCTCTGGCGCGAGCCGCTCGTGTGGGCCGGTGCGGATTGGGCGTCGCTCACGCCCGGCGTACCGGTGCCGATTGCGCTGCTGCCGGAACCCTGCCCGTATCGCGAGGCCTCGCTGGCAGCACTGGCCCGAGCGGGCGTGGATTACCGGATCGTGCTCGTGTGCCCGAGCGGCGCCGGCCTGTGCGCCGCCGCGCACGCGGGCCTTGCGGTGACGCCAATCGTGCACACACAACTTGCGCACGGCTTGCGTGCGATTCCGCCGGATGCCGGCCTGCCGGCCCTGCCCGATGTCGAGTTCACGATGTTCGCGGTGCCGGGCGCGTCGGCCAGGGTTGTCGATGAACTGGGCAACGCGATCGTGCTGGCGTTCGCGCACAACGGGTGACCACGTTCATCGCGGCGACAGCGTTGGGATTTGCGCGGCCAGAGGCACATGCATCGTCGCCGGTTCACGCAATTCCACGATGAACCAAAAAAAAGCCGCCCCGAAAGGGCGGCTTGCGGTGCATGACGCGGTGCTTACTTCAGTGCGTCGAACGCACGCTCGCGGATTTCGTCCACGCTGCCGAGGCCCGAGATCTTGCGATACTGCGGGGCCTTCAGGCCGTTTTCCTCGCCGCGCTGCGCCCAGTCGCCGTAGTACGTGATCAGCGGCTTGGTCTGCGCTTCGTACACTTCGAGACGCTTCAGGACGGTTTCTTCCTTGTCGTCGTCGCGCTGGATCAGCGGTTCGCCCGTCACGTCGTCCTTGCCCTCGACCTTCGGCGGGTTGAACTTCACGTGGTACGTGCGGCCCGATGCCGGGTGCGTGCGGCGGCCGCTCATGCGCTCGACGATCTCCGAGAACGGGACGTCGATTTCGAGCACGTAGTCGATCGCGACGCCGGCTTCCTTCATCGCGTCAGCCTGCGCGATCGTGCGCGGGAAGCCGTCGAACAGGTAGCCGTTCGCGCAGTCGGCTTCCTTCAGGCGCTCCTTCACGAGGCCGATGATCAGCGCGTCCGGCACGAGCTTGCCGGCGTCCATGTAGCCCTTCGCCTCGACGCCGAGCGGCGAGCCGGCCTTGACGGCCGCGCGCAGCATGTCGCCCGTCGAGATTTGCGGGATGCCGAACTTTTCCTTGATGAAGTTTGCCTGGGTACCCTTGCCCGCGCCGGGCGCACCCAACAGGATCAAACGCATGGTGATATCTCCGGTATGTAGATTCGTGTGGCGAGACGCAAAAGCGTCGGCGACAGCGTGCGCGGGGCTTGTCTTGCGCGCGGCGGACCGGTCTGATGCGGCGCGTCGGCGAAAGGCGACGCGCGGCTGCCGGGACGGGCCGTGGCAGGGTCAAGCTAGGACGCGCGGGTCGCGGACGGCTCGCACAATCGCCTGATTATGCCACGGGTTATTTTGAACCCGGCCGAAAAAGGGCCTGCACGCGTGCGAGATCGGCCGGCGTATCGATGCCGGCTTCGGGTGCATGCTCGGTGATCAGCACCGCGATGCGCTCGCCGTGCCACATCGCGCGCAGCTGTTCGAGCTGCTCGGCCTGCTCGATCGGCGCCTGCGCGAGCGACGGATAGGTGCGCAGGAAACGCGCGCGATAGGCGTAGAGTCCGATGTGGCGATAGACCGGAAAGGCCGGTGCGGGCATGGCCGCGACGTCGGGCCAGTGCGGTTGGTACGCATCGCGGCTCCACGGAATCGGCGCGCGCGAGAAGTACATCGCGACGTTGCGCGCGTCGAGCGCGACCTTCACGATGTTCGGATTGAACACGTCGGCCGCGTCGTGGATCGGGTGCGCGGCGGTCGCGATCGCGCAGTCCGGGTGCGCGGCGAGGTGCGACGCTACGTCGCGGACGAGCGCCGGGTCGATCAGCGGCTCGTCGCCCTGCACGTTGACGACGACGGTGTCGTCGCTCCACCCGAACGTCGCGGCGACTTCCGCGAGCCGGTCGGTGCCGGACGGATGGTCGGCACGCGTCAGCACCGCTTCGAAACCGTGCTCGCGGGCCGCATCGAGCACGCTCTGCGCGTCGGACGCGACGAGCACCTGCTGCGCGCCCGCTTCGCGCGCGCGCTCGGCGACGCGCACGACCATCGGCTTGCCGCCGAGATCGGCGAGCGGCTTGTTCGGCAGGCGCGTCGACGCGAGCCGGGCAGGAATGACGGCGATGAAGGGCTGCGGATGAGTCATCGGGGCTGAGCGGTGAGAAGAGCGGGGCGGGCGGCGCGTCGAAGGCGGGCCGCCCGGCAGGGCCGGCACGCGGCCGCGAAGAAGCGCGGCCGGGCGCCGGTGCAGCGGTGCGGCGTTTAGCTGCCGGCCGGGCCGGCGGGGTCGACCGGCGTGCCTTCGACGGTCTGGCGTGCTTCGTCGACGAGCATCACGGGGATGCCGTCGCGGATCGGGTAGGCGAGCTTGTCCGCGTTGCAGATCAGCTCCTGCGCGGCGCGGTCATAGTGGAGCGGGCCTTTGCAGATAGGGCACACAAGGATTTCAAGCAGGCGAGCGTCCACGGAGTTTCTCCACAACGAGGGCAATGAGGCGAGGATCGAGCGCGGCTTCGACGGGGACGACCCACAGCCGAGCGTCGCGCCAGGAAGCGCCCAATTTTACTGCATCCTTCTCGGTGATCAGGATCGCATCGACCGCGTCGTCGACGAACGGATTGTCGGCGAACGCGTAATGGTCGGGCAGCGGGCGCGTCGCCGGCGCGAGGCCGGCCGCACGCAGCGTCGCGAAGAAGCGTTCCGGCGCGCCGATGCCGGCCGCGGCGAGCACGCGCTCGTGCGCGAACTGCGACAGCGGGCGGCGCAGCGCCGGCTGGTCGAGGTGCCACGCGGCGCCCGGCGTGAGCGCGAGCGCATAGGTGTCGGGCCACGGCGGCAGCGCGCCGCTGTACGGATCGTTGACGAGCGTTGCGTCGCGGTGGCGCGACAGCGGCTCGCGCAGCGGCCCGGCCGGCAGCAGGAAGCCGTTGCCGCCGAGCCGGTGGTCGAACACGACGAGCTCGACCGTGCGCGCGAGGCGGTAGTGCTGGAGGCCGTCGTCGCTGACGATCACGTCGACGTCCGGGTGCGCGGCGCGCAACGCCTGCGCGGCCGCGACGCGGTCGGGGCACACCCACACGGGCGCGCCGGTGCGGCGCGCGATCAGCAGCGGTTCGTCGCCGGCCGCGCTCGCGCGCGACGCGGGCGTGACCGCGGTGGGCGCCTTCACGTTCGCGCCGTAGCCGCGCGACACGACGCCCGGCGTGAAGCCGGCAGCGCGCAGTGCGTCGACGAGCGCGATCACGGTCGGCGTCTTGCCGGTGCCGCCGACGGTCACGTTGCCGACCACGACGACGGGCACGCCGACGTCGACCGGTTGTTTCCAGCCCTGCGCGTAGGCCGTGCGGCGCAGCGCCGCGCACAGGCCGAACACGCACGCGAACGGCGTGAGCGCCCATGCGAGGGCGCCGCGTCGCTGCCATTCGCGCGTGAGGCGCGCTTCGAGCCGCGCGAGCGGGCCGCCGGGCGCGCTCATCGGGCCGGGCGCGGCGCGTCTTGCGCCGCGGCGTGGTACGGATTCGTCAAGACGGATTCTCCGTGGGGCGGCGCATGCCGCAAGGGGTTCGGAAGGCGGCACTCTAGCGCGCCGCACGCGGGCGCGGCAAGCGCGGCCGGGCGACGCACCCGATGGGGCCGGAACGGAACGGGCTGTGGATAACTCTGTGAAAAACTCCCGGCCTGTCCGCGTGAAACGCCCGCCGGGCGGACATCGAATCGGCGGCAAATCAAACTGCAAGGTTTAAAAAACTATAAAAATCAATGTGTTGTGAGGAATCGTCTGGGTTTTTCCGCGGTTTTGAAGCGTTTTTGATGGACGATTGCCAGAGTGTGGACACCTTTCAAATGGTGCAGCGCGGGCGGCCGGCGCTGGACGTCGCGCGCGTGTCGGACTATCGTGTCGCCGCCAGCATTCATCCGACCGCCCATGCTTTCCGACTCTCCTTTTTCCGCTCCCGGCGCGACCCGCGGCGGCGACGAAGTGATTCCCGTTTCGGCGCTCAATCGCGCGATTTCGACGATGCTCGAGCGCTCGTTTCCGCTGCTGTGGATTTCGGGCGAAGTGTCGAATTTCACGCGCGCCGCGAGCGGCCACTGGTATTTCTCGATCAAGGACCAGCAGGCGCAGATGCGCTGCGTGATGTTCCGCGGTCGCGCGCAGTACGCGGAATTCACGCCGCGCGAAGGCGACCGGATCGAGGTGCGCGCGGTCGTCACGATGTACGAGCCGCGCGGCGAAGTGCAGCTCAACGTCGAGGCCGTGCGGCGTACCGGCCAGGGGCGCCTGTACGAGGCGTTCCTGCGGCTGAAGGCGCAACTCGAGGCCGAAGGCCTGTTCGCGCCCGAGCGCAAGCGGCCGCTGCCGGCGCACCCGCGCGCGATCGGCATCGTCACGTCGCTGCAGGCCGCCGCGCTGCGCGACGTGCTGACCACGCTCGCGCGCCGCGCGCCGCACATCCCGGTGATCGTCTATCCGGCGCCCGTGCAGGGTGCGGGCTCGGCCGAGAAGCTCGTCGCGGCCGTGCAGGCGGCGAACGCGCGGCGCGAGGTCGACGTGCTGCTGGTCTGTCGCGGCGGCGGGTCGATCGAGGATCTGTGGTCGTTCAACGACGAAGCGCTCGCGCGTGCGATCGCGGCGAGCGAACTGCCGGTCGTCAGCGGCGTCGGCCACGAAACCGATTTCACGATCGCGGACTTCGCGGCCGACCTGCGCGCGCCGACGCCGACCGGCGCGGCCGAGCTCGCGAGTCCGCAGCGCGCGTTGCTGTTGCGCGAGGTGGCCGACCGGCAGCGCGCGCTTGCGCGCTGCCTGGAACGCGGGCTCGAGCAGCGCGCGCAGCAGCTCGACTGGCTCGCGCGCCGGCTCGTCAGCCCGGCCGAGCGGCTGCAGCGGCAGCGCACCCACGTCGAGCAACTGGCGGTGCGGCTCGCCTCGGCCGCGTCGCGGCCGGTGCGCGACGCGCGTGCGCGTTTCGCGCTCGCGCAATTGCGCTGGCAGCGCGCGCGGCCCGACCCGGCGCAGGCGCGTCAGGCACTCGCCGGGCTGTCGCAACGTCTCGCGGTGGCGCTGCAGCGCCGTCACGAGCGCGATACGGCGCGCGTGTCGGCCTGCGCGGCGCGGCTCGAGGTGCTGAGCCCGCAGCGCACGCTCGAGCGCGGCTACGCGGCGCTGATCGACACGCAGACCGGCCGCGCGGTGCGCGCGCCGAATGCGCTGAAACCGCAGCGCCGCCTGACCGTGCATCTCGCCGAAGGCTCGGCCGACGTATCGCTCGCCGACGTGCAGCCGCGGCTGACCGACACGATCTGACGGCGGCGGCGTAAGCGGAACGAAGGTCGCGCGTCCTGCGCTCCGGATGGTCCGGCGCCCGGCGCGGGAACGGATGCTGCGCATCCGTCTTCTGGTCCTGCCGGATGAAGCGGGAACGCCGATTTTCTGCATACCGCGGATAAATGCCCGTGAGTTTGCGGGGATATTCGGACTCGCCTACAATCGGACGCTCGGCAGCATTCAACACAGCCTCCCTACATACTCAACGAAGGAATCGCCATGGCTCATACGCTCCCGCCGCTCCCGTACGCTGAAGACGCACTCGCGCCGACCATCTCGAAAGAGACGATCGAGTACCACTACGGCAAGCATCATCAGGCTTATGTGACGAACCTGAACAATCTGATCCCGGGCACGGAATTCGAAAACCTGTCGCTGGAAGAGATCGTGAAGAAGTCGTCGGGCGGCATCTTCAACAACGCCGCGCAAATCTGGAACCACACGTTCTTCTGGAACAGCCTGTCGCCGAACGGCGGCGGCGCACCGTCGGGCGCGCTGGGCGACGCGATCAACGCGAAGTGGGGTTCGTACGACGCGTTCAAGGAAGCGTTCTCGAAGGCCGCGGTCGGCACGTTCGGTTCGGGCTGGGCATGGCTCGTGAAGAAGGCCGACGGTTCGCTCGACATCGTGTCGACGAGCAACGCCGCCACGCCGCTGACGACGGCCGACAAGCCGCTGCTGACGATCGACGTGTGGGAACACGCGTATTACATCGACTACCGCAACGCACGTCCGAAGTTCGTCGAAGCGTTCTGGAACATCGTGAACTGGGACTTCGCAGCGAAGAACTTCGCGTAAGTCCATGCGTACTGCGCGCCGTTGCGGCGCGCGGCACCCGAAGAAAAGCCCTCGTCACGAGGGCTTTTTTGTTTTTGTCGGGCGGGAATCGATGCGTGGCACTTGCCGGATCAGGCGAGCGCCGTCGCCAACCAGCCGAGCGCCGCGCTCGCGATCACGACGGCCCACGGCGGCACCCGCCAGAACACGAGCGCGACGAACGCGACGAGCGCCGCCGCGAAGTCGCGCGGCGACACGATCGTCTCGCTCCACACCGGGTGATACAGCGCGGCGAGCAGCAGCCCGACCACAGCCGCGTTTACGCCCGCGAGCGCGGCCTGCATGCGTGTGCTGCGGCGCAGGCGTTCCCAGAACGGCGCGGTGCCCGCGACGAGCAGGAACGACGGCGCGAAGATCGACACGAGCGCGATCGTCCCGCCGAGCCAGCCGTTCGGCGCGTCGCGCAGCGACGCACCGAGGAACGCCGAGAACGTGAAGAGCGGCCCCGGCACGGCCTGCGCGACACCGTAGCCGGCGAGGAACGCCGAATCGCCGACCCAGCCCGGCGCGACGACGGCCGCCTGCAGCAGCGGCAGCACGACGTGCCCGCCGCCGAACACCAGCGCGCCGGTGCGAAAGAATGCGTCGGCCACCGCGAGGGTATGCGAATGCAGCGCGCCCGCCGCGAACGGCAACGCGACGAGCAATGCGGCGAACAGCACGAGCCACAGCGCACCCGCGCGATGCGACACGTGCAGCGGCAGCGGATCGTGCGCGCCGCGCTCGGGCTGCGGCAACAGTACGAGCCCGGCCGCGCCGGCCGCGACGATCACGGCCACCTGCAGCCATGCGGCCGGCACGAGCAGCGCGAGGCAGGCTGCGACCGCCATCAGCGTGGCGCGGCGCGTATCCGGGCACAGCGTGCGCGCCATGCCCCACACCGCCTGCGCGATCACCGCGACCGACACGATCCGCAGCCCGTGCAGCGCGCCGGCCGCGACCGGCATCCGCGCAGCGTGCATGCCGAGTGCGAACAGCATCATCAGCAGCGCCGACGGCAGCGTGAAGCCGAGCCATGCGGCGAACATTCCCGCATAACCCGCGCGCGACAGGCCGATCGCCATCCCGACCTGGCTGCTCGCCGGCCCCGGCAGGAACTGGCACAGGCCGACGAGATCGGCATACGCGCGTTCGGTCAGCCAGCCGCGCCGCGTGACGAACGCGTCGCGGAAGTAGCCGAGATGCGCGACGGGCCCGCCGAACGACGTGAGGCCGAGCCGCAGGAACGCGACGAAGACAGGCCACGCGTGGCGGGAAGGGGCGGTAAGGGTGGACGTGTTCAAGCGCGTATGCGGGGAGAAGGACGAACGAGCCGCCACGATAGCGCGAAGCGATGACGGCGGGAATGCGGCGTTGCGGCGATCGCTCGATGGCGTCACGACGGGCGCGTCAGGACGGAGGCGGCGCGTCGTCAGTGCGTGCCGTCAGTGAGTGCCGTCAGGCAGCCCGCTCGCCCGGCGCAGCGCATCGACATCGACGAGTTCGATCTCGCCGACATGCAGCCGCACGACGCCGTCGGCCTGCAGCGCCTTCAGCAGCTGGTTGGTGGTCTGCCGTGTGAGCGACAGCATCGCCGCGAGCTTTTCCTGCGACAGCCGGATGCGCGTGCGGCCGGCGCTGATCCCGCCGTAGCCGTCGGCGATCATCAGCAGCCGTGCGGCAAGCCGCTGCGCGGCCGGCATCACGCTCATCGATTCGACGGTCAGGAAGCTCAGCCGGAGCTTTTGCGCCATCAGCAGCGCGAACTGCCGCCAGTATTGCGGCGTCGTGTCGAGAATCGCGAGCAGCGCGCGCTGCGGGACGTGCAGCAGCAGCGTGTCGTCGAGCGCGATCGCGTCGTGCGTGCGCGGCTGGCCGTCGAACAGCGCGATCTCGCCGAACCACGTGACGGGTTCGGCGACCGTCAGCAGCGCTTCCTTGCCCTGCGGATCGACCGCGCCTATGGTGAGGGCGCCGGCCAGCACCGCATACAGCCCGCATGGCGGGTCGCCGCGGCGGAACAGCGCGTGGCCGGCCGGCAGGTGCCGCAACGCGGCGCGGGCGAGCAGGTCGTCGCGCAACGCCCGCGGCAGCGCGGCGAACCACGGGTGCGCTTCGATCTGCGGCAGGTACGGGGCGAGCGGCGAGGGCATGGGCACGCGATGTCGGGTAGCTGACAGAGGTTCCTGGGCGTGACGCGCATCATAGCGCCCAATGATCGTTCAGGAGACGCCATGAAGACGCTCGAAGACCACCTTTCCCAGTATGCGGCCTACCATCGCGACGCGCGCAACATCGCGACGCATCTGGTCGGCATTCCGATGATCGTGTTCGCGGTCGAGGTGCTGCTGTCGCGGCCGGCGCTCGGCACGCTGGCCGGTGTCGCGCTGTCGCCGGCGCTGCTGCTCGCCGTGGCGTTCGCGGTGTTCTACCTGCGCCTCGACCTGCGCTTCGGGGCGGTCATGACCGCGCTGTTCGCCCTCGGCCTGTGGGCCGCGCAGACGCTCGCGCTGCTGCCGACCGCGCAATGGCTCGGGATCGGCATCGGCGCGTTCGTGGTCGGCTGGATCGTACAGTTCGTCGGGCACTGGTTCGAGGGGCGCAAGCCCGCGTTCGTCGACGATCTGGTCGGGCTGATGGTCGGGCCGCTGTTCGTCGTCGCCGAAGTCGCGTTTTTCGCGGGCCTGCGCGGCGACGTGCGCCGCGAGGTCGAGCGGCGCGCGGGGCCCGTGCACGGCGGCGCGCATTCGCATATCTGACGCGTCGGCCGCGCCGGCCTGCGGGTTCGGCGCGGACGCGGTCGGCTGCGCCCTCGGCGGCCGGTTCGCGGCGGCATCGCGGCCGGCCCTGGCGCGGCGATGCGCCGTGGGCCGAACTGACCGCGCCGGCGACCTGCGAGCGGCGCGGGGCCGCGCGTCGCCCGCCATCCCACGCGCGACGCGCAACGGCTAAGATGCGGGGTGCGTCGCACGACAGGACGCGTACGCGGAGCAATCGCCATGGTGGATCGCCCGACTCTCGATGCCTACGAAGCCCATGCCGCGCAATACGCGCAGGACTGGCTCGACCAGGCCGCCCCCGACGACATGTATGCACTGCTCGAGCAGTATTTCTCGCCCGGGCCGACGGCCGACGTCGGCTGCGGTGCGGGACGCGACGCCGCGTGGCTCGCTTCGCGCGGATTCGACGTGCGCGGCTACGATGCGAGCGCCGCGCTGCTCGCCGAGGCGCGCTTGCGCCACCCGTCGCTGACCTTCGAGCTGGCTGCGCTGCCGGCGCTCGCCGGCGTGCCGGCCGGCGCGTTTCGAAACGTGTTGTGCGAGACGGTCGTCATGCACCTCGAACAGGCGGATGCTGCAGCGGCGGCCGCGCGGCTGGCCGGGTTGCTGATGCCCGGCGGCACGTTGTACCTGAGCTGGCGGGTGGCCGGCAACGGCGCGCTGCGCGACGAGCGCGGCCGCTTGTATACGCCGCTCGATTCGGCGCGCATGCATGCGGCGCTCGGCGCCGGCATGCACGTGATCGACGAGCACGAGGTGGTCAGCGCGTCGTCCGGCAAGCGCGTGCACCGGCTGATCGCGCGCCGCGCCAACGCCCTCGACGGCGCCGCGTGAGCGCGGCCGCGCGAACTCATTCGCGGCTGAGTGCCGCTTCCCAGTTGATGTCGACGCACAGCACCTGCATGCCGGTCGCGGCCGGCGCGGCGATCGATGCGGTCACGCACAGGTGCGCTTCGTTGATCGACAGGTACGGCGGCGTCAGATGCACGCGGCCGGGCGCGCGCATCGCGTGGATGAAGTAGGGGCGGCGCTCCCAGCTCGCGCCTTCCGAATGCAGCAGCGGCCGGAAGCGCTTCGCCCGCTGCGAGACGCTGCCGCGCGCGAGCACGTTGTCGCCGATCTGGCGGCCCGATGCATCGAGCAGGAAGCAGCGCGCGGTTTCCGGCAACCCGAGCACGGCGCCGGCCGCGTCGATCAGCGATTCGCCCGCGACGAGCTTCCGGCTGGCTTCCTCCAGCGCGGCGACATACGGCGCGAGGCGTTCGGCCTGCGTGCGCTCGCGTTGCGCGACGCGCAGCCGCAACGCGGCCGACAGCGTATCCATGCAGCCTGCGGCGGCCTGCGGTTGCACGGGGTCGACGCTCGGCCCCGCGAAGTACTGTCCCTGCACGAAATCGACGTCGCATTCGAGCGCGATCATCGCGTCGCGCTCGGTCGAGAGCCCGCCCATCAGCACGAGCTGGCCGGATTCGTGCAGCAGCGACACGAGCCCGGGCAGTACGCGCTCGAGATGCGAGTGTTCGCTCGCCTGCGCGAGGATCCCGCGGTCGAGCGTGACGATGTCGGGGTGCAGGTGCCACACGCGGTCGATGTTCGAATGTTTCGCGCCGAAGCCGCCGAGCGCGATCAGGAAGCCGGCCTTGCGCAGCCCGTCGACGATCGCCGCATAGCGCGGCGTCTCGCCGCCCGCCTGCTCGGGCACCTCGAGCACCACGCGATGCGGCGGCAGGCCGAGCGCCTTCAGGTTCGCGAGCAGGGCGTCGCCGTAGACGGTGTCCATCAGCGCCGCCGGGTGCAGGCTCAGGAAGAGCCATTCGTCGTGACTGTCGAACGCGTGGAAGTTGCCGAGATGCAGCGATTCGGCGAGCCGGCCGAGCTCGAGCAGGTCGCCGCGCCGCGCCGCCTGCGTGAACACCTCGTGCGACGCGACCTGGCGGCTGTCCTCGTCGTGCGCGCGCAGCGACGCGTGATAGCCGATCGCGCGGCGGTGTGACACCGAGAAAACGGGCTGGAACACGCTGAACACGGTGTATGCGCCGTACAGCACGGTGCGCCGCTTCCCGTCGTCGCCGGCGACGGGGCGGGGCGGCTGGAAGCCGGGTGGATCGATGTCGATCATGCTCATGATGTCGGCCGAAGGAAGACTGCCAGTTTACCTACAGAATAGGCGAGCAAGAAGCATGCACGGCATCGTGCCCCGTGCGGCGGGCCGTCGCGGCCGGCAGGGCGCGCGCGGTGCAGCCGTGCTGCACCGACATGGTGCGCGGCGCGCCGCCGTGGCGATTGTGGCGGCGCGCGCCGTGCGTCACGCGCGTTCGGACGGATCGGTCTTGTGCTGCGTGCCGCCGCGGATGTCGGGCGCGAGTTGCGCGAAGATCCACGCGGACGCGGCCGTGATGATCCCGACACAGATGAAGGTCGCATGGAACGCGGGCAGCGTGTTGCTCGGCGTCACCGTGCGCAGCATCCCGGTGAAGGTGGCCAGCAGCGCGCCCGCGACCGTGACGCCGAGGCTCATCGACAGCATCTGCACGAGCGAGAACAGGCTGTTGCCGCTGCTCGCGCCGCCGGTGCCGAGATCCTTCAGCGTCAGCGTGTTCATCGCGGTGAACTGCATCGAGTTGAAGCCGCCGAACAGCGCGAGATGGACGACCTTCACCCACACCGGCACCGTGTCGCGCATCAGCGCGAAGCTCGCCATCATCACCCCGACCATGATCGTGTTCGCGAGCAGCACCTTGCGGTAGCCGTGCTGCGTGATCAGGCGCGTGATGATCCGTTTCGAGAACATCCCGGCCGCCGCGACCGGCAGCATCATCAGCCCGGCCTCGAATGCCGAATAGCCCAGGCTCACCTGCAGCAGCAGCGGGATCAGGTACGGCATCGCGCCGCTGCCGATCCGTGCGAACAGGTTGCCGAGCAGGCCGACGCTGAACGTATGGATCTTGAACAGCTCGAGCGAGAAGATCGGCTGCGGCGCGCGCACCGCGTACAGCCCGTACGCGACGAAGCACGCGAGGCTCAGGATCAGCAGCACGAGCACGGCTGCATGCTGCATCCCGAGATCGGCGAGCCCGTCGAGCGACAGCGAGATAGCGACCATCCCGATCGTCAGCAGCAGATAGCCCTTCAGGTCGAAGCGGCCGACGGCCGGGTTGCGCGCGTCGGGCATCGAGTAGAAGGTCGCGACGCAGCCGGCGACGCCCACCGGCACGTTGATCAGGAAGATCCAGTGCCACGACGCGATCTTCACGAGCCAGCCGCCGAGCGTCGGCCCGATCAGCGGCCCGATCAGCCCGGGAACCGCGACGAACGACAGTGCGGGCAGGTAGCGTTCGGCCGGGAAGGTGCGCAGCACGGCCAGCCGCCCGACCGGCAGCAGCATCGCGCCGCCCACCCCCTGCACGACGCGGAACACGACGAGCTGTGACAGCGTATGCGCATTCGCGCACAGCAGCGAACCGAGCGAGAACACCAGGATCGCGCTGAAGAACACGCGCCGCGTGCCGAACGTGTCCGCGAGCCAGCCCGAGACGGGAATCATCACCGCCATCGTCAGCGAGTAGGCGATCACGACCGACTGCATCCGCAGCGGCGATTCGCCGAGACTCACTGCCATCGACGGCAGCGCCGTGTTGACGATCGTCGCATCGAGCGTCTGCATGAAGAAGCCCGTCGCAACGAGCCAGAGCATTATGGTGAGGTTCTTTTCGCCGGGAGCGGCGGCGGGCGGACGTTGGAACATGGGGACGGACCGGTGGCGCGGGACAGCCGCCATTGTAGGCAAAGCCGCCGTGCCACGCAGGATCGGTCCGGACGCCTGTCCGGCGGCGGACCGATACAGTTCAGTCGAAAGTGTCTGCAGGCGTATCTGTCCGTGTGTCGCCACGGTCCGAAATACTGGCGTCATCGAACCCACGCGACCCGGAGGCGGCCATGCGCGAACTGCGACTCTACGAGATGGACGGCAACGAACCGGCCGGGCGGTGGCGGATCGTCGATCGCACCGCGTTGCAGGTCGCGGACGGCGGTCTGTGGCTGACGATCGAGGGCCGGCCCGACGATCACTGGTTGCATGCCGGCGAGACCTTGGCGCTGCTGCCCGGCATGCGCGTGTGGATCAGCGCGGCGGCGGGCGGCGCGGTGTTCGCGTTCGGCCCGCAGGCGGCGCCGGCCGTGCAGGCCGCGCCGAGCGCGTGGCGGCGGCTCGCCGCATGGCGCGGCGGCCGCGCTCAGGCAGCCGCGTCGCTGCCGACGTAGCGCGCGCGGGGCCGGATGAGCTTGCCGTCAGCGTACTGCTCGAGTGCGTGCGCGATCCAGCCCGCGGTGCGGCCGGCCGCGAACAGCGTGAACGCGGCGCCGTCGGGCAGCGCAAGCGTGCGCTCCAGCACCGCGAGCGCGAAATCGATCGACGGATGCAGGCCGGTCGCCGCCTCGACGCGCGCGGCGAGCGCGCGGGCCATGCGCAGCGGTGCCCGGGCGGGCAGCGTCGCGTGTAGTGCGTCGAGCAACGCGCGTGCGCGCGGATCGCCGTCGGGATAGAGCGGATGCGCGAAACCGGACAGTGCCGTGCGTGCGCCGTCCGCGCGTTCGTCGTGTGCGACGCGCAGCGCGAGGTAGCGGTCGAGGTCGGCGGCCCGCGCGGCTTCGTCGAGCAGGGCGCCCGCGCGGAACGTCTCGCCGCCGTGGCGTGGGCCCGACAGCGCCGCGAGCCCGCCCGCGATCGCACCGAACAGATGGGTGCCGGTCGACGCGATGCAGCGCACCGCAAAGGTCGACGGGTTCAGTTCGTGATCGGCGCACAGCACGAGTGCGCGGCGCAGCAGGTCGGCTTCGTCGCGCCGCCGGATCCGCCACGCGGCGGCGAGCTGTCGATGCACGGGCGCGTCGCCCGGTGCGATGCCGGCCAGCGCGGCCGTCGTCACGCGCAGCAGCAGCGTGGCCGCGTCGAACTGCGCGTCGCGCCCCTGCGCCCACAGGCGCGGCAGCGAGGCGGCCGCGGCGGGGAGCAGCACCAGCGTGCGCTCGAGCGGCGCGAGATGGGCCCAGCGGCGGGCCCAGTCTTCCCACTGGGCGGCGTCGAAACCGGTCGATGCAAGCGCTGCCGCAGCGAGCCGCGCGGGCGGACAATCCCACAGGCGGGCCGCCGTTTCCTCGAGCGTCGCGTCGTTCGCGAGCGCGATCGCATCGGCGCCGCGATAGTGCAGGCGCCCGTCGGCGATTTGCGTGATCCGCGATTCGAGCACGGGCACGCCCCAGTCGAGCGAGCGTTCGGCGACGCCGCCCGCGCGCTTTGCATCGGCGCGGCGGCGCGCGAGCAGGCGCACCTCGTCCGCGTCGTAGCGGCGGCGCTTGCTCGCGCCGTCGGGCAGCGAGCGCAGCAGGCCGCGGCTCACATACGCGTAAAGGGTGCTCACGCTGACACCGAGGATGCCGGCGGCTTCCGGCGCGCTGAGGGACGTCATGCCGATCGCTCCTGTCGGGGCGCATGAAGCGCGGCCCGGCTACAACTATTCGTTATGCGTTGATTCGCGCAATCAAGATTGATCGCGCCTGTCGCGAATTCTAGACTCGAATGCGTCTCCTCCACGGCGCGCTTCCACCATGACCCCCGAACTCGCATTGACCCACTTGTGGCAACTGGCGCACGGCGAACCGCGCGCACTGGCCCGCGCGGCCGTGGCGGGGCAGGACCCGACGCTGCCGTCGGCATTCCACGTCGGCACGCTCGCCGCGGCGACGATCGCGGCGGCCGGGCTCGCGGCGGCCGAATGCCACCGGCTGCGCACGGGCGTCGCGCAGCGCGTCGACGTGTCGATGCGCGACGCGCTCGTCGCGTTTCGCAGCGAACGCTACCTGCGCGTGGACGACGGCCTGCCGCCCGAGCCGCGCCATCCGGTGACGGGCTTCTACGAAACGCGCGACGGGCGCTGGATCCAGCTGCATGCGAACTTTCCGCATCACCTGCACGGGATTCTCGACGTGCTCGGCAGCGGCCCGCAGCGCGATGACGTGGCCGCGGCGATCCGCACGTGGGACGGCGCGGCACTCGATACCGCGCTCGCCGAGGCCGGCCTGTGCGCGGCATTGATCAGAATCCCTGACGAATGGGCGGCGCACGACCAGGCACGGGCACTCGCGTCGCTGCCGCTGTTCGAGATCGAGCGGATCGGTGACGCGCCCGTCGAGGCGATCGGCCACGGCGCGCCCGACCAGCCGCTCGCGGGCGTGCGCGTGCTCGATCTCACGCGCATCATCGCGGGGCCGGTCGCGGGCCGCACGCTGGCATCGCACGGGGCACAGACGCTGCTCGTCAACGGCCCGCACCTGCCGAACATCGCGTCGCTCGTGATCGACAACGGGCGCGGCAAGCGCTCGACGTGGATCGACCTGCGCGAGGCGGGCGGTGTCGCCACGTTGCGCGCGCTCGCACGCGACGCCGACGTATTCCTGCAGGCCTATCGCCCCGGCGCGCTCGCGGCGCGCGGGTTTTCGCCGCAGGCGCTGGCGGAGCTGCGGCCCGGCATCGTCTGCGTGTCGGTGTCCGCATACGGGCACGCGGGGCCGTGGTCGATGCGGCGTGGCTTCGACAGTCTCGTGCAGTCGGCGAGCGGTATCGCGTGGCACGAGCAGCACGCCGCGCACGCGGACGGCCCGCGCCATCTGCCATGCCAGGCGCTCGATCATGCGACGGGTTATCTCGCGGCGTTCGGCGCGATGATCGCGCTCGCGCGCCGTGCGACCCAAGGGGGGAGCTGGCACGTGCGGCTCTCGCTCGCGCAGACGGGGCGCTGGCTGCAATCGTTCGGCACGGTGCCGGACGGCCTGCGGGCGCCGGATTTCACGTTCGACGACGTGCGCGACCGGATCGACCGGAGCGCGTCGCCGTTCGGCACGATCGATGCCGTGCGTCCGGCCGAACGCCTGTCGGCGACACCGCCGCGCTTCTCGAGGCCGCCCGTGCCGCTCGGCACGGACGAAGCATGCTGGTTGTGAGCGCCGGCGGCGCCGTACGCCGTGAGTATTGCCGGCGTTACTTGCGCAGTTCGACGACGAAGTCGTAGTAGTCGTTGCGGCAGTAGGTATCGGTGAGTTCGATCGCGCGCTGGTCGGCCGTATAACCGATCCGCGTGATCAGCAGCAGCGCGTCGTGCGGCGCGATGCCCATCTGTTGCGCGATCTCGTCGGTCGCGTTGACCGCGCGGAAATGCTGCAGTGCGCGCACGATCGGCGTGCCGCGCGCTTCGAGATAGCTGTACAGCGAACCGCCGATCGCCTGCGGATCGGGAATCAGCGTGGCGGGGAACGTCGAGTTCTCGACGGCCATCACGATGCCGTCGGCGAGGCGCAGGCGTTTCAGCCGTGTAACGGAGGCGGCCGGCGACAGGCCGAGCTGGATCACTTCGTCGCGATTCGCGGGCTGGATTTCGCGCTCGAGCCATTGCGAACTCGGCTTGAAGCCGCGGCGCTCGAGCATCTCGCTGAAGCTCGACAGCCGCGACAGCGGATCCTCGTAGCGCGGCCGGATGAAGTTGCCGGCCCCTTGCGTGCGGCGGATCAGGCCCTGCTCGACGAGCAGCGCGATCGCCTTGCGCGCGGTAATGCGCGACACGCCGAGCGCTTCGGACAGCACGCGTTCGGACGGCAGCGCCTCGCCGGCCGCCCAGCGATTGTCGTGGATCGCGTCGCCGAGCTTGCGGGCGAGCTGCAGGTAGAGCGGCGTGTCGTTGTCGGGGTCGGGGCGCAGGTCCTGCCAGCGGTCGTCCGTGGGTGCCTTCATGGAATGGGTATCGATCAGGGTGCCGGCCATTCTAAGTCATCATGCGGTGCCGTTATAGCCGGTTTTTGCCGTGTAACAGGTGGACGCCGCACCGATTGACTACACTGATGCGTCGTATTTGATGCTTCGGCCGCGGGTGCGCGGCCACGAATCCGCAGCGAGGAGCACATGACAGACACGATCGCCACGGTCGTCCTGCCGGACGGTGAGACGATTCCGAAACTCGGCCTGGGCACCTGGGAAATGGGCGAGCGGCCCGCGCGCCGGGCGGACGAGATCGCCGCATTGCGCGAGGGGATCGATCTCGGGATGACGCTGGTCGATACCGCCGAGATGTACGGTGACGGTGCGACCGAGGCACTCGTCGGCGAGGCGCTCGCCGGCCTGCGCGACGACGTGTTCCTGGTCAGCAAGGTGTATCCGCATCATGCGAGCCGGCGCGGCGTCGTCGCCGCGTGCGACGCGAGCCTCAAGCGTCTGCGTACCGATCGTCTCGACCTGTACCTGCTCCACTGGCGTGGTTCGGTGCCGCTCGAGGAGACCGTCGAGGGGTTCGAGGCGCTGCGACGCGCGGGCAAGATCCGCCACTGGGGCGTCAGCAACTTCGATACGGCCGACATGGCCGAGCTCGTCGACGAGGCGGGCGGGGGCGCGTGCGCGACCAACCAGATTCTCTACAACATCGCGCGGCGCGGCCCGGAATTCGACCTGCTGCCGTGGCTCGCCGATCATCGGATGCCGGCGATGGCCTACAGTCCGGTCGATCACGGACGGCTGCCGAAGCGTTCTCCGCTCGATGAAATCGCGCGGCAGCGCGGTGTGTCGGTCACGCGCGTCGCACTCGCCTGGGTGCTTGCGCAGCCGGGCGTGTTCGCGATTCCGAAGACGTCGCGGATCGAGCACGTGCGCGACAATCGCGCCGCGCTCGATCTCGTGTTGAGCGATGACGAGCGCGCGCAACTCGACGGGTACTTCCGTCCGCCGCGCAGCAAGCGCGCGCTCGAAATGCTCTGACCGCGTCGGGGGCAGGCGACGCGTCGGTCAGTGGCCATGACCACTGGACGATCCGCCGTTGCCGCCATTGCCGCCGGCACTGCCGCTTCCATTGCCATTGCCGACGCCGTTGGCGCCACCGTTGCCAGCGCCGCCGCTACCGTTGCCATTACCGTTGCCACCGCCGTTGCCGTGACCGCCGGTGCCATGGCCGCCGCCGCCGGAACCACCGCCGGAACCACCGCCGGAACCGCCACCGGAACCACCGCCGGAACCACCGCCGGAACCACCGCCGGAACCGCCGCCGGAACCACCGCCGGAACCACCGCCGGAACCACCGCCACCGTGGCCTCCGCCACCGCCGGAGTCGCCACCACCGTGACCTCCGCCACCGGAGCCTCCGCTACCGCCGGAGCCGCCGCCACCGTGACCTCCGTCGCCGTGGCCTCCGCCACCGCCGGAGCCGCCACCACCGTGACCTCCGTCGCCGTGGCCTCCGCCATCGCCGGAGCCGCCACCACCATGACCCCCGTCGCCGTGGCCTCCGCCACCGCCGGAGCCGCCACCGCCGTGACCTCCGTCGCCGTGGCCTCCGCCACCACCGGAGCCGCCACCGCCGTGACCTCCGTCGCCGTGGCCTCCATCGCCGTGACCTCCGTCACCGTGGCCTCCATCGCCGTGACCTCCGTCACCGTGGCCTCCGTCGCCATGGCCTCCGTCACCGCCGGAGCCGCCACCGCCACCATGGCCGCCTCCGGAAGTACCGCCTCCGGAAGTACCGCCCCCGGAAGTACCGCCGCCGGAAGTACCACCGCCCGAGCCCCCGCTGCCGGCGGCATTGCCGCCGCGGCCGGTGCCCCCCGAGCCAACCGAGCCGTTCGTCCCGCCCGTTGTCCCGCCGACGCCTGCGGGGCCGACGGCGCCATTGCCGTTGTTTCCGCCGCTACCCGTGCTGGCGCTCCCGCTTCCGGTCGTTCCGCCGCTACCGAGGCCGCCATTTCCGCCATTGCCGCCGCCGGCATACACACGCACCGCACAAGCGGCCGGGTTGGCCGCACATGACGCAGCGTTTTCGGCCAAGATCATCACGGTGTCCGCGCTGGACGTGGCGTCAGGCGCCGCATTCTGCTCGATCTGGGCGGATGGGGTGGTGGAAGTGCCGTCACCCGGCAGCACGGTCACAGGAACGACGGTTGTCGTGTCCTGCGCGACGGCATACGAGCAGCAGCACGCAATCGCGGCTGCGGCCAGCAGGGTCATGCGATAGCACCGTCCCGTCGTGCGGGACAGTTGTTTCGTTCTGCTCATCATTGGCCTCCCGATGCGCGCGATGCCTCGACACGCGCGTTCATCAACGTGTGGAGCAGGGGACCAGCAACGATGCAGTGTCGTTTCGGCGGCCGACGTGTGTCCGGCCGGCGCCGGAGGCCAGCCGCGAGCACGAGTCGGCACGCGGGCCCGCCGTGCGAATCCCTAACTGCGAGATTCGTGCCACCGGCCGGCTATGCCCGCGGCGCAAGGCGCGCACGGAGTGCGCGACAGCGTGCGATACGTCGTCGTGAGCTTTTTGTTTCCGAACTGAAACGTCTGACTACGTCTGGCGCGCCGTCGTGTCGGCAGCGCGCGGCCAGCGATGGCAGAGGATCGACGCGATCCAGGCGACGAGAAAGAGTGCGACGATGCCGTAACCGATCGCGCCGAAGCGTTCCCCGAGTGCATCGAGCGCATCGCGCACGGGGCCCGTCAACGACAGCTTGTCGGCGAGCAGGCCGGCGGCCTCGATCCCGCCGATGGCCAGCGCGACGGCCGCCGACAGCAGCGTGATGCTCGCGTTGTAGAGCAGCTTGCGCCGCGGGTCGTCCATCGCCCATCCGTACGCATGCATCATCAGGACATTGTCGGTCGAGTCGATCAGCGTCATGCCGGCCGCGAACAGCGCGGGAAACAGCATGACCGTATAGAGAGGCAGCGCGTGGCTCGCCTGTGCGGCCGCGATCGCGAGCAGCGCGATTTCGGTTGCAGTATCGAAACCCAGGCCGAACAGCACCCCGGCCGGATACATGTGCCAGCTCTTCGACACGAAGCGGAACAGCGGGCGCAGCAGCCGACCGACGAGGCCGGCCGGAGGATGTGCATGCGCGGCGTCGTGCGCGTGATCGGGCGCGCCGCGATAGCGCCGCCACACGTCGCGCAGGATCACCAGGTTGATGCACGCGAGCACGAGCAGGAAGGTGGCCGACACGGCCGTGCCGATCGTGCCGCCGATCTCGCGGAATGCGTCGAAGCGGTCGCGCAGCGCGAACGCGCTCAGCGCGATGCCGAGCGTCGCGGCGATCACGATCGTCGAGTGGCCGAGCGAGAAGAACAGGCCGACCGTCACCGGACGCCGGCCGTCCTGCATCAGCTTGCGCGTCGCGACGTCGATCGCGGCGATGTGATCGGCGTCGACCGCATGACGCAGGCCGAGCCCGTACGCGATCGCCGCGGTGCCGAGCAGCAGCGGATGGTCGCGCAGCACCGCGAGTGCCCACAGCCAGACGGCGACGTTCGCGGCGATGAGGCCGGCATACAGCATCAGCAGGCGGCGCAGGGCAGGGCGGCGTGGCATCGGCAGGGTTCCGTCGGACGAATCGCGATGCATTGTGGCATGCGAAAAAAATGCCTGGCGTGCCGATCAAAAACGTCGCCGGCCGGTCGCATCGCTGCGTTCGACGGACGAAAAAAAGCCCGTCCGGAACCGGACGGGCTCGTACTTGCCGCGCAGCAGTGCGCAGGTGCGCCGCGCTTACTTCACTTTCGCGTTGATCACGGCTTCCGACACGTTCGCCGGCGTTTCCGCGTAGTGCTTGAACTCCATCGTGTACGTCGCACGGCCTTGCGTCGCCGAGCGCAGTGACGTCGAATAGCCGAACATTTCCGCGAGCGGCACCTCGGCGCGCACCAGCTTGCCGCCACCGCCCGCGATGTCTTCCATCCCCTGCACGATGCCGCGCCGGCTCGACAGGTCGCCCATCACGTTGCCCATGAAGTCCTCGGGCGTCTCGACCTCGACGGCCATCATCGGCTCGAGCAGCACCGGCTTGGCCTTGCGCATCGCTTCCTTGAACGCCATCGAGCCGGCCATCCGGAACGCGTTTTCGTTCGAGTCGACGTCGTGGTACGAGCCGAACGTCAGGTGCACCTTCACGTCGACCACCGGGTAGCCCGCGAGCACGCCGCTCTTCAGCGTCTCGGTGATGCCCTTGTCGACGGCCGGGATGAATTCGCGCGGAATCACGCCGCCCTTGATCTCGTCGAGGAACTCGTAGCCCTTGCCGGGGTTCGGCTCCAGCGTGATCACCGCGTGCCCGTACTGGCCGCGCCCGCCCGACTGCTTGACGAACTTGCCCTCGACATCGGATGCCGTCGTGCGCACCGTTTCGCGATACGCGACCTGCGGCTTGCCGACCGTCGCCTCGACGCCGAACTCGCGCTTCATCCGGTCGACCAGGATTTCGAGGTGCAGCTCGCCCATCCCCGAAATGATCGTCTGGCCGGATTCCTCGTCGGTCTGCACGCGGAACGACGGATCTTCCTGCGCGAGACGGTTCAGCGCGAGGCCCATCTTCTCCTGGTCGGCCTTCGTCTTCGGCTCGACGGCCTGCGAGATCACCGGCTCCGGGAATTCCATCTTCTCGAGGATGATCGGCTTGGCCGGATCGCACAGCGTGTCGCCCGTCGTCGCTTCCTTCAGGCCCACTGCCGCCGCGATGTCGCCCGCGCGTACTTCCTTGATTTCCTTGCGCTCGTTCGCGTGCATCTGCAGGATCCGGCCGAGCCGCTCCTTCTTGTCCTTCGTCGCGTTCAGCACCGTGTCGCCCGATTCGACGACGCCCGAATACACGCGGAAGAAGATCAGCTGGCCGACGAACGGATCGGTCATGATCTTGAACGCGAGCGACGAGAACGGCTCGTCGTCGCTCGGGTGACGTTCGGCCGGCTTCTCCGGATCGTGGAAGTCGTGACCGAGGATGGCCGGCACGTCGACCGGCGACGGCAGGTAGTCGATCACCGCGTCGAGCATCGCCTGCACGCCCTTGTTCTTGAACGCGCTGCCGCACAGCATCGGCACGATCTCGTTGGCGATCGTGCGCTGGCGCAGCGCGGCCTTGATCTCGTCCTCGGTCAGCGATTCATGGTCGTGCAGGTACTTCTCGAGCAGTTCCTCGCTGGCTTCCGCGGCGGCCTCGACCATCTTCTCGCGCCATTCGTGCGCGAGCTCGACGAGATTCGCGGGGATGTCTTCGTACGTGAACTTCACGCCCTGGCTTTCGTCGTCCCAGACGATCGCCTTCATCTTCACGAGATCGACGACGCCCTGGAAATGATCTTCCGCGCCGATCGGAATCTGGATCGGCACGGCGACGCCCTTCAGGCGCTCGCCGATCTGGCGCTGCACGCGGAAGAAGTCCGCGCCGATGCGGTCCATCTTGTTGACGAACGCGATGCGCGGCACCTTGTACTTGTTCGCCTGGCGCCATACGGTTTCGGACTGCGGCTGCACGCCGCCGACCGAGTCGTAGACCATGCACGCGCCGTCGAGCACGCGCATCGAGCGCTCGACCTCGATCGTGAAGTCGACGTGCCCGGGCGTGTCGATGATGTTGATCCGGTGTTCGGGGTAGTTGCCGGCCATGCCTTTCCAGAAGGCCGTGGTCGCAGCCGACGTGATCGTGATGCCGCGTTCCTGCTCCTGCTCCATCCAGTCCATCGTGGCCGCGCCGTCGTGCACTTCACCGATCTTGTGGCTCACGCCGGTGTAAAACAGGATGCGCTCGGTCGTCGTGGTCTTGCCGGCATCGATGTGAGCGCTGATCCCGATATTGCGATAGCGCTCGATGGGGGTTTTGCGGGGCACGTGAACCTCCTGGTGGTTCGGATCGTAAGCGGGACGGCGGCGCCGGCCCGGGCTGAAACAAGCGAGATTTAAAGCATAGCGCTTGTCCGTGGCTTTTGCAGATGCGGGCAAGGTGCGCCGTATCAAGGCGGCCGCGGCCGCCGGCCGGCGAAAAAAAAGCCGGCGCCCAACAAGCAGGGCGGCCGGCTGCGGTCGATGCGCGGCGGTGCCGCGGCGATGGCGATTACTGGGCCTTGGGCAGCCCGTCGAGCTTCATGCCCGGCTTGATGCCTTTCGCCGCGAACCAGCCCTTGCTCATTTCGAGCGCATAGACACCGTTGTTGCGCGGGCAGTGGTTGTCGGTCGTCTCGGCCTTCATCTCGTCGATGTCGGTGATCGTGCCGTCCGCGCGGACGAACGCGATCGACAGCGGGATCAGCGTGTTCTTCATCCAGAAGCAGTGCACGGCGTTCTCGTTGAACACGAACAGCATGCCTTCGTTCGGCGCGAGCTGCGACCGGTACATCAGCCCCTGTTCGCGATCGGCGTCGTTCGCGGCGACGGCCGCGTCGATCACGTACATGCCGGCGCGCAGCTTCACGCGCGGGAACTCGCCCGGCTGCTTGGCGCCGGGCGGCATCTGGGCGTGGGCGGTCTGCATGCCGAGTGCGAGGACGGCGAGCGCGGCGGGAAACACGGCGGCGCGCGCAAGGCGGCCGAGCGACGGGCGCAGGGAGAATCGCACAGCAGGGCTCCTATCGGGAAAACGAGACCCGCATGGTACGCGAAGCGCGCCGGCGGGCACAAAAAAGAAAAAGGCAGATCGCCTCGCGGTGATCTGCCTTTCAACGCCGTAAGAACGGCAAGACTGCGTGTTCTTGACTGCGTTATTACAAACAGCTTGCTTAGTTCGAAGCAGCTGCCGGTGCTTCGGCTTCGCTAGCTGCCTTCTTAGCTGCGTGGTGCTTCTTCTTTGCGTGGTGCTTCTTGGCAGCGTGCTTTGCCGGTGCCGAAGCAGCTGCCGGAGCAGCAGCCGAAGCAGCTTCCGGAGCCGAAGCTTGTGCGAATGCTGCCGTTGCGAAGAGGCCAGCGACCAGAGCGGCGATCAGTTTGTTCATGTTGTGTTCCTCAGCTTTAGTTAATTAACCAAATGACCCGGCAATAGGAGTCATGTCGTCTAACGGTGCCATCCACCTTTCGGTTGACAGACGCTTCGAGAAATTTCTCTTTGCGCTGCGGGCGCCGAATCGTATTCGAAGAAAACGTCGCTTTCGTGACGCAAACACGGAAATACCGGTTCGGCTGCCAATGCCGGATAGCTAAGGTTGGCATCTGCGTGGTTTAACGCACGATCTTCGCCGGCGGTTGACGAAAAAGATGACGAAAAATTCGCGCGTCCCGAATTCATCATTCGGTGCGTGCGAAACCGTCCCAGGGGGCCCGCGGCGGCAACGCGATTGTTTCGCCCGGTGCAATGCCGAGCGCGAATATGTCGAGCGCGCCAATGCCGACACGCACGAGACGCAAGGTCGGGAAGCCGATCGCGGCCGTCATCCGGCGCACCTGCCGGTTCTTGCCTTCGGTGATCGCGAGTTCGATCCACGTGGTCGGGATCGCGGCGCGATAGCGGATCGGCGGGTTGCGCGGCCACAGCGCCTCGGGCGGTTCGATGAATTCGGCGCGGCACGGGCGCGTCACGTAGTCGCCGAGATCGACGCCGCGCGCGAGTGCCTTCAGGTCGGCCGGTCCCGGCGCGCCGTCGACCTGCGCCCAGTAGCGCTTGACGAGCTTGTGGCGCGGCTCGGCGATGCGCGCCTGCAGCGCGCCGTCGTCGGTGAGCAGCAGCAGGCCCTCGCTGTCCGCGTCGAGCCGGCCGGCCGGGTAGACGCCGGGCGTGGTTACCCAGTCGCCGAGCGACGGCCGCGTCTCGTGCGCGGAAAACTGGCAAATCGTGCCGAACGGCTTGTTGAGGGCGATCAGGGTCATGGCGGGGCGCCCGCCCGGCGTGCCGCGGGGCGGCGGGACGGGCGGTCTATGGCAAATGGCGGAATCTTAATGCATAATACGGAACGGCAAGTCATCTGTCTTATATAAGACATAAGGGAAGACTTGATACGCAGCGTCGCGCTTCGTGCCGCCGGCCCCGGTTGGGGCGCTAGAATAGCGGCTCGCTGTTGCCGTCACGAAGGTGGCAAGGCCACCTCGCCGCGCGCGCAGTTTCGACCAGCATCACCTGCTCAGCCACGTCACTGGAGTCGATCATGCCGTATCAGCACATCAAGGTTCCGGAGGGCGGTGACAAGATCACCGTCAACAAGGACTTCTCGCTCAACGTTTCCGATCAGCCGATCATTCCCTACATCGAAGGCGACGGTACGGGCTTCGATATCACGCCGGTCATGATCAAGGTCGTCGACGCGGCGGTCGCGCATGCCTACAAGGGCAAGCGCAAGATCCACTGGATGGAGATCTTCGCGGGCGAGAAGGCGACCAAGGTGTACGGTCCGGACGTGTGGCTGCCGGACGAGACGCTGCAGGTGCTGAAGGAATACGTGGTGTCGATCAAGGGGCCGCTCACGACCCCGGTCGGCGGCGGCATCCGTTCGCTGAACGTCGCGCTGCGCCAGGAACTCGACCTCTACGTCTGCCTGCGTCCGGTCCAGTATTTCAAGGGTGTGCCGTCGCCGGTGCGCGAGCCGCAAAAGATCGACATGGTGATCTTCCGCGAGAACTCGGAAGACATCTACGCGGGCATCGAATGGGCCGCGGGCTCCGAGCAGGCGAAGAAGGTCATCAAGTTCCTGCAGGAAGAGATGGGCGTGAAGAAGATCCGCTTCCCGGAAACCTCGGGGATCGGCGTCAAGCCCGTGTCGACCGAAGGCACCGAGCGTCTCGTGCGCAAGGCGATCCAGTACGCGATCGACAACGATCGCAAGTCGGTCACGCTGGTGCACAAGGGCAACATCATGAAGTTCACGGAAGGCCTGTTCCGTGACGCCGGCTATGCGCTCGCGCAGAAGGAGTTCGGCGGCGAGCTGATCGACGGCGGCCCGTGGATGCGCGTGAAGAACCCGAAGACGGGCAACGAGATCGTCATCAAGGATTCGATCGCCGACGCGTTCCTGCAGCAGATCCTGCTGCGTCCGGCCGAATACGACGTGATCGCGACGCTGAACCTGAACGGCGACTACATCTCCGACGCACTGGCCGCGCAGGTCGGCGGCATCGGGATCGCGCCGGGCGCGAACCTGTCGGATTCGGTCGCGATGTTCGAGGCGACCCACGGCACGGCGCCGAAGTACGCGGGCAAGGATTACGTGAACCCCGGTTCCGAGATCCTGTCGGCGGAAATGATGCTGCGCCACCTCGGCTGGACGGAAGCGGCCGACACGATCATCGCCGCGATGGAGAAGTCGATCCTGCAGAAGCGCGTCACGTATGACTTCGCGCGTCTGATGGAAGGCGCGACGCAGGTGTCGTGCTCCGGCTTCGGCGAAGTGCTGATCGAGAACATGTAAGTCCCTTCCGGGGCAGGCCGGCGGACCGCCGGCCGCCCCGGCGCCTACTGCCGGCGCCGGGGCGTTTCATGAACGGCAGGTTTGTTGGCAGGGCGGTCCGGCATGCGGGCCGCGGCGCCGCGATGCGGCCCGGGTGCCCTGCAAGGTAGAACATGACGGCCCTCGCAACACCACCGCCCGGCTAGCCGGCACGCCCCTTTCGCGATCGACCCGGTCGCTCCCCGCCGGTTACCGCCGGCGCTCCTCAGTCCCAAATTTTCACGTAGCAACGCATCGACCATGTCCACTTCGCCCAAGATCATCTACACCCTCACCGACGAAGCGCCCGCGCTCGCGACCTATTCGCTGCTGCCGATCGTCAAGGCCTTCACGCGCTCGTCGGGCGTCGCCGTCGAAACGCGCGACATCTCGCTCGCCGGCCGCATCATCGCGGCATTCGCCGACGTCCTGCCGCCGGAGCAGAAGGGTTCCGACGATCTGGCCGAACTGGGCCAGCTCACGCTGAAGCCGGAAGCGAACATCATCAAGCTGCCGAACATCAGCGCGTCGGTGCCGCAGCTCAAGGCCGCGATCGCCGAACTGCAGGCGCAGGGCTACAAGCTGCCGGCCTACCCGGAAGAGCCGTCGAGCGACGAAGAGAAGGCCGTCAAGGCCCGCTACGACAAGATCAAGGGCAGCGCAGTGAACCCGGTGCTGCGCGAAGGCAACTCCGACCGTCGCGCGCCGCTGTCGGTCAAGAACTACGCACGCAAGCACCCGCACAAGATGGGCGCATGGAAGGCCACGTCGAAGGCGCACGTCGCGCACATGACCGAAGGCGACTTCTACGGCAGCGAGAAGTCGGCGCTGATCGCCGATGCCGGCAGCGTGAAGATCGAACTCACGACGGCCGACGGCGTGAAGAAGGTGCTGAAGGAAAAGACGGCCGTGAAGGCCGGTGAAGTCATCGACGCCTCGGTGATGAGCCGCAAGGCGCTGCGCAGCTTCATCGAAGCGCAGATCGCCGACGCGAAGGCGCAGGACGTGCTGTTCTCGGTGCACCTGAAGGCGACCATGATGAAGGTCTCGGACCCGATCCTGTTCGGTCACTTCGTGTCGGTGTTCTACCGCGACGCGCTCGCGAAGCACGCGGACGTGCTGGCGCAGGCCGGCTTCAACCCGAACAACGGGATCGGCGACCTGTACGCGCGCCTGAAGGACCTGCCGGCCGACACGCGCGAAGCGATCGAAGCCGACGTCAAGGCCGAGTACGCGGTGCGTCCGCGCCTCGCGATGGTCAACTCGGACAAGGGCATCACGAACCTGCACGTGCCGAGCGACGTGATCGTCGACGCATCGATGCCGGCGATGATCCGCGAGTCGGGCTGCATGTGGGGCCCGGACGGTGAACTGTACGACGCGAAGGCCGTGATTCCGGACCGCTGCTACGCGGGCGTCTACCAGGCCGTGATCGAGGACTGCAAGCAGCATGGCGCATTCGACCCCGTCACGATGGGCAGCGTGCCGAACGTCGGCCTGATGGCGCAGGCCGCCGAGGAATACGGTTCGCACGACAAGACGTTCCTGATCCCGGCCGACGGCGTCGTGCGCGTCACCGACGAAGCCGGCAACGTGCTGCTCGAGCATGCGGTCGAGTCGGGCGACGTCTGGCGCATGTGCCAGACCAAGGACGCACCGGTGCAGGACTGGGTCAAACTCGCGGTCAACCGCGCCCGCGCGACCGGCGCGCCGGCCGTGTTCTGGCTCGATCCGGCACGTGCGCACGACGCGCAGATCATCGCGAAGGTCGAACGCTACCTGAAGGATCACGATACGAACGGCCTCGACATCCGCATCATGACGCCGGTGGACGCGACGCGTTTCTCGCTCGAGCGCATCCGCGCGGGCAAGGACACGATCTCGGTCACGGGCAACGTGCTGCGCGACTACCTGACCGACCTGTTCCCGATCATGGAACTCGGCACCAGCGCGAAGATGCTGTCGATCGTGCCGCTGATGGCCGGCGGCGGGATGTTCGAGACGGGCGCGGGCGGCTCGGCACCGAAGCACGTGCAGCAGTTCGTCGAGGAAGGCTTCCTGCGCTGGGATTCGCTCGGCGAATTCCTCGCGCTGGCCGCGTCGCTCGAACACCTCGGCAACGCTTACCAGAACCCGAAGGCGCTCGTGCTCGCGAAGACGCTCGACCAGGCGACCGGCAAGTTCCTGGACGAGAACAAGTCGCCGGCGCGCAAGGTCGGCGGCCTCGACAACCGCGGCAGCCACTTCTACCTGTGCCTGTACTGGGCGCAGGCGCTGGCCGAGCAGACCGAGGACGCCGCGCTGAAGGCGCAGTTCGAAGGCGTCGCGAAGTCGCTGTCCGACAGCGAAGCGCGCATCCTGGAAGAACTGTCGGCCGCGCAGGGCAAGGCACAGGCGATCGGCGGCTACTACCGTCCGAGCGTCGAGCTGACGAGCCAGGCGATGCGCCCGAGCGCAACGCTGAACGGCATCGTCGACGCAGTCGCCTGACGCCGGCCGCGCCACCGCGCGCGTCCTGGCAACGGCAACAGCAGATGCGGCGGGCCTGGCGGCTCGCCGTCCCGCCGATAATGAAAACGCCCCGGTGACCCGGGGCGTTTTTCGTTGCAGGCGTGCCATTCAGACGTGAACGATTTCCCATTCGGCGATTTCGTGCGGCACTTCGAGCGTGGCCGTATCCAGTTCGGACGGCTGTTCGCAGTCGCCGCGGGAGATGTGGTCGGCTGCCACTTCCGGGCACGAGAACGCGCCGAGCGAGGCGTTGCCGAACGTCGCTTCCCAGCCGCCGTTTGCCGGCAGGATGTAGAACGACCCGAGCGCTGAACCAAAGCGAAATCCCTTCATTTCCGTTCTCCCTTTCTGATCACAAGCGATTCTGGTGTGCCGCCCGCCGGCGCGTCCGGCTGTGGCCCGACTGGCTGCTTGCGCCGGGTTCCGTATCGAACGTCGTGGCGAAGCGTCAGTGCATGGAACAAAGTCTACGTCCGCGAGCGCGCTCGATGGTGCGCGTAGAACGCTTTCTCGAAACAAAAATTCTCCTTTTAAAACAATGTGATATTTGGTGTGTTTTGTATTGCGGAATGATTTTTGGCATCGCGAAACAGCGAATTTGTGCCGTGCACCACGAATTTTTATAAAGCAGAGACTTGTTCCACATCGTGAAAAATCGAGGGGTTCAGGCAAAGAGGGCGCGCGACGCGTCGATGACGCGATGCGCAGCGGCAGCAAATGCCTTCGATCGGGCGTGACCAAAGCGGGTGACGCAAGGCGTCGATCGCCCCGGCCGGCGTGAGGGCAGCGGAGCCCGCGGCGTCGTTCGATGAGCGAAAACGCGGCCCGCGCGGCGCGCGAATCGTCGGGCCGGCAGCGTCGTGCGGCGTATCGACGCTCGCGCGGTGTCGCGGCGTTTCGACCGAGTGCTGCGGTTATGATGACGCGGGCATCGGATTGCGCGTCGCACGGGCGCTTCCCCGTGCCGGCACGCGCGCAGGTCGCGACGGCCGCGCGATGCAGCACGAATAACGAGGAACGATTGATGATACGGAGAACCTTCCTGTCGCACGCCATCGGTGTCGCGGCCGCTTCGCTGTTTGCGCGCGCCGCATGGGCGCAGCATGCCGGTCACGCGGGCATGGCCGGCATGGATCAGATGGACGACATGCCGGGCATGTCGGGAATGGCGGACCACGCGCAGCACGCGAAGCCGGCGCCGGCCGCGCTCGCCGCGGCCGATGCCCTGCCGGCCGGCACGCCGCTCGCGTCGCTGCGCATCCTGGCAAACGAAAGCCGCGAACCTGGCACGTTCCGCGCGACGCTGGTCGCGCAGCCGGTCGCGCGTGCGATGCTGCACGGTGCGCGTCCGACGACGTTCTGGCAGTTCGGCGCGGACACGCAAGGGCCCGTCGTCGGCCCGCTGATCGACGTGCGCGAGGGCGACACGGTCGAGATCCGCTTCGTGAACAAGCTGCCGCAACCGTCGACGATCCACTGGCACGGGCTGCCGGTGCCGCCCGACCAGGACGGCAATCCGTCCGATCCGGTCGCGCCGGGCGCGTCGCATGTGTACCGCTTCACGCTGCCGAAGGGCAGCGCCGGCACCTACTGGTATCACCCCCATCCGCACATGATGACGGCCGAACAGGTATTCCGCGGGCTTGCGGGGCCCTTCATCGTGCGCGCCGCCGACGACCCGCTCGCCGGCTGGCCCGAGCGCAACCTGTTCGTATCCGACCTGAAGCTCGCGCGCGACGGCACGATCCCGCCGAACGACATGATGGACTGGATGAACGGCCGCGAAGGCCAGTTCGTGCTGGTCAACGGGGCGCGCCGGCCGCAGATCGACGTCGCGGGCGACGAGCGCTGGCGCGTGTGGAACGCATGCAGCGCGCGCTACCTGCGCGTCGCGTTCGACGACGGCCGCGCGTTCGAGCAGGTCGGCACCGACGGCGGGTTGTTCGACGCGCCGCGCCGCGTGACGTCGCTGCTGCTCGCGCCGGGCGAGCGTGCGGAACTGCTGGTGCGCGCCGGCGACCGCGCGTCACGCGCGGTGCTGCAGGCGGCCGAATACGACCGCCGCAAGATGGCAATGTCGCACGACGGCGGCCACGGCAGCCTGCCGCCAGATCCGGCGCTGGCGCTCGCCGATGTCGCGTTCGCGCCTGCAGCGGCGCGCGCGCTGCCCGCGACGCTGCGCAGGGTGCCCGCGCTCGGCGAGCCGGTCGCGCAGAAGACGATCGAGTTCGGCGAAAAGATGGACATGGACGCGATGATGAAAGGGCCGGCACACGGCCGCCCGGCGGGCATGCGCTTCATGATCAACGGTGCGACCTACGCGCCGCATCGCGCGACGCTGACCAGCCGCCGCGGCGACGTCGAGCGCTGGACCCTGCGCAACGCCACCGACATGGATCACCCGTTCCACTTGCATGGCACGCAATTCCAGGTGATCGAGCGCGCGTCGGACGGCACGCGCACGAGCGAACCGTTCCGCGCATGGCGCGATACCGTCAACGTGCGCAGCGGCGAGACCGTGACGCTACTCGTCACGCAAGACATGCCCGGCGAGCGCATGTTTCATTGCCACATTCTCGAACACGAGGATCTCGGCATGATGGGCACGCTGAAGGTCGTGTAACGGATATCGAATATGTTTCACGCGCATGACGGCATTCGATCTGCGCGTGCAACAAGACAATACGTGTTCGATTATCGGGATTGAACGAAAAGGCCGGCCAATCGAATTAACGAGTGGCCGGCCTGAAAAAAAAAGAAACCCGGCGCAATGCCGGGTTTCTTCGTCTGATATCCGGTGCCTTACGCGGCCTGGATGTTCGACGCTTGCTTGCCCTTCGGCCCTTGAACGACCTCGAAGCTCACCTTCTGGCCTTCCTTCAGGGTCTTGAAGCCCTGCATGTTGATGGCCGAGAAGTGCGCAAACAGATCTTCACCGCCCTCGTCGGGAGTGATGAAACCGAAGCCCTTCGCGTCGTTGAACCACTTAACGATACCAGTTGCCATTTCCTACTTCCCCTGTCACACAGTCGCTGCTACTTACCACGAGCACGCTCGAAAAGCTAAACGACCGGAAAATACAGCCGTTCCCCCCTCACAAGCTCACCTTCGGCCTCTTTCATTTCGCCAACCGGCGAGTTGAAAAAAGTGCCAGCTTGATTGTTGGCGCTCTTTATTTGAGTGTCAAGGGGAATTTTTAGACGTTTAGAGGGACGTTGTAAAGAACCCATTTTCAGGGTTTTTCCGGCTTTGCTTTGCAGCATCCCGTCGAGCGCGCGGACTTGAAAAGACGCATAATCGGCTCATATACCAGGCTCGAGTGACACGCGATCGAGTCGTCCCGGCTTGTGGGATACTGGACGCGGATGCGACGTCCGGTGCAGTTTCCCCCTGACGGTTCGTGTTCCGCGCCACGCGTGAAAGCCGGCACCGCAGCCGGCTTTCGTATGGTGCGAAGACGATCGCGGGTCGTCGGGAACCAGGGAGGGCACCGGCCGGTCGGTCGGGTAACGGCAGGATTGCGGGCCTGTCCGAGTTGTTTAGAATGGGTGTATGGCGATTATCCCGGACAAGCAGGACAGCACCGTCCTGGAACGCAAGCAGCAGAAGCTCAAGCCGCCTTCGATGTACAAGGTGGTGCTGCTGAACGACGACTTCACGCCGATGGAGTTCGTCGTGATGGTCGTACAGGAGTATTTCAAGAAGGATCGCGAGACGGCCACGCAGATCATGCTGAAGGTCCATCGCGAAGGGCGAGGGGTTTGTGGGGTCTATACGCGGGACATCGCGTCGACCAAGGTTGAGCAAGTCGTTACCCATGCGCGGCAGGCCGGGCATCCGCTGCAGTGCGTGATGGAGGAAGCATGATTGCCCAGGAATTGGAAGTCAGCCTGCACATGGCGTTCATGGAAGCACGCCAGGCGCGCCATGAGTTCATTACGGTCGAGCATCTGCTGCTGGCCCTGCTGGATAATCCGACGGCAGCCGAGGTGTTGCGCGCGTGTGCGGCCAACATCGAGGACTTGCGTCAGAACCTGCGCAATTTCATCCACGACAACACACCTACCGTCCCGGGCACCGACGATGTCGATACCCAGCCGACGCTCGGTTTCCAGCGCGTGATCCAGCGCGCGATCATGCACGTCCAGTCGACGTCGAACGGCAAGAAGGAAGTGACCGGCGCGAACGTGCTGGTCGCGATCTTCGGCGAGAAGGATTCGCACGCGGTCTACTACCTGCAGCAGCAGGGCGTCACGCGCCTGGACGTCGTGAACTTCATTTCGCACGGCATCGCGAAGACGAACGGCGGCGAAGCCGCGAAGTCGTCCGACGCGAACGCGGAAAGCGAAGACGCGAATGCGCAGAAGGAAACCCCGCTCGCGCAGTTCACGCAGAACCTGAACCAGATGGCGAAGGACGGCCGCATCGATCCGCTGATCGGCCGCGAGCCCGAGGTCGAGCGCGTCGTGCAGGTGCTGTGCCGCCGTCGCAAGAACAATCCGCTGCTCGTCGGCGAGGCCGGCGTCGGCAAGACCGCGATCGCGGAAGGGCTCGCCTATCGCATCACGCGCGGCGAAGTGCCGGATATCCTCGCGAACGCGCAGGTGTATTCGCTCGACATGGGCGCGCTGCTTGCGGGCACCAAGTATCGCGGCGACTTCGAGCAGCGTCTGAAGACGGTGCTGAAGGAGCTGAAGGAACGGCCGCACGCGATCCTGTTCATCGACGAAATCCACACGCTGATCGGCGCGGGCGCCGCATCGGGCGGCACGCTCGACGCGTCGAACCTGCTGAAGCCGGCGCTGTCGTCGGGCACGCTCAAGTGCATCGGCGCGACCACGTTCACCGAGTATCGCGGCATCTTCGAGAAGGACGCGGCGCTGTCGCGGCGCTTCCAGAAGGTCGACGTGACGGAGCCGACCGTCGAGCAGACGGTCGCGATCCTGCGCGGGCTGAAGTCGCGCTTCGAGGAGCATCACGGCGTCAAGTATTCGTCGGGCGCGCTGTCGGCCGCGGCCGAACTGTCGGCGCGCTTCATCACCGACCGTCACCTGCCGGACAAGGCGATCGACGTGATCGACGAAGCGGGTGCCGCGCAGCGCATCCTGCCGAAGTCGAAGCAGAAGAAGACGATCGGCAAGAGCGAGATCGAGGAAATCATCTCGAAGATCGCGCGCGTGCCGGCGCAGAGCGTGTCGCAGGACGATCGCAGCAAGCTGCAGACGCTCGATCGCGACCTGAAGAGCGTCGTGTTCGGCCAGGATCCGGCGATCGACGCGCTCGCCGCGTCGATCAAGATGGCGCGCGCGGGCCTCGGCAAGATGGACAAGCCGATCGGCGCGTTCCTGTTCTCCGGCCCGACCGGCGTCGGCAAGACCGAAGTGGCGCGCCAGCTCGCGTTCACGCTCGGCATCGAGCTGATCCGCTTCGACATGTCGGAATACATGGAGCGTCACGCGGTGAGCCGGCTGATCGGCGCGCCGCCGGGCTACGTCGGGTTCGACCAGGGCGGCTTGCTGACCGAAGCCGTCACGAAGAAGCCGCACTGCGTGCTGCTGCTCGACGAGATCGAGAAGGCGCATCCGGACATCTTCAACGTGCTGCTGCAGGTGATGGACCACGGCACGCTGACGGACAACAACGGCCGCAAGGCGGATTTCCGCAACGTCATCATCATCATGACGACGAACGCGGGCGCCGAGTCGATGCAGAAGGCGACGATCGGCTTCACGACGCGCCGCGAAACGGGCGACGAGATGACCGACATCAAGCGCCTGTTCACGCCGGAGTTCCGCAACCGTCTGGACGCGATCATCAGCTTCCGCTCGCTCGATGAGGAAATCATCATGCGCGTGGTCGACAAGTTCCTGATCCAGCTCGAGGAGCAGCTGCACGAGAAGAAGGTCGACGCGCTCTTCACCGACGCGTTGCGCAAGCATCTCGCGAAGCACGGCTTCGACCCGCTGATGGGGGCGCGGCCGATGCAGCGGCTGATCCAGGACACGATCCGTCGCGCGCTGGCCGACGAGCTGCTGTTCGGCAAGCTCGTCAATGGCGGCCATGTGACGGTCGACGTGGACGAAAACGACAAGGTGCAGTTGTCGTTCGACAAGCTGGCGAATCCGCCGCACAAGCCGAACGAAGAGGCGGTCGAAGTCGAGTAAGCGATAATTCGTGGTTCATGCGAACGGCGCGGGAAGTTCTCCGCGCCGTTTCGTTTTATCTGGCGCCGGTGGCGCGATGGCGGTGCAGGGGAGTGGTAACGCAGTGACACAACAACAACGATCGTTCGACAACATCGTCGCGCGCGAACAAGGCTTGCGCCATGCGCTGACGTCCGGGCAGATGGCGATGATCGCGATCGGCGGCGCGATCGGCACGGGGCTGTTCCTCGGCAGCGGGTTCGCGATCGGGCTCGCCGGCCCGAGCGTGCTGGTTTCGTACGCGATCGGCGCGCTGATCGCGCTGCTGCTGATGGGCGCGCTCGCGGAAATGACGGTCGCGCATCCGACGGCCGGTTCGTTCGGCGCGTATGCCGAGCACTACGTCGGCCCGCTCGCGGGCTTTCTCGTGCGCTATGCATACTGGTTCGCGGTAGTGTTCGCGATCGGCACCGAGATCAGCGCGATCGCCGTCTTCATGAAGTACTGGTTTCCGGCCGTGCCCGGCTGGTATTGGGTGATCGGCTTCTCCGCGCTGCTGATCGCGGTGAACCTGGCGAGCGTCACGCTGTACGGCTCGGTCGAATACGCATTCTCGCTGCTGAAGATCGCGGCGATCGTCGTGTTCATCGTGCTCGGCGCGTATCTCGTGTGGTCGGCGCCGGCGGCTTCCGGCATCGGCTTCGCGAACTACACCGCGCATGGCGGCTTCATGCCGAAAGGGCCGTGGGGCACCTGGGTCGCGGTGATCGTCGCGATCTTCAGCTACATGAGCATCGAGGCGGTCGCGATCGCGGCCGGCGAGGCGCGCGATCCGCAGCACGCGGTCACGCGTGCGTTCCGCTCGACGGTGTTCCGGCTCGTGCTGTTCTACCTGCTGACGCTGTCGCTGATGCTCGCGATCGTGCCCTGGACCCAGGCCGGCACCGACGAAAGCCCGTTCGTGAAGGTGATGGCCGCGACGCACGTGCCGTATGCGGCCGGCGTGATCAACTTCGTGCTGCTGATCGCGGCGCTGTCGGCGATGAACAGCCAGCTCTACGTGACGACGCGGATGATGTTCAGCCTGTCGCGCGCGCGGCTCGCGCCGGCGGTGTTCGGCCGGCTCGGCAGCAACGGCGTGCCGCGCGCGGCGCTGTGGATCTCGACCAGCGGCGTCGCGGTCGCGGCCGTGCTGGTCGCGCTGTCGCCCGACACCGCGTTTACCGTGATGATGGCGATCGCGATGTTCGGCGCGCTGTTCACGTGGATGATGATCTTCGTCACGCATCTGCGCTTTCGCGCGCGGTACCGCGGCCCGGCGCTCGCGTTCCGGATGTGGGGACACCCGTTCGGCAGCCTGCTCGGTGCCGGGCTCGTCGGCGCGATCCTGCTGACGACCGCGTTCACGCGCGAATTCCGGATGACGATGGTGGTCGGCGTCGTGTTCGTCGTGCTGCTGACGCTCGCGTACGCGCTGCACTATCGGCACCAGCACGCGCGCTGACGCGTGCGTTCCCGCCGCGGGGCTGCGGCCCGCGCGGCATCGCAACGCCCGCCGCGCTAAGGTTCCGTTAAGCCGGCGGCGATTACATTCGAACCTGTCCGCGATCCGGGCCGGCGCACGCCAGCCCGGCGCCATCTGTAAAAGGGGTTCGAATGAACAAACTTCCCGAAATCACGCTCGCGTTCTGGATCATGAAGATCTGCGCGACGACGCTCGGCGAAACCGGCGGCGACCTGCTCTCGATGACGCTGAACGTCGGCTATGCGGTGAGCTCGATCCTGCTGTTCGGTTTCTTTCTCGTCACGCTCGGCGCGCAGCTCAGGACGACGCAATATCGCCCGGCGATCTACTGGGCCGTGATCGTCGCGACGAGCACGGCGGGCACGACGATGTCAGACTTCATGGACCGCACGCTCGGCCTCGGCTATGCGGCCGGCTCGTCGATTCTCGTCGCGATCCTGCTGGCGATCTTCACGGTGTGGCGCCTGAGCGGCGAATCGCTGTCGGTCGACCTGATCCGCACGCGCAAGGTCGAGCTGCTGTACTGGATCGCGATCCTGTTCTCGAACACGCTCGGCACCGCGCTCGGCGATTTCCTCGCGGACAGCTCGGGCCTCGGCTTTGGCGGCGGCGCGCTGCTGATCGGCGGGCTGCTCGCGGCGATCGTGCTCGCGCACTACTTCACGCGCATTTCCGGCGTGCTGCTGTTCTGGGCGGCGTTCGTGCTCACGCGTCCGTTCGGGGCGACGGTCGGCGACCTGCTGACGAAACCGGTCGCCAAGGGGGGACTCGCGCTCGGCACGGTCGGCTCGTCGGCGGTGCTGCTCGGCGTGCTGGTCGCGCTGGTGATCTACGCGAGCATCGCGCAGGCGCGGCGCCGCGAACTCGTACCCGCGCGGATCGCGCAGACGGCCGAGCGGTGAGCGCAGTCGCACCGAATCGGAAAAAGGAAAGGGGCCGCGAGGCCCCTTTTTGCGTTGCGCCGTTCAGTGACGGCCGGTGCTGCCGAAGCCGCCTTCGCCGCGATCGCTTTGCGCGAAGTCGTCGACGATGTTGAACTGCGCCTGCACGACCGGCACGATCACGAGTTGCGCGAGCCGCTCGAACGGGTTCAGCACAAACTCGGTCTGGCCGCGGTTCCACGTCGACACCATCAGCTGGCCCTGGTAGTCGGAATCGATTAGGCCGACGAGGTTGCCGAGCACGATCCCGTGCTTGTGGCCGAGGCCCGAGCGCGGCAGGATCAGCGCTGCGTAGCCGGGGTCTTCGAGATGGATCGCGAGGCCCGTCGGAACCAGCGTCGTTTCGCCCGGCTGCAGCGTGACGGGCGCGTCGAGACACGCGCGCAGGTCGAGGCCCGCGCTGCCGGTGGTCGCGTAGGCGGGCAGGTAGTCGCGCATGCGCGCGTCGAGAATCTTCAGGTCGAGTTTCATGCGGTCGTCGAATCGGTCGGGAAGGGCGCGGCGGCGCGGGCCGCCGCGCGGGTAATCAGATCAGGCGGTTGTCCGGCAGGCGCTTCGCGATTTCCGCGACGAGCACGTGCGCGAGTTCGTCCTTCGGCGCGCGCGGCAGGCGCGTGAGGCCGGCTGCCTCGAACAGCACGACTTCGTTGTCGTCGCGGCCGAACGTCAGCGGGCCGAGGTTGCCGACCAGGAGCGGCACGTTCTTGCGCTTGCGCTTCTCGTCGCCGTGCACGTCGAGGTCGCCGCTTTCGGCCGCGAAGCCGACGCAATACGGCGGATCGGGTAGCGCCGCGACCGACGCGAGGATGTCCGGATTCTCGACGAACGCGAGCGCCGGCATCTTGCGGTCGGCCGTCTTCTTCATCTTGTGCTCGGCCGGCTGATCGACGCGCCAGTCGGCGACCGCGGCCACCGCGATGAAGATGTCGGCGTCGGCTACCGCCTGCATCACCGCGTCGTACATCTGCTGCGCGGTCTGCACGTCCTGGCGGTACACGCCCCACGGCGTGTCGAGCGCGACCGGCCCCGCGACGAGATGCACGTCGGCGCCGGCCTGCTGCGCGGCGCGCGCGAGCGCGAAGCCCATCTTGCCGCTCGAGCGGTTCGTGAGGCCGCGCACCGGATCGAGCGGCTCGAACGTCGGGCCGGCCGTGATCAGCACGCGGCGGTGCGCGAGCACCTTCGGCGCGAAGTGCGAGACGATCGCCTCATAGATCGCCTCCGGCTCGAGCATGCGGCCGTCGCCGACTTCGCCGCACGCCTGCGCGCCCGAATCGGGGCCGAGCACCGACACGCCGTCGGCGCGCAGTTGCGCGGCATTGCGTTGCGTGGCCGGGTTCTGCCACATCTGGCGGTTCATCGCGGGCACGACGAGCAGCGGACAGTCGCGCGCGACGCACAGCGTCGACAGCAGGTCGTCCGCGAACCCGTGCGCGAGCTTCGCGAGGAAGTCCGTCGACGCGGGCGCGATCACGATCGCGTCGGCTTCGCGCGACAGGTCGATGTGCGCCATGTTGTTGCCGATGCGCGCGTCCCACTGGCTCATGTAGACGGGCCGGCCGGACAGCGCCTGCATCGTGACGGGCGTGATGAACTGCGTGGCGGCTTCGGTCATCGCGACCTGCACGGTCGCGCCTGCCTTCGTCAGCAGCCGGGTGAGCTCGGCGATCTTGTAGCAGGCGATGCCGCCCGTCAGGCCGAGAACGAGGTGTTTTCCTGCGAGTTCTGCGTGTGCCAACTCAGGCCTCCAAGGGTCAAACGGAACGGCCGGCGCGAAGCCGGCCGTGGCCACCGAGTATGCGCGCTCAGCGCGAGCCGCGCACGCGACGCAGTTCGTCGTAGATCAACAGCACCGCGCCGATCGTGATCGCGGAATCGGCGAGGTTGAACGCCGGGAAGTGCCAGTCGCCGAGGTGGAAATCGAGAAAGTCGATCACGTGGCCGTAGATCAACCGGTCGATCACGTTGCCGAGCGCGCCGCCGAGGATCAGCGCGAGCGACACGCTGAACAGCCGCTGCTGGCCGTGGCGCTTCAGCAGGAAGCAGATCACGAGCGTCGCGCCGACGCCGAGCGCGGTGAACGCCCAGCGCTGCCAGCCGCTCGCGGTCGACAGGAAGCCGAACGCGGCGCCGCGGTTGTACACCAGCACGAGGTTGAAGAACGACGTCAGCGCATGCTGCGCGCCGTACGCGAACGTTTTCAGGATCGCGATCTTCGACAGCTGGTCGAACAGGATCACGATCAGCGAAATGCCGAGCCAGGGCGCGAGCGCGCCGCTGGCCGGTTTCGACAGGGTTTTCGCCATATTTACGCAGCGCTCCGGATTTCGCCGTTTTCAAACAGGTTCGAGAAGCAGCGGCCGCACAGCGTCGGATGATCGGCGTGCGCGCCGACGTCCTCGCGGTAGTGCCAGCAGCGTTCGCACTTCTGGTATTTGGACGCGGCCACGTCGACGCTTTCCTGCGCTTCGTCGTCGACCTTCACGACCGTTGCCGCCGACGTGATCAGCACGAACTTCAGGTCGTCGCCGAGGCTCGTCAGCGCGTCGTAGCGCGCGCCGCTCGCATGCACGGCCACTTCGGCCTGCAGCGACGAGCCGATGCGGTTCGCGGTGCGGGCTTCCTCGAGCGCCTTCGTCACGTTGCCGCGCACGTCGCGCAGCAGCGCCCACTTCTCGATCAGCGCGGCCGCGCCGGCGACTTCCGGATACGCGTAGTAGGTTTCCGTGAACACGGTGTCGCTGGCCGGCTGGAACACCTTCCACGCTTCTTCCGCGGTGAACGACAGGAACGGCGCGAGCACGCGCAGCAGCCCGTGCGTGAGGTGGTACAGCGCGGTCTGCGCGGAGCGGCGTGCGCGCGAATCGGCCGCGCTCGTGTACAGGCGGTCCTTCAGCACGTCGAGGTAGAAGCCGCCGAGGTCTTCCGAGCAGTACGTCTGCAGCTTCGCGACGACCGGGTGGAATTCGTACTTCTCGTAGTGGCCGAGCAGTTCCGTCTGCAGTTGCGCGGAGAACGCGACCGCGTAGCGGTCGATCTCGAGCCATTCGTCGACCGGCACCGCGTGCTGCGCGAAGTCGAAGTCCGACAGGTTCGCGAGCAGGAAGCGCAGCGTGTTGCGGATGCGGCGATAGCCTTCGGTCACGCGCTTCAGGATTTCCTCGGAGATCGCGAGTTCGCCCGAGTAGTCGGTCGACGCGATCCACAGCCGGATGATTTCCGCGCCGAGACGGTTCGCGACTTCATGCGGGTCGATGCCGTTGCCGAGCGACTTGCTCATCTTGCGGCCTTCGCCGTCGACCGTGAAGCCGTGCGTGAGCAGGCCCTTGTACGGCGCGCGGCCGTCGATCATCGATGCGGTCAAGAGCGACGAGTGGAACCAGCCGCGGTGCTGGTCCGAGCCTTCGAGGTACAGGTCGGCCGGGAACTGCAGCTGATCCTTGTGCGAGCCGCGCAGCACGTGCCAGTGCGTCGTGCCCGAGTCGAACCACACGTCGAGCGTGTCGCGGTTCTTTTCGTACAGGTTCGCGTCGTCGCCGATCAGCTCGCGCGGATCGAGCGTCTGCCACGCCTCGATGCCCGACTGCTCGACACGCTTCGCGACTTCCTCGAGCAGTTCGAGCGTGCGCGGATGCAGCTCGCCGGTTTCCTTGTGCACGAAGAACGCCATCGGCACGCCCCATTGGCGCTGGCGCGACAGCGTCCAGTCGGGACGGTTCGCGATCATGCTGAACAGGCGCTGCTTGCCCCACGACGGGTAGAACGCGGTGGCGTCGATCCCTTCGAGCGCGGTTTCGCGCAGCGTCTTGCCGCCGTCGCGCGGCGTCACGTCCATGCCGGCGAACCACTGCGACGTCGCACGGTAGATGATCGCCGTCTTGTGACGCCAGCAGTGCATGTAGCTGTGCTTGTAGTGCTCGCTGCGCAGCAGCGAGCCGGCCTCGCGCAGCGCGTCGACGACCTTCGGGTTCGCGTCCCAGATCGACAGGCCGCCGAACAGCGGCAGCGATTCGATGTAGCGGCCGTCGCCCATCACCGGGTTGATGATGTCCGAGTCGGTCATCCCGTGCGCCTTGCACGACTGGAAGTCCTCGATGCCGTAGGCGGGCGACGAGTGCACGACGCCGGTACCGGTGTCGGTCGTCACGTAGTCGCCGAGGTAGACGGGCGCGGTGCGCTTGTAGCCGGGGTGGGCCGATGCGAGCGGGTGGTGAAAGCGCAGGTTGGCGAGCTTCACGCCCGGCGCGGTCGCGACGACGCGGCCGGTCAGCTTGAAGTCGGTCATGCAGGCTTCGACACGCTCTTCCGCGATGATCAGCAGCCCGCGCTCGGTGTCGACCAGCGCGTAGACGATTTCCGGATGGAGGTTCAGCGCCTGGTTCGCGGGGATCGTCCACGGCGTGGTGGTCCAGATCACGATGCCGCCCTCGGCGCGCGGCAGTGCCGGCAGGCCGAACGCCTGCGCGGTCTTTTCCGGTTCCGCGAACGCGAACATCACGTCGATCGTCGGGTCGGTGCGATCCTTGTACTCGACTTCCGCCTCGGCGAGTGCCGAGCCGCAGTCGAAGCACCAGTTCACCGGCTTCAGCCCGCGATACACGTAGCCCTTCTCGATGATCTTGCCGAGCGCGCGGATTTCTTCCGCCTCGTTGACGAAGTTCATCGTCTTGTACGGGTTCGCCCAGTCGCCGAGCACGCCGAGACGCTTGAAGCCGACCTTCTGCTTCTCGATCTGCTCGGTCGCGTACGCGCGCGCCTTGCTCATCACTTCGGCCGCCGGCAGCGACTTGCCGAACTGCTTCTCGATCTGGATCTCGATCGGCATCCCGTGGCAATCCCAGCCCGGCACGTACGGCGCGTCGAAGCCGGCCATGTTGCGCGACTTGACGACGATGTCCTTCAGGATCTTGTTGACCGCGTGACCGAGGTGGATGTCGCCGTTCGCATACGGGGGGCCGTCGTGCAGGATGAACTTCGGCCGGCCCTGGCTGGCCGCGCGGATCTTCTCGTAGATGCCGCGCTCTTCCCATTCCTTGACCCACTGCGGCTCGCGCTTGGGCAGGTCGCCGCGCATCGGGAACGGCGTGTCGAGCAGGTTGACCGGATACTTGGCCTGCGGTTTCGAATCGGCTTTCTTGTTGCTCATGATGGGATCGCTATCTAAATCGGGGGACGCTCGTGCGTCGTGAATCGGGGATGCGCGCGGGTCGGCGGCGCGAGGGTGCGGCGCGGGGCGCCGCCGGCCGGATCAGCTAATTCGGTCGGTCGCCGAGGTCGAGAAGCCGGTCGTGCGGCTGCCCGGCGCGCGGTCGCGCTCGACGAAGTACGCACGTGCATTCGCGACGTCCAGCGCGATCGCGCGCGACAGCGCCTCGAGATCGTCGAACTTCGCCTCGTCGCGCAGCTTCTTCAGGAATTCGACGCGGATGAGTTTGCCGTACGCGTCGCCGTGCCAGTCGAGCAGGTGGACTTCGAGCAGCACGCGGCCGGAATCGTCGACGGTCGGGCGCAGCCCGAGGCTCGCGACGCCCGGCAGCGGGGCGGGGCCCAGGCCGTGCACCTGCACGACGAAGATGCCCGCGAGCGCCGGCCGCTTGTGCGCGATCGGCAGGTTCAGGGTCGGGAAGCCGAGGTCGCGGCCGAGCTTCAGCCCGTGCGCGACGTGGCCGCTGATCGCGTAACCGTGGCCGAGTGCCTGCGCGGCCGCGTCGAGATCGCCCGCCGCGAGCGCGGCGCGCACACCCGAGCTGGAGATGCGCGTGCCGTCGCTGCCGGCGACCGTGCCCATCTGCTCGACCTCGAAGCCGTACTGCTCGCCGGCCGCCTTCAGCGTGTCGAAGGTGCCCGCGCGCTTCGCGCCGTAGCAGAAATCGTCGCCGACCATCATCCAGCGCGTGTGCAGCCCGTTCACCAGCGTGCGCTCGACGAACGCCTGCGGCGACTGGCTTGCGAACGTATGGTTGAAGTGCTCGACGACGACGCGGTCGACCCCGTGCTCGCGCAGCGCTTCCAGCTTGTCGCGCAGCATCGCGATGCGCGGCGGCGCGCCGGCCGGGTTGAAGAATTCCCGCGGGTGCGGCTCGAAGGTCATCACGCACACGGGCAGGCCGCGCGCGTCCGCTGCCGCGCGCACGCGCGCGAGCAGGGCCTGGTGGCCGCGATGGACACCGTCGAAGTTGCCGATCGTCAGCGCGCACGGCGCGCGGCTCTCGGCGTTGGGCAGGCCGCGGAAGACTTTCACGATAGCGGATGCAGCGTCGGGGAATGGGCGGTGGGATGCCGCAAAGCAGAAGATTATAAACGTTCGGGCGGCCCGGCGGCCGAGAAGGGGGGAAACGCGGGGGCGAATGGTAAAATTCGCGGATGAAAAAACTCGTGATCCTGATTTCCGGTCGCGGCAGCAACATGGAGGCCATCGTCCGCGCGTGCGCGCAGGAACGCTGGCCGGCCGAGGTCGCCGCCGTGATCGCCAACCGGCCCGACGCGGCCGGCCTGGCTTTTGCCGCGTCGCACGGGGTGGCGACCGCGGTGGTCGACCATCGTTCGTTCGACGGCCGCGACAGCTTCGACGCGGCGCTCGCCGCCGAGATCGACCGCTTCGCGCCCGATCTCGTCGTGCTTGCCGGCTTCATGCGCATCCTTACGCCCGATTTCGTCAGACGATATGAAGGCCGGCTGCTGAACATCCACCCGTCGCTGCTGCCGAGCTTCAAGGGCATCCACACGCACCAGCAGGCGCTGGATGCCGGCGTCGCGCTGCATGGCGCGAGCGTGCATTTCGTGATTCCCGAACTCGACAGCGGTGCGATCGTCGCGCAGGGCGCGGTGCCCGTGCGCGCGGGCGACGACGCGGCCGCGCTCGCGCAGCGCGTGCTGACGGTCGAGCACGTGCTGTATCCGCGTGCGGTCCGCTGGTTCGTCGAGGGGCGCCTGCGCCTCGAGAACGGCAGGGCAGTGGTCGCGCCGGAAGAGGCGCGCTGGATTTTCGCGGATCAACCGCATACCGAAACGAGCGAGGGCGTATGAAGCTGCACGGATTCCTGATTGGCCAGACCGAGACCTTGCTGGCCGAGGTGCTGAAGTTCACCGGCCCCGCCGACGCGACGACGAGCCGGTTCTTCCGTGCGCACCCGAAGCTCGGCCACGCCGAGCGCGGCGTGATCGCCGAGGCGGTGTTCGCGGTGCTGCGCCGCAAGATGGAGTTCTCGCACCTCGCCGAGAGCGGCACGGGCAGCCCCGCGCGGCGCCTGACGCTGCTCGGCCTGATGCAGACGCTCGGCCGCAATGCGCTGAAGCCGTTCGTGTCGGACACCGAGGCCGCGTGGCTCGAGCACGTGTCGAAGATCGATCCGGCGAGCCTGCCGGTGCGCGTGCGCACCAACCTGCCCGACTGGATCTACCAGGCGCTGTCCGCCCGTTTCGACGCGGAGGAACTCGCGCAGCTCGCCGCCGCGCTGAACTACCCGGCGCCGCTCGACCTGCGCGCCAACGCGCAGAAGGCGACGCGCGACCAGGTGATCGACGCGCTGCGCGCGAACGGCATCGACGCGGGCGAGACGCCGTTCGCGCCGCAAGGCGTGCGCGTCGTCGGCAAGCCGGCGCTCACGCGTCTGAAGCTGTTCGAGGAAGGCCAGATCGAGGTGCAGGACGAAGGCAGCCAGCTGCTGTGCTCGCTGGTCGCGCCGCGCCGCGGCGAGATGGTCGTCGATTTCTGCGCGGGCGCCGGCGGCAAGACGCTCGCGCTCGGCGCGATGATGCGCTCGACCGGGCGCCTTTATGCGTTCGACGTGTCGGAAAAGCGCCTCACGAAGCTGAAGCCGCGCCTCGCGCGCAGCGGGCTGTCGAACGTGAACCCGGTGCTGATCGACAGCGAGCACGACGCGAAGATCAAGCGGCTCGCGGGCAAGATCGACCGCGTGCTGGTCGATGCGCCGTGCAGCGGCCTCGGCACGCTGCGCCGCAACCCCGACCTCAAGTGGCGCCAGACGCGGACGTCGATCGAGGAACTCACGCCGAAGCAGGCGTCGATCCTCGCGAGCGCCGCGCGTCTCGTGAAGAAGGGCGGCCGGCTCGTGTACGCGACCTGCAGCGTGCTCGACGCGGAAAACGAGGCGATCGTCGAGCAGTTCCTCGCCGACCATCCGGACTTCGTGCTGGTGCCCGCACAGAAGGTGCTGGCCGACCAGCGCATCGAACTCGAGACCGGCGACTACCTGTCGCTGTGGCCGCACCGCCATGCGACCGACGGCTTCTTCGCCGCGGTGCTGGAACGGCGCGCCGCGCAGTAACGGCGGGGCGCACGGACGATGGAGAATCTGCAGAACCGCCTGCTGTCGCACCGGCTCGCGTCGGTGATCCGCGACTTCAACCAGCCGGTGATGATCTGGCAGGCGGCGATCCTCGTCGGCGCGCTGTGTTTCGCATGGGTGGCCGCGCGCGTCGTGCACGGCCGCATCGACGCGCGCCGGCGCGCCACCGGCCGGATGCCGGGCGCCGGGGCGCAGAGCCTGAAGCGCGCGCTGTTCCCGCTGTTCGGCGGGTTGTTCGTGCTGGCCGCGCAGCTCGGGTTCGACCCGTTCATGTCGACGTCGCTGCTGTCGCTCGCGCTCGTGCCGCTGTTCGGCATCGGGCTGATCTACGTGCTGTTCTTCTTCGCGCGGCGCGTGTTCGCCCGCGACGGCCACACGCATGCGTGGCTGTCGATCGTCGAGAAGATCGTGTCGGTGATCGTGTGGGCGGCGATGGTGCTGACGGTGCTCGGGATCCAACGCGACGTGATCGCGTGGCTCGACAGCGTGCAGTTCCGCGTCGCGAATGCGCACCTCACGCTGCTGTCGGTGATCTCCGGCGCGCTATGGGTGTGCGTGACGCTGATGGTCGCGATGTGGCTCGGCTCGGTGCTCGAGGAGCGCCTCGCGCGCGCCACCACGCTCGACGCGAACCTGAAGGTCGTGATGTCGCGGATCGGCCGCGCGCTGCTCGTGTTCGCGGCGATCCTGATCGGGCTGTCGCTCGTCGGCATCGACGTGACGGTGCTCGGCGTGTTCGGCGGCGCGGTCGGTGTCGGCCTCGGCTTCGGGCTGCAGAAGATCGCCAGCAACTACGTGTCGGGCTTCATCATCCTGCTCGACCGTTCGCTGCGGCTCGGCGACGCGATCAGCGTCGGCGGGCTCCAGGGCGTCGTCACGCAGATCCGCACGCGCTATACGGTCGTGCGCGGCCTCGACGGCAACGAGACGCTGATCCCGAACGAGAAGCTGATCACCGACGTCGTGCAGAACCAGTCGTCGTACCTGACGCGCGGCTACGCGAAGGTCGCCGTGCAGATTGCTTATACCAGCGACGTCGAGCAGGCGCTCGCGGTGCTCGCGGAAGCCGCGAAGGGCGTGCCGCGCGTGCTCGCTGAGCCGGCGCCGACGCCGTATCTGGTCGGCTTCGGCGCGGACGGGATCGACCTGGAGCTCGGCTTCTGGATCGAGGATGCGGCGAAGGGCACGTCGGGCGTGCGTTCGTCGGTGAACCGCAACATCTGGCGGCTGTTCGGCGAGCACGGGATCTCGATTCCGTTCCCGCAGCGCGAAGTGCGCGTGGTCGGTTTGCCGGAGGGGTTCGCAGCGACCGGCGTGATCGCCGAGGGCATGCCCGTGGCCGATGGCCGATCGGTGGACGGGCGGGCGTCGGCCGCGTAGATGCGGCCGACGGCGCGAATCGGGCGGGCCCGCGGCCAGAACCGGATCGCGCGCCTTTCCCGGTCCGCCGATGGACTGTTTGCGTTGCGTCAAGACAAGAGAATATTCATTTTTTACAAAGACTTGGAACGGTTGAAGTAAAATTCCGGTCTACACGCGGTATGCTTTCATTTTTATGACGTCGGCCTGCGCCGGCATCGCTCTCACCACAGGTAACTGCCTTGTTGAATTCCCTGCTCGATTTTCTTTCCCACGGGCTCCTGCGCTTTTCGTGGTGGCAGGTCGCGCTGTTCGCGCTTGCCGTCACGCACGTCACGATCATCGGCGTGACGGTCTACCTGCATCGCTGCCAGGCGCACCGCGCGCTGGAGCTGCACCCGATCGCGAGTCACTTCTTCCGCGCCTGGCTGTGGATGACGACCGGCATGCTGACGGGCCAGTGGGCCGCGATCCATCGCAAGCACCACGCGAAGTGCGAAACCGAGGAAGATCCGCACAGCCCGCAGACGCGCGGCATCTGGAAGGTGTTCCTCGAAGGCGCCGAGCTGTATCGCGCGGAAGCGAAGAACGAAGAAACGATGCGCAAGTTCAGCCACGGCACGCCGAATGACTGGATCGAGCGCAACGTGTACTCGAAGTACCCGATCCTTGGCGTGAGCCTGATGATGGTGATCGACGTCGCGCTGTTCGGCGTGCTCGGCCTGACCGTGTGGGCCGTGCAGATGGTCTGGATTCCGTTCTGGGCCGCGGGTGTCGTGAACGGCTTCGGCCATTTCTGGGGCTACCGCAACTTCAACTCGGCCGATGCGAGCACGAACCTGTTCCCGTGGGGCATCGTGATCGGCGGCGAAGAGCTGCACAACAACCACCACACGTTCGCGACGTCGGCGAAGCTGTCGAACAAGTGGTACGAGTTCGACATCGGCTGGATGTACATCCGCATCATGTCGGCATTCGGTCTCGCGAAGGTGAAGAAGGTTGCACCGACGCCGCGCCTGAACAAGCCGAAGACGGTGCTCGACCAGGAAACGCTGCAGGCCGTGCTGTCGAACCGCTACGAAGTGATGGCGCGCTACGGCAAGGCCGTGAAGCGTGCCTATCGCCAGGAGCTCGCGCACCTGAAGGAACTCGGTTCGAGCGAGAAGTACCAGCTGATGCGCGGCGCGCGCAAGTGGTTCCACAAGGACGCCGACGGCCTCGACGAACCGCAGAAGAAGCTGCTGCCGGAGATCTTCGCGAACAGCCAGAAGCTGCACACGTACTTCCAGCTGCGCCAGGATCTGGCCGCGATCTGGGATCGCTCGACCGCTTCGCGCGAACAGCTGCTCGCGCAATTGCAGGATTGGTGCCATCGCGCGGAACAAAGCGGCATCAAGGCGCTGCAGGAATTCGCGACGCGCCTGCGTCGCTACGCCTGATTCGAAATCGATTAGAATCTCAGGACGTCACAAACCCCGCGTTGGCGGGGTTTTTTCATTTGGGCGGCCGGTTTTCGAAGGGCGACCGGAAGCGCCGGAATTCGTATGAGGCTCGGGGCAGCGCTGACGTGGCGCCCCGGAGCGAGCGCAGGGATGGCGCTGGAGCAAAAGCGCTAAAGTGCCAACTCGGGCCGACCGCGAAGCATGGGGCCGAGTAAGCGCTAAAGCGCTAACTCTGGCCGACCGCGAAGCATGGGACCCGAGTAAGCGCTAAAGCGCTAACTCGGGTCGACCGCGAAGCATGGGACCCGAGTAAGCGCTAAAGCGCTAACTCGGGTCGACAGGAGATATGGAGATGCAATCGACGATCAAACCCGTCGAGTACGACCGGCCGGTCTCGGCGGGAACCGTCTGTGGGGTAGGCCAGGCGTGGGCCAAAGTGCCCGAGGCGCCGTCTGCCGAAGAACGCGCCGCACTGAAGGCGCGCATCAAGGCGCTGCTCGCACGTGAAAAGGCCGTGCTCGTCGCTCACTACTACGTGGATGCCGAGCTGCAGGAACTGGCGGACGAAACCGGCGGCTGCGTCGCCGATTCGCTCGAAATGGCCCGTTTCGGCCGCGACCACGACGCGCAGACGCTCGTCGTCGCCGGCGTACGCTTCATGGGCGAAACCGCGAAGATCCTGAGCCCCGGCAAACGCGTACTGATGCCCGATCTCGACGCGACCTGCTCGCTCGATCTTGGTTGCCCGGTCGACGAATTCTCCGCGTTCTGCGATGCGCATCCCGACCGCACCGTCGTCGTCTACGCGAACACCAGCGCCGCCGTGAAGGCCCGCGCGGACTGGATGGTCACGTCGTCGATCGGCCTCGAAATCGTCGCGGACCTGCACGCGCGGGGCGAGAAGATCATCTGGGCACCGGATCGCCATCTCGGCAGCTACATCCAGAAGAAAACCGGCGCGGACATGCTGCTGTGGCAGGGTTCGTGCCTCGTCCACGACGAATTCAAGGGCATTGAGCTCGACCTGCTGCGTGCCGAATATCCGGACGCGAAGGTGCTCGTGCATCCGGAGTCGCCGGAAAACGTCGTCGCGCAGGCGGACGTCGTCGGCTCGACGACGCAGCTGATCGATGCCGCCGTGAAGCTCGACGCGACGCACTTCATCGTCGCGACCGACCTCGGCATCCTGCACAAGATGCAGCTCGCGGCGCCCGGCAAGACCTTCATCGCCGCGCCCACGGCCGGCAACAGCGCGACCTGCAAGAGCTGCGCGCATTGCCCGTGGATGGCGATGAACGGCCTCGCGAACCTCGCCGACGTGCTCGAGCGCGGTCACAACGAGATCTTCGTCGATCCGGCGATCGGCGCGCGCGCGCGTCTGCCGATCGACCGGATGCTCGATTTCGCCGCGGCGCACAAGAAGCGCGTGCAAGCGAGCGGCGATCTGCAGCGCGATCAGCAACTGTTCGCGAACGTGGGGGCTGCATGACCGGCGCAGTCTCTCCGCTGTTCGAAGCCGTCCGCGCACAATACGGCGCGGCGTTCGACGAAGCGATCGCGCGCAACGTCGCCGATGCGATCGCCGAAGACGTCGGCACCGGCGACCAGACCGGGCGGCTCGTGCCGGCCGGCGAGCGGCGCCGTGCGCGCATCATCGTGCGCGAGGAAGCCGTGTTGTGCGGCGTGCCGTGGTTCGAGGCCGTCATCGCGCGAATCGATCCGTCGATCGTCGTGCAGTGGCGCTATCGCGAAGGCGACCGGATGGCGCCGGATTCGACCGTCTGCGAACTCGAAGGGCCGGCGCGCGCGCTGTTGACGGCCGAGCGCAACGGACTGAACTTCCTGCAGCTGCTGTCGGGCGTCGCGAGCGCGACGCGTCGTTACGTCGATCGCGTCGAAGGCACGCGCACGAAGATCCTCGATACGCGCAAGACGCTGCCGGGCCTGCGGCTCGCGCAGAAGTACGCGGTGCGGGTCGGCGGCGGCGAGAACCAGCGTCTGGCGCTGTACGACGGCATCCTGATCAAGGAAAACCATATCGCGGCTGCCGGCGGTGTCGGCGAAGCGCTCGATGCGGCGTTCGCGCTCGAATCGGGCGTGCCGGTGCAAGTCGAAGTCGAGACGCTCGCGCAGCTCGACACGGCGCTCGCGCATGGCGCGCAGTCGGTGCTGCTCGACAACTTCACGCTCGACATGATGCGCGAGGCAGTGCGCATCGCGTCCGGCAAGGCCGTGCTCGAAGTGTCGGGCGGCGTCAATTTCGATACGGTGCGCACGTTCGCGGAGACGGGCGTCGACCGTATCTCGATCGGCGCGCTGACGAAGGACGTGCGCGCGACCGACTACTCGATGCGGATCGTCGACTGACCGCGCGACATACCGTCTGACGAAAAAAGCCGCTGGCGCGCATGACGCCAGCGGCTTTTTTTGTGCGGCGGCAGCCGGGAAGGGCGTACCGGTCAGCGGCGCGAGCGGGGCGTGAGCACGCTCGGCAGCGCCTTCGGCAGCGTGTGCGGCCAGTCGCGGCTGTAGTGCAGCCCACGGCTTTCCCGGCGCGAGTACGCGCTCTTCACGATCAGCGTCGCGACGTCGACGAGATTGCGCAGCTCGAGCAGGTCGCGCGTCACGCGGAAGTTCGCGTAGTACTCGTGGATCTCGTCGCGCAGCAGCGACAAGCGGTGCTTCGCGCGCTCGAGACGCTTGTCGGTGCGCACGATGCCGACATAGTTCCACATCAGCCGGCGCAGTTCGTCCCAGTTGTGCGCGACGACGACTTCCTCGTCCGCATCCGACACGCGGCTTTCGTCCCATGCGGGCAGCTTGGCCGGCGTTGCAGCGTCGAAGCCGGCCGCTTCGATCGCCTCGGCCGCCGCGCGGCCGATCACGAGGCATTCGAGCAGCGAATTGCTCGCGAGCCGGTTCGCGCCGTGCAGCCCCGTGTACGACGTCTCGCCGACCGCATACAGGCCCGCGAGATCGGTGCGCCCCGCGAGATCGGTGACGACGCCGCCGCACGTGTAGTGCGCGGCCGGCACGACCGGAATCGGCTGCTTCGCGATGTCGATGCCGAATTCGAGGCAGCGCGCATGGATCGTCGGGAAGTGCTCGCGCAGGAACGCTTCCGGCTGGTGGCTGATGTCGAGATACACGCAGTCGATCCCGCGCTTCTTGATCTCGAAGTCGATCGCGCGCGCGACGATGTCGCGCGGCGCGAGTTCCGCGCGCGGATCGTGTGCGGGCATGAAGCGCGTGCCGTCCGGTAGCTTGAGCAGGCCGCCTTCGCCGCGCACGGCCTCCGAAATCAGGAACGACTTCGCATACGGATGGAACAGGCAGGTCGGGTGGAACTGGATGAATTCCATGTTCGACACGCGGCAGCCCGCGCGCCACGCCATCGCGATGCCGTCGCCGGTCGCGGTGTCGGGGTTCGTCGTGTACAGGTAGACCTTGCCGGCGCCGCCGGTCGCGAGCACCGTGTGCGGCGCCTCGATCGTGATCGTGCGGTCGTTGTCGACGTCGAGCGCATACAGCCCGTGACAGCGGCGCCCGGGCAGCCCGAGCCGGTCCGACGTGATCAGGTCGATCGCATGGTGGTTTTCGAAGAACGTGATGTTCGGATGCTGGCGTGCGCGGTCGGACAGCGTCGCGAGCACCGCATGGCCGGTCGCGTCGGCCGCGTGGATGATTCGGCGGTGGCTGTGGCCGCCTTCGCGCGTCAGGTGGAAACCAAGTTCGGCCGCATCGTCCTTCGTGAACGGCACGCCCTGGGAGATCAGCCATTCGATCGCTTCGCGGCCATGCTCGACGATGTAGCGCGTCGCGCCTTCGTCGCACAGCCCGCCGCCGGCGACCAGCGTGTCGTCGACGTGGTTCTCGATGCTGTCCGCCGAATCGAGGACGGCCGCGATGCCGCCTTGCGCGTTATCGCTTGCCCCCTCCATCATCGAACGTTTCGCGATCAGCGCGACACGTCGCGTGCTGGCCAGGTTGAGTGCGACCGACAGCCCTGCCAGGCCGCTGCCGACGATCGCCACGTCGAATTTCATGCTGCATCTCCATCGTTACGCTTTAGATCTTGTGCGTTCCGTCGACCTTGGCCGCGGAAAGGGGAGAGCATACCGCGTCGGGCCCGAGCGTGCGCGCGAAACCGCGCAAAACAAAAAGCCCCGCATGTGCGGGGCTTTTCGGTCGCCGTCAGGCTGGCAGAAACCGGAGATTACTTGATCTTGGTTTCTTTGTATTCCACATGCTTGCGGACGACGGGATCGAACTTCTTGATCGCCATCTTTTCCGGCATGTTGCGCTTGTTCTTCGTGGTCGTGTAGAAGTGACCCGTACCAGCGGTCGACTCAAGCTTGATCTTGTCGCGTGCGCCTTTTGCCATGATTGTGCTCCTTGGGCTTAGGCTTCGCCGCGTGCGCGCAGGTCAGCGAGCACGGAATCGATGCCGTTCTTGTCGATCAGGCGCAGGCCGGCGTTCGAGACGCGCAGGCGCACCCAGCGGTTTTCGCTCTCCACCCAGAACCGGCGGTTTTGCAGGTTCGGCAGGAAGCGGCGCTTCGTCTTGTTGTTGGCGTGGGAAACGTTGTTGCCGCTCATCGGCGCTTTCCCAGTTACTTGGCATACGCGTGCCATGAGAGCACTCCTAATACGCTAAATTCGGGGTTCGATCGCCGATGAAGGTTCCATCGTACTGCCACGTGATCCATGGCTGCACTCAGAACGCCGAAGCCTGTAAAGACAAGGCCCTTCGATGGCTAGAACTGGTTGGAAAAAAGACAGACGACGATTCTAGCAGAAAAAGTTCAGAAAAATCAAACCCAATTTCGCATCGTCGTTGCGGCGCCCGTGGGGCGGGTCGCCGGGCCACAGTCTACAGCCAACCGGCGCGCGCGAACGAAAATGTATCGCTGGTGCCGACGACGACGTGATCGAGCAGCCGCACGTCGACGAGTTCGAGCGCGTCTTTCAGCACCCGCGTCAGGCGGCGGTCCTCCGCGCTCGGCTGGACCGCGCCCGACGGATGATTGTGCGCGACGATCAGCGCTGCGGCGTTCTGCTGCAGCGCGCGGCGCACGACCTCGCGCGGATAGACGGCCATGCGCGTCAGCGAGCCGCGCGTGATTTCCTCCATGTCGATCAGGCCGTTGCGGGCGTCGAGGTACACCGCAATGAATACTTCGTGCGGGCGCGAGCCGATCTTCAGCCGCAGGCAATCCTCGACGGCGCCGGGCGAATCGATCTGCAGGCGCGCGTGCGCCTTCTCCTCCAGCATGCGCCGCGCGATCTCGGTGACCGCGACGAGCCGTGCGGAGCGCGCGGGACCGATGCCGGGGTGCATCTCGAAGTCGCCGGAGGTCGCCTCGAGCAGGCCGCGCAACGTGCCGAACTGCCTGACCAGCGCGCGGGCGGTGACGAACACATCATGCCCGGGCTTGCCCGTGCCGAGCAGCAGCGCGATCAGCTCGTCGTCGGTCAGCGCGGCGGGCCCGCGCTCCAGCAGCCGTTCGCGCGGCCGCTCGGGGCGCCAGTCGGCCGGGCGGCGCTTGCGCAGGTGGATCGGGACGACGCGGCCCGGCGCAGCGGCCGGTGGGTCGGCGGTGTCGCGGCATTCGGCCGGCACGACGGCGAGAGAGGATGACGGCATGATCGAAACTCCATTGGCGGCGGCCGTGTGCGCGACGTCGTCGCACTTTCAGCCTTGCGCGCTCAGGTGACTTACAATATTGGTTTTGCGCCGGGCCTTTCGGCCAGTTCGGGCGCCGACGAACACGAGTCATTCATGAGCATCATCGATCTATCCGAAGTGAAGCCCGGTTCCCATGTCACGCTGCATTACCGGCTGGCACTGGCCGACGGCGCCGATATCGTCAACACCTTCTCCGACAAGCCCGCCACGCTGCTGCTCGGCGCCGGGCAACTGGCGCCCTCGCTGGAACAGATTCTGCTCGGGCTCAGGGTCGGTGACCATTCGACTTTTCAGCTAACGCCCGAGCAGGGGTTCGGTCCCCGCAATCCCGACATGCTCCAGCGCGTGACGCTGTCGACGCTGCGCGAGAACGGGATGGTCGGCGACGATTTCACGCCGGGCGAGCTGATCGAATTCAACGCGCCGGACGGCGGCCGCTATGCAGGGGTGCTGAAGGAAGTCAGCGAAACCTCGGCGCTGTTCGACTTCAATCATCCGCTCGCGGGCCAAGCGCTCACGTTCGAAGTGAAAATCATCGGAATCCTGTAATCATGAGCACCACCGATACGCTGTCCGGGCAGACCGTCGCCGCCGATGCCGAAATCCTGCTGGCCCAGCCGCGCGGCTTCTGCGCCGGGGTCGATCGCGCAATCGAGATCGTCGAGCGCGCGATCGCGATGCACGGTGCGCCGATCTACGTCCGTCACGAGATCGTCCACAACAAGTACGTGGTCGAGGATCTGAAGAAGAAAGGCGCGATCTTCGTCGAGGAACTCGAGGAAGTGCCGGCCGGCAACACCGTGATCTTCAGCGCGCACGGCGTGTCGAAGGCCGTGCGCGACGAGGCGGACGTGCGCGGGTTGCGTATTTACGACGCAACCTGCCCGCTCGTCACGAAGGTGCACGTCGAAGTGGCGAAGATGCGCCAGGACGGCGTCGACATCGTGATGATCGGCCACAAGGGCCACCCGGAAGTCGAAGGCACGATGGGGCAGGTCGAGCGCGGCATGCATCTCGTCGAAAGCGTCGAGGACGTGCAGAAGCTCGCACTCGCCGATCCCGAGCGCATCGCGCTCGTCACGCAGACGACGCTGTCCGTCGACGACGCGGCCGAGATTATCGGCGCGCTGAAGGCGAAGTATCCGAAGATCCGCGAGCCGAAGAAGCAGGACATCTGCTACGCGACGCAGAACCGCCAGGATGCGGTGAAGTTCATGGCGCCGCAGTGCGACGTCGTGATCGTCGTCGGCAGCCCGAACAGCTCGAATTCGAGCCGCCTGCGCGAAGTGGCCGAGAAGCGCGGCGTGGCCGCGTACATGGTCGACGCACCCGACCAGATCGATCCGGCCTGGGTCGCGGGCAAGCGCCGCATCGGCGTGACGGCCGGCGCATCGGCGCCGGAAGTGCTCGCCCAGGCCGTGATCGCGCGGCTGCGCGAGCTCGGCGTGCGCAATGTCCGCGCCCTCGACGGCATCGAGGAAAACGTGTCGTTTCCGCTGCCGCGCGGGCTCAACCTGCCGCCCGCCGCCTGATTGCCGCATCGCACCTGCGATACCCCCGAAGCGCGCCTCCCGGCGCGCTTTTTTTTGCGTCGCGAAAACGAGATGCAACCATTGTTCACAGCAATGGTGCAACCCGGTTGCTATCGCTGCGCGTAGCCGCTTCTCAAAATTGGTTGCAATGCAGGAAAACCCCATCGAATCAGGATTATTGGCGGCCTATAAATGGAGTTACAATGCGCCCGTTTTCAGGCCGGAATGGCTTTGAAATCGGGTTTTGGCAAGGCGCGGGAGACCTACTCGATGCATGTGAAGTTGGCTGACGCCATGTCCGTCGCCGCACCGGTTGCAATGCTTGCCGGCTGTAGCAAAAAGAGCGACGACGAGGCGGGCAGGGAGACTGCGGCACCCGCAGTACCGGCGGCCAGCGACGTGCGCGCTGCCGGACCCGGTCGTGCGGCGCGGTCGGTGTGCCGCATTGCGCAATCGGACAGTGACAAGGACAACGGGGCACGTTTGGCGATCGAGGAATTCAACGCGCAGGGCCCGAAGATCGGCATGCATTCGGCACGGCGGGCAGCACGCGCCGGCGGCGCTGCCATCGACCGGGCGACGGGCAAGCTGATTGCCCGACAACGAGCCGCCGGCCATGATGCGGCAGCAGCAGGGCGCGCCGCACGGCGGGCGCCCGGGTTTCGGGGCAACGCAGGCGACGTGCAGATGTCACTGATTCCCTTTCATTTCGATTCGACGAAACAGCGTGTCGCCGCGACCCATCGCGTCGCGGCGGGCGGTCTGCTTCGTTTCACGGATTCCGACGCAGTCCTGACGAAAGTCGGGCGCCACCTTCGCGATGCCGGTTCGGGCGCCGCGCGGGCGGCGGCGGACGGCCCGCTTGCACCGCAGGCGACGGCGTCCGGCATCGGAGCGCAAACCCTTGGCGACATCGGCATGTGCGCCGTCAAGGTGGTCGAGCCCGCGGGCGACGCGGCGCGGAACCTGATCTGCCCGGACACGGGGTTCGCCCCGGCCCGGACGGAAAAAGGCATGGCGTTCGGGCAACCGGACACCGGCCGTTGCGGCACGCTGCCCTACGACTTCAAGGAGGCCAAGTACACCGTCCTCGATGTCGTGACGATTTAGCGACGGGACTCATGATGGCACCGGAACAGTGCGGTGTCGTTTCTGTATCCGTTCCGGCGGCAGGTCCGGCCGTACAGGCCGGGCGGCGCGCGCCGGGGCGATCCACCCTTACCGGTATCGACTAGTACCCGCAGTGTCGCCGAGAAGGCGCGATTCCTCGCTTACCCGCGGGGCGCAACGTCCTCCGGCAGCATGGGCCAAGGAGCTTTAAATGGATATTTTCGTCCAGCAGATCCTCAACGGGCTGGTGCTCGGCAGTGTGTACGCCATCATCGCGTTGGGTTACACGATGGTGTACGGCATTCTCGGCATCAT